>CAIKAS010000141.1 GCA_903825445.1 uncultured Acidobacteriia bacterium
GACCGTGTCGCCTTCGCGGAAACGGATTTCGGCGATGCGTCCCGAGACCTTCGGGGCGATGGCGGAATCGTCACCTTCGATACGGCCGCTGAGCTGCACAACGCCTTCGGGCAGCGGCACGGGCTGTAGGTAATTCTTCCAGACGAAGTAGCCGACACCCGCGAGGATCAGCAGGATGATGAGCGGCTTAGGAGGTCCCCCGCGTTTTTTCGGAAGTGGCGCCGGCGCGGCGGGAGTTGCTACTGGTTCACTCATGTGAATTCTTTTCCTTCAGTTGTTTGATTGCGTACAGAGAGAAATCGCCTATGTGAGTGGCGATGGTGTCGAGACGTTCGGAAGTCATTTTGAGATCGGGCCAGAGCAGGCCGATCACCGGGCCGGCATGCGCATAGTGGACCACCTGGCCGATGATGCTGTGGGCGCACATGCGCGTGAGATCGTGATCCGGCGGCTTGCCGAGCAGACGCGACAGGATCTCGCGCATGGCGTTGTAGTTCGGACCGATGATTTCTTCCACCACGCGTGGCAACGCTTCGGTAGGCTGCGCCAATTCATGCAGCATGATGCGGAAGTGACACGCCGGACCAGTGGACTGGTTCTGCATGCGGCGCAACATGGCGGAAATCATAAGGCGAAGGGCTTCCTCCGGGGTGGCGGCGCGCAGAGCGGCTTCGCGGGGTTCAGGCATCCCGGCGGCGCCCATTGAATGTCGCAGAACCGCCAGGTAGAGGCCCGCCTTGTCGCGGAAGTGGTAATTGACGGCGGCGACGTTGGCATTGGCTCGGGTGCAGATATCGCGGATTGTGGCCGCCTGGAAGCCGTGTTCGGCAAAAACGAGGCGGGCAGCGTCGATGAGGCGGGCGCGCGTAGGGTCGGGGTGATCGGTCGGGGTTGGCGTGGGGACGTAGGGGGTGGTCGCCATATTTAAACACAAGATTAAAACAATTGTTTTACTTCTGTCAAGGGGCTGCAAAGAAGGCTGCGGGGATTCATGAAATGGTACAGTGAGCCTGGACGCATGGTGATCCGGATGTGAACGACTCTCCGCCCGACCAAGAACCTCACCCACGGCGCCGCGATGGGGCCTCGCGGCACAGTTCGTTGTGTTTGGGGCTTCATCTTCTGCTTCCTTGTCTCTTGCTTCTCCTTGTTCGCACCGCCCACGCGGTAGAACTGAAACCGGAGACAACCGCCGTCTTCGACTACTACGTAAAGTCCGTGGAGGCGCGCATGGACGACGATTTACAGCAGGATCGCTTCTTGGCTATCGATCGGCTTTCCGATTCGCGACGCGCAGATGCCTATGCTCAGCTGCGCATGGGTCAGGCGTGGATCCAGTCGGTCCCAATCCGCGAAAATGGTCACACGGTTTCGGTCCCTGCAGGTCTGATCCATCATTGGGTGGGCGCGGTATTCGTGAACGGAGCAAGCCTGGCAGACGTACTTGCAATACTGCACGATTACGACCACCACAAGGAAATCTACCGGCCGAGAATGCGGCAGTCGAAACTGGTTGGGCAGACCGGAGACGAATCTAAAGTTCGGCTTCAGTTGTACAACAAGTCCGTGGTCACCGTGTTTCTGAACGCCGATTTCGATGTGACCGATTCGCAGTATGGCGAATTGCGACATCAGATCGCACTCCGATCGACTCGCATCGCCGAGGTGTCAAATGCGGAGACCGCCAGTGAGAGCGAACTTCCAGTGGGGAACGACCACGGATATCTATGGCGCTTCCGCAGCTACTGGCGGCTGGAAGAGAAGGACGGCGGAGTCTACCTGCAGAATGAGTCGCTGGCACTGACGCGAAGCCTGCCGGGGTTGTTCGCGTGGCTCTTCAATCCTTTCGTGAAAGATCTCCCGCGCGATATTCTGCTCCACCTGCTGACGGATACGCGGGATGCTGTGGCTCGAAGGAGTACTGGAAGTACCGGCCTGTTGCGATCACTACAATGAAGCGGGTTTACCATTGACTCCCGTTTCGGCTCCCTGCATAATCAGCCGATGGAGAGTAAATTCATGCGTCATGGAATGATCGCGGTGGCGGCTGGAGCATTGGCCCTGTGGGGGAGTCAGATACAGGCAAGTCCCATCGACCCGCAGGGACCGGACTATCTCGACATCGGAACAGACGGCCTGTATCTCTCCGCACCCAACGGCCCGTGTTTCACCTTGGGGGCCAATACCGATTGTCTCGACAACATCATTGTTGGCGCGACGAGCGGCGTCACCGATAGTTATGCGAGCGGGCCGGAACAGGATAGCTTTGCGGGGGCAATGACCGGCGAATTGTTCACGAACGGCGTGGATCAGGGCGCATTCGAAATGGATGGCCTGGTGCAGTTACAGGACGACCGTACGGCGGCCGACGACTGGCTGGTCCCCTACGACTCGCAAATTACAGAAATGGACCTTATGGCGGGGACGTGGGTTGATCCCGCGCTGGACGGACTTGTGGAGTTACGAATCGACCCGATCGAAGTGGGGACCGGCGAGACGACGTTTTCTCCGGCAGGCGGGGGCACATTCAGTATCACAAGCTTTTTCGACGTTTTTACGGACCTCTCGCTCGATGGCGGCAACACATGGATACAGGCCCCTTCGGCTTCCGAGTTCGATCTCGCCGCGCCTGAACCAGGTTCGGCCGCGTTGATGCTGCTGGCTGTGGCTGGTCTGGCCGCACTGCGGAAGCGAATGCGCCACGCGTAAGGCAATCTCCCGCGACTGGTTTGTGAGCGCCTGATAAACCAGCGTGTAGAACTTCTGCTGAATGTCAGTAGTGCTGGGCATGAGCTGGATCATGAGCTCCAGCACGGAATGGCTCTGCACGTCCACGTGGTATTCGGTGCTACGCCCCGCCCCAGCCAAAAGCGCCTGTGCCAGCCATACCGCTTGCGCCGAAGCCAGCAAGCGGAAACGCCAGATCACCATTCGACTGGACACCGCGTCTGTAGATTACTTCAAGGAACTGGCGGCTCCGTTGGGTATGCCTTATCAAAACCTGATCAACCTGTATCTGCGTGCGGAATTGCGCCGTGCAGAAAAGGCAGCCTGTGATTCAGTGGCCGCGTTGGAAGCAACCCAGCAGGATCGTGAGCGCGGGGAGTCGTTGAACCTCGGGGTCAGAACTGCGTCAGGCTAAGCGTGTTCCCATCCGGATCCTGAAACCAGGCGATGCGGGCGCCGGAGGGCGATTGCCAGATGCCGGCGTCATCCTGCGTCAAGCCCGGAAATCGCGTAAAGGTCACACCGACGGAGACGAGTGCTTTCACCGAAGCCGTGATATCGGGAACTTCCCAACCAAGCACCGTATATTGCGCGGGATTGAGCTCGCGCACGTTGGTCACGCGCAGCATCGTGCCATTGGCGTCGAAGACGAGGGCGAACCGGTTTTCTTCCTGAAGCGTGAGGCCCAGTGTGTCGCGATAGAAGGACTTCGCGCGCGCAGCATCCAGGGTGCCCACGAAGGCCATAATTTTTGCGTTTTGGAGCATGAGTACATTATGGTGGAAAGAACGCTATGAAGATTACTCCAGTGCTTGTAGTGGAAGAAATCGAACCCTGTCTCCCATTTTGGGTGGATCGCCTGGGCTTTCAGAATGTGGCCGAGGTTCCGGAAGGCGACCGCATCGGTTTCGTGATGCTGGTACGCGACGACACGGAACTGATGATCCAGTCGGTTGCCAGCGTGCGGAAGGACGAGCCCGCGTTCGCCCCAAATGGAGCTTCGCGCGTGGCGTCGCTGTTCATTGAGGTGGACGATTTCGAAGACACGCTGAAGCGGCTGCAAGGGTATCCGATCGCCATGCCGGAGCGGACGACGTTTTACGGGATGCGGGAAATCGGCGTGGTCGAACCTGCCGGGAACATTGTCGTCTTTGCAGTACGAGCCTGACGGAGCTATTTAGACGCCAACCGAGATTTCGTTCGAAACGGCCAGTCCACCAGGAACACCGGCCGAGGCCTGAACACTGTAGTGCCCCTTGCGCATCTGGTAGATCGAGCCAATCGGGATATCGGCCTCGATCGCTTCGCCCGGAGCCAGCACGATTTCCGCAGGTGCGGGCTGGCGCTCCGGCTTCGCCAATTCACCGCCGTAGGGAGTCAGCGCGACGGCGTGACCATCGCTGCCCACCACGGATACCTGATAGAAATTCAGCCAGCCACGTGTAGTGAGGCGCTGCGTTTCGGCGCTTCGATTGTGAACGGCGGCAGAGACGGTAGCCAGTTCGTCGGGATCCTCTTTTCTCTTGAGTTCCAGGGACAGTGCCAAACCACCCACGGGTTCACCCCAGACGCGGCCAGCCACATCGACGACCTTTTTGGGGTCATCACGCACAGAAAGGCCCATTTTGGCCAGAAATGTCAGGAAACGTCTTATTAAGCCGATTGGAGTTCTCCCGGGAACGCACGTGACGGGCACCTTGCCGGCGCATAACGCAACCGGGCAGGGATCCTTCGTTACAATGATATCCGATGCCTGAACAGACCGTCCTGAACCGGGCCAGACGACGGTATATGTTCGCTTGCGCGGCATGCTACAATTGAGTTTTCCCGCCTATTGCCATGTTACTCAGTATTAAGGAGATGGAAGTCCGCAAGATCGCGTTTGCGGAAACGTGGCAGCCTGGTGAGATCGATTTCGATCTCGACTCTGCTGGAGTTCGTCAGCTGGCTCCGTTAAGGGCCGAAGGCGAGGCGGAGTTGTTGCCGCATACTGGGGAAGAGGTCAGGGTCCACGGTAAGGTAGAGACTGTGCTCGGAACCGAGTGCGACCGCTGCCTGGGGCTGGCGAAGTTTCCGGTGGCTGCGGCGTTCGATCTTTTTTACAAGCCCGTCGATAAAAATGTGACGGCCGAGGAAGTGGCCATCGACGAGGGCGAGGCGGAGATGGGTTTTTACGAGTTGCCTGGCCTCGTGCTGGAAGATATTTTGAGGGAGCAGTTGTTGTTGCAACTCCCGATGCAGCGTGTGTGCAGCGAAACGTGCAAGGGCATTTGCCCGGAGTGCGGCGTGAATCGCAATGAAGTGGAATGCGGGTGCGGTCTGGTCCGCGCACAATCCACCGACGAGCGCTGGAAGGCGCTGCAGAGTTTAAAAGTTCAGTAGTAAAAGTTTATTTTCAGGAAGCAAAGAGAAAAGCAATGCCGAATCCGAAACGCAGACATTCCCACCAACGCACACAGACCCGCCGCGCTCACGACGCTCTGAGCAAGCCGGCCGGTTCGGAGTGCCCGAATTGCCACGAACCGAAACAGCCGCACCGCGTCTGTCCGAAGTGCGGACAATACAAGGGCCGCGAAGTCATCGAAACTGCCGCGGAATAAAGCGGCCTCAATACGCATTCTTCTGAACGAATGGTAACCATTGCCGTAGATGCGATGGGGGGCGACAAGGCTCCGGGACCGGAAGTCGAAGGCGCAATCCATGCCGCGAAACAGTTCGGGCATCGTGTATTGCTCGTCGGCGATCGGGTAACGGTGCAGCAGGAACTGGATCTGCATCCGTCCGCCAAGAACCTGCCGATCGAAATCGTGCATGCGCCCGAGCGCATTACGATGCACGACCACGTCAAGGCTGCGCGCTCTAAACGCGAAAGTTCCATGCACGTTTGCGCGCGCCTGGTAGCTACGGGCAAGGCCGATGGTTTCATTTCGGCAGGCAACACCGGCGCGTGCATGGCGATTGCCAAGATGGTGCTGGGCAAGCTACCTGGCGTGGACCGCCCAGCGCTCTCCGGAGTTTTCCCCACGATTAAAGGCAGTCCCGTTGTAGTGCTTGATGTAGGTGCCAACGTGGACTGTGAGCCCCAGATGCTGGCGCATTTCGGGCTGATGGGCGAGGTTTATTCGCGGCATGTGCTGAAGGTGAAACGACCGCGCGTCGGACTGCTTTCCATCGGCGAAGAAGAGCACAAAGGCAACACACTCACACGCGACACCACACCCCTTCTGAAAGTAATGGGGCTGCATTTCATCGGTAACGTGGAAGGCCGCGATCTGTTTTCCGGCGCCGCCGACGTCATCGTGTGCGATGGTTTTGTGGGCAACGTGGCGCTGAAGGTGAGTGAAGGCCTGGTGGACATGATCCGGCTGATGCTGCGGGAGTCGCTGGAGGCCACGCTTTCCGGGAAGATCGGCTATGCGCTGTCTCGCTCCGCCTACAAGGAATTCAAGAAGCGCGTGGATTATTCGGAATTTGGCGGCGCGCCGCTGCTGGGCGTGAAGGGCGTGTGCATCATCTGTCACGGCCGCTCCGACGGCAACGCGATCAAGAACGCTATACGGGTCTCAGCTGAGTTTTTCTCGAGCAAGGTCAACCAGCGCATTGAAGACGAATTGCGCGAATACGCAAAAGCGGGGTAGATTCCATGCGGCAGTTTTTCCTGTTTTTTTCGCTGGCAGCGTGCGCGTTCGCTCAGGGCGAAAATCACGTCCAGTGGACGATCACCGTAGATCCTGCAACGGCGGCCCCGGGTGCCAGCATCGTGGCACATCTGGAAGCGCGTATCGACGACGGCTGGCATATGTACTCGTTGACCACGCCGCCAGGTCCGATCCCCACAACCATCAAGACAGTCAACGGCGCGGCCATCGCGAATGTCACGTTCTTCGAGCCGCCTCCTGTTCGTAAGTACGATGAGAACTTCAAGGCCGATACGGAAACCTACGAAGGCACGCAGACATTTCTGGCGCGAATTGAGCTGAAGAAGGATGTGGCGCCGGGCGATGTTGCGCTGGCTTTTCAGCCGCGCTATCAGACCTGCAGCGGAACGCAGTGCATTCCGCCGCGCACGCGGGATTTAAGCGCGTCGTTGAATGTGGCGACGGGTGCACCGATGGCCGCGGCTATCGTAATTCCGGCGGGTTATTTGGAAGCAAAGCCGACTGCCCAGACGGCACCGGGCACTGCAAATGCCGCAACCGCTGCGGGCGACAGCGGTATCCTCGCGTTCCTGGCGCTGGCCTTTGGCTTCGGCCTGGCGGCGATCTTCACCCCATGCGTCTTCCCGATGATCCCGATTACGATGTCGTACTTCACGGGACAGCGCGGCGGCTTCGCGCAGGCGCTTACGTTCTGCCTCGGCATCATTTTCCTGTTCACTGGACTTGGCATTGTCACAACGCTGCTGCTGGGTCCGGCCGGCGTGGTGCAACTTGGCTCGAATCCGTGGGTCAACGGCTTCATCGCGCTAATCTTCTTCGTGTTCGGCCTGAGCCTGTTGGGCGCTTTCGAGATTACGATTCCATCGAGCGTGCTGACAAAGATGAACTCGGCGTCGAATGCGGGTGGCTACATTGGGTCGCTGCTGATGGGTCTGACGTTCGCACTGGCCTCATTCGCATGCGTTGGACCGTTCATGGGAACGCTGTTGGCGGCGTCGGTGCAGGGCGACAGGCTGCGGCCCGTGATCGGCATGGCGACGTTTTCAAGCGGACTGGCGCTGCCGTTCTTCCTGCTCGCGCTGTTCCCGAGTTGGCTGGCGAAGATGCCGAGGTCGGGCGAATGGCTGTCGCGGGTGAAGGTCGTGATGGGCTTCCTGGTGCTGGTCGCGATGATGAAGTACCTGTACAGTCTGGACGCGGTGCTGCAGTCGGGCTTCCTGACGCGCGAGCGTTTCCTGGCCGCGTGGGTAGTGCTGCTGGCGATGGCGGGCGGCTATCTGCTGGGCTACGTGCGGCTGCCTGGGATTTCGCACGATGCGGAGATGGGTGTGTCACGACTGCTGATCGGCATGTTGCTGGTGGTGGGCGCGCTGTCGATTGTGCCTGGCATGTTCGGAGCGAGGTTGGGTGAGATGGAAGCGTATATCCCTCCACCGACGGGCGGTGTTTTCGGTGGCGCTACAGGCAGCAGCAGCGAACTGGCGTGGGTGGAGAACGATCTGAACGGAGCGTTCACACAGGCGAAGGCGGGCGGCAAGTTTGTGCTTGTGAACTTCACCGGCTATGCCTGCACCAATTGCCACTGGATGAAAGCGAACATGTTCACCAAGCCTGAGATTTCCGGCGTGATGAAGAACATGGTGCTGGTGGATCTGTACACGGACGGCACCGACGACGCGTCGGTCGCGAATCAGAAGCTTGAAGAGGATACGTTCAAGACGGTGGCGATTCCGTTCTACGTGCTCTACGATGCGGATCGGAATGTGATCGCGACGTTTCCCGGGTTGACGAAACAGCCAAGCGAGTATCTGGCGTTTTTGAATACGCGCGGAAATGGCGGATCGCGGGCGGCTGCGGCTGCGGAAGGTTCTCTCGCCAACACGCCGTTTAAGACTCTGGAAGGCGCGACGATTTCGACGTCCGACTGGAAGGGCAAAGTAATCGTGCTGAACTACTGGGCAACGTGGTGCATCCCGTGCCGCGCGGAGATCCCCGAGTTTAACAAGATGCATCAGGATCTGTCGGCGAAGGGCGTGGAAGTGGTCGGAATTTCCATGGATGAGGATGGCGCGGATGCGGTGAAGGCCTTCCTCAAGCAGAACCCGATGAAGTACACCGTGGGATTAGGCACCGGGCAGCTGGATTCCGCGCTGCCGATCACGCTTGTGCTGGATAAGAGCGGGAAGACCGTGCAAAGATTCGATGGTTTGATTAAACCGGAAGAGATTCGCGCGGCGGTGGCTAAAGCTCAGAACGCGGGATAAGGGTGCGTTAGTGCGGTTTGGACAGACGGCTGAAACAGCGAACCGACCCGCGAATCCTGCTATCCTGAGGTTGTCAGAAGGAATGACGCCGTGGATTTTCGCGAAATCATAACGATCGAGCCTGGAAAAATGGGGGGCAAGCCCTGCATTCGCGGCATGCGTATCACCGTATACGATGTGCTCGATTATCTCGCTTCCGGGATGACCGAGACCGAGATCCTGAGCGACTTCCCTTACCTGACAGCCGAGGATCTCCACGCTTGCCTCGCATTCGCGGCTGAGCGTGAGCGGCGACTAATCGCAATACCTGCGTGAAGCTCCTCCTCGACCACAACGTTTCACCGAGGCTTTGCAATGCACTCGCCGATTTGTTCCCGGACTCAGCTCACGTTTGGGATTGCAGGAAGCCGATGATATCGCAATCTGGCACTACGCAATGCACAACGATCTGACCATCCTGACCAAAGACGGCGACTTCCGGCAGCGGAGTTTTCTTCTCGGGCACCCTCCCAAGATCGTCTGGCTACGGACCGGTAATTGCACAACAGCGACCATCGAGTCACTCGTTCGGCAATACTTTGTCGAAATAGAACTCTTCTTGGCAGACGAGCGTAAGTCCTTTTTTCGGTCTCGGCTAAAACGCCTGTCACGGAAGGCGGGATAATCCGACTCTTGCCAAAACTTCCAGCGCCACCTTCTTTCCCCGCTCCCCAATCTCTCCGACCGGCCCGACACACGCCGGGCAACCCGCCTCGCAAGCACAACCCTCAATCAACTCCCGCGACTGCGTGAGCAACCGGTCGCTCAAACGATACAACGGCGCGCTCAGCCCCACGCCGCCGGAATAACTGTCATACAAATATAGATTCGGCTCCCACGCCAGCAGGCCGCCCGACAGATCCTCCGTCATCGCCACGCCCAAATCGCGCGGGTCGCACATCAGCAACAACGACGCCACTGTGCGAAACGCATTGCCGAGTCCGCTTAAACCGTTCTGACGTTCCGACGGCGTGTATTCCGTCATGTCTTCCAGAAACGCCGCTGGAAAGTGCAGCCAGAAGGCCGTCGTATGCATCTCCTGTTCCGGCATTGAGAGCTTCCCTGCCCCCACATTCTCCATCGTGTAAAAACGTATCTTCTTGAAACCGACAATCTGCCGGTTCACCCGCACATCGCCATGCACGCGCTCCACGCCTGCGTTCACTTCAGCCTTCGCGAACTCCCGCAGCGGCTTCACCTGGGTGTAATCGATGGCGTCGGTATAGTAATCGCAATCCACCCGTTTCACGTAAGCCTTGCGCTCCTTGAAATCGAATCGCTCCACGTGAAACTGCTTCGCCTCGTGCAGGTAGATCGCCTTCTCGTGCAGCGTCGTCAGCGCAGCCGTGTAGGAAACTTCGCCGATGATCTTCGCCTCACCAGTCGTGTCGATCACCACGAAGTTATCGCTCGAAACGGAGCGCAGGCTCACAGCATCGGCCGGATAACTATCGGACGTCCAGTGCCATGCGTTGCCGGAAAGATGCAGTAAACCAGCCTCGGCCAGAAACGCACACAACTCCGCATTTTCGTGTGGCCCGAACTTCTCATCCGCACGCAGCGGCAGTTCGAACACCGCGCATTTCAGGTGATTCAGCAGCACTTCCAGATTGTCCGGATTCACGTACGCATGTTCCGGCGAACGATCGAACAGATACTCCGGATGCTCCACCACATACTGATCCACAGGCGCGCTCGACGCCACCATCACCGCCAGCGACCCCGTATTTCTGCGCCCCGCGCGGCCCGCCCGCTGCCATGTGGATGCGATCGTCCCCGGATATCCAGCCATCACAACGGCATCAAGCGAACCAACGTCGATCCCCAGTTCGAGTGCGTTCGTCGCGACCACCGCGCGTATATCGCCAGAACGCAGGCGCTGCTCAATCTCACGGCGTTCGCGCGGCAGATAACCTCCGCGATACCCGCGCACGGATTCGGTAGGCAGACGCCCTTTATCGCACGCGTCTTTGAGATACGTGACCAGAATCTCCGTGGCCAGCCGGTTGTTCGCAAACACCAGCGTCTGCTGATGATGATCCAGCAACTCCTGCGCGATGCGGCGTGTCTCATTGATGTAACTTCGGCGAATACCCAGCTGCCGGTTCACGACCGGTGGATTGTAACAAATGAAAACTTTCTCGCCGGCCGGCGCGCCATTTTGATCAATGAGCGAGAACGGTGATTCCATCAGCCTCTCGGCCAGTTCTTTCGGATTCGCGATCGTCGCCGAACATGTCACAAACTGGGGCTTCGACCCGTAGAATTCGCAGAGCCGCTTCAGTCGCCGCATGATGTTCGCCAGGTGGCTGCCATACACGCCTCGGTAGTAATGCAGTTCGTCGACCACGATGTAGCGCAGGTTCTCGAACAGCTTCACCCACTTGGTGTGGTGCGGCAGAATCCCCGTGTGCAGCATGTCGGGATTGGTAAGCACGATGTTGGCGCGCTGACGAATCGCCCGGCGCGCGTCCTGCGGAGTATCGCCATCGTAGGTGAATGCGCAGAGGTCGGAGCCCATGTCTTCGATCAGGCCGTGAAGTTCATCGAGCTGATCTTCAGCCAGCGCCTTCGTCGGAAAGAGATACATCGCCCGAGCGCCGGGTTCGGCGGTGAGACGATCCAGCACGGGAAGGTTGTAACAGAGCGTCTTACCGCTTGCAGTGGGCGTGACGATTACAACGTTCTCGCCTGCCGCCACCTTTTCGCAGGCGAGCGCCTGATGCGTGTAGAGCTTGTCGATGCCACGCGCGGCCAGCACATCGCGCAGCTTTGGATTCATTTGTTCGGGGAAAGGGGCGTAATCTCCCGCCCGCGCCGGAGTGCGGCGGATAGCGCGAATGGGGCCATCCGGATCAAGCGCCATTCGTTCAAATTCATTGAGAACCGGCGCCAGTTCTCCCTTATGTCCCGAGTGAATCGGTGCGACCGGCAATTCAGGAAACAGCAGGGACAGGGACTCTGACATTCGTCTTTTCTTCGCCTCAGTGTTGTTACTTTAACACGAAACGGACAGGTCGCCAAAATGAAGTCGCGTGAGACAATTCTAGTCGATGCGAAGGGGCTTATCCGCGTGGAATTCCCGCGCCCTGTTGTTGCTGGCGGCGCTGACTGCTGCGGCATTATTGGCACAGCAGGCTCGACCTCCGGCGACGGCGCCTAAGCCGATCTCCAAGTCCGCCGTCAACCCAGCTAACAACTTCGTCGACCCCGCTCTTTGCGCCACCTGCCACGCCGAAATCGCGCAAAACTTCGCAAAAACCGGCATGGGGCGCTCGTTCGCGAAAATCACTCCGGAACATCCCGCGGATCCCTTCCCTGCCGGCAGGCCGTATTATCACGAAGCGTCCGACAGCTACTTTTCCATGATTCAGCGCGATGGCAAGACCTACCAGCGCCGATGGCAACTCGGCTATGACGGCAAGGAAACCAACATCGAGGAAAAGTCGGTCGATTACGTGCTCGGTTCCGGCAACCACGGCAAGACCTATCTACACCTCACCGCTCGCAACGGCCTGCAACAGTTGCCGTTCGGCTCCTACTCCGAAAACGGCGGCACTTGGGCGATGCTGCCGGGCTTCGACCGCGCCGATTATCCAGGCTCCGAACGTCCCGTGCACTACGAATGCATCTTCTGCCACAACGCATATCCAAAGATCCCCAAGGGGTCCGAAGAAGAAGGTTCCGAGCCGGTATACGTGCTGCCGTTGCCTGAAGGTATCGAATGCCAACGCTGCCATGGCCCCGGCCAGCGGCACATCGAAGCCGTGAGCAAGCCAGGCGCGACGCCCGAAGAAATCCGCGCTTCGATAGTGAACCCGAACCGGCTCACACCAGAACGCCGGCAGGAAGTCTGCATGCAGTGTCACCTGGAAACTTCCACGCTGAAATTGCCGCATGCGGAGATACGCCGCGACCGCACGCCCTTCTCTTACATCGCAGGAGAGCCGCTCGAAAAATTCCGCCTGGCCTTTGACCGCGAGCCAGGCAAGAACACTCGCTTTGAAGTGCCAGGCGCGGCTTCCGGCATGCGGAAGTCGCAGTGCTTCATCCAGACGCAATCGAACGACGCGGAACACCAGCTGCGCTGCACCACCTGCCACGATCCGCACAACGTTCCGCGCGGCGAGGCGGCCACGGCGCACTATAACAGCGTGTGCCGCACCTGCCATGCAGCCGATTTTACGCGCGCCGTCACCGCTGGCACACATAACGCCAATCCCGATTGCGTTAGCTGCCACATGCCGAAACGCCGCACCGACGATGCCATCCACATCGCGATGACGGACCATTCTATCCAGCGCACTTATCCGGCAAACCTGATGGCGATGAAACCGGAATATTACGAGTCGCAGGAGAATTCGTACAAAGGGGAGGTCGTTCCATACTATCCCGCGAAGCTCGCGTCCACACCCGCAAATGAACTCGACGTCGCCGCGGCGCAGGTTCGCGACGGTAGCAATCTCAAGGCCGGCATCCCGCGTCTGGCTGCTCTGCTTCAGAAATACAAGCCTGCGGAACCGAGTTACTACGTCGATCTCGCCGAGGCCTTCCATACCGCCGGCGATGCGGCGCACGCACAACAATTCTTCGATGAAGCCCTGCGCCTCGCGCCAACCTCAACTGTGATCATGCTGAAGCTGGGCAACGCGCAGGTCGACTGGCAGGCGTGGCCGAAAGCCGAAGCGACACTTCGCCGCGTCATCGCTCGCACGCCGAACGATCCGGTTGCGTGGGGGCTGCTCGGCCAGTCGCTTTTCCAGCAGGGCAAGTCCGCCGAAGCGAAAACCGCCCTCACCAAAGCCATCGGACTCGATCCCGATCTCGCCGAACCCCACAACTATCTGGCGGCGATGCTGGTTCGCTCAGGCGATCTAAACGGCGCCGAGAAAGAGTTCCGCGCAGCGCTGCAAATCCTGCCATCCAACGCCGAATGGCAGGCGAATCTTGCCGGGCTCATGGCCACTCGCGGTTCGATCCCCGAAGCCCGCTTCTTGTTTGAACGCGCGATCCATCTGAAGCCGGATTCCGTCAGCGCGCGCATCAACTACGCGCGAATGCTGGCCAATGTGAATCTGTTCGCCGATGCGGCAAACCAGGCGCGAGCCGCCGTTCTGGCCGATCCCAGCGTACCCGCGGCGCATGAACTGTGGGGAGCTTTGCTCACTGAACTCGGCGATGCCGATGGCGCGGCTCGCGAACTGAACACAGCCGTCAAATTGCAGCCCGATTTCTGGCGCGCTCAATACGAACTGGGTATCGCCCTGGGAACGAAGGGCGATACCGCGGGCGCAACCCTCCACCTCCGTCTCGCCGCGCAGGGCAACGATCCCGCCGTGAAAGCCGCCGCCATCCAGATGTTGCAGAAAACGGGGCAGTAATCGGCGTTCACCGGTTCACCGCCGTCATTCGCCGAAAATGCAGTGAATCCCCCGCCGATCCCGCGTACCATCAAAATCGAGGTACAAGGAATGAGGATTCGCCCGAACTCCGTAGCCGTTCCGCTCTGCCTGATACTGGCAGGCGTACTGCTCGCACTTGATCGCTTCGATATCATCCAGGTCAATCACATCTGGAAACTGTGGCCCGTCATTCTGATCGCGGCCGGAATGGAGAAACTTTACTTATGGTCAATAACGCAGGGGACGACAACGCAGCGGACGCCAAACCAGAACCGAAGATAGCCACCCAAACCTTCGGCGGCGGCCAGGGCGGGCATTCCTTCGCGGCTCTGATTTTGATCGCAGTCGGCGCGCTGCTCTTCCTCGATAACCTGGGCGCCTTGCCTTTCGACCACGTGCGCGCCTATTGGCCTTTGGCCATATCCGCCTGGGGCGCGGCTATGCTCTCGCGCGCCCGCAACGGCTCCTGCATGGTGTGGCATTTGACCATGATTGCGGCCGGCATCCTGTTAACTCTGCGCAATCTGGGAATAGTGCACGCCAGCGTCGGGGCGCTAATCTGGCCAGTCGTACTGATCGCGGCCGGCGTGAGCATGCTGTTTCAGAAGTCGTGGCACGGTTCGTGGGGCTGCCGTGACGGAATGTCCTGGCAACAGAGGCGGGAACGCCGCTGGCAGCGGCGGCAGGAACGATGGGGATATGGGTCCCAACAGTTCGCCTCCAGCTTTAGCTCGCGCAGCAATGTCGACAGCGATCAACTGCACCAATCGGTGGTCTTCAGTTCCGTCAAGCGCCGGATCGACAATCCAAACTTCGAAGGCGCACACTTCGACAGCGTTTTTGGCGAAATCAAAGTGGATCTTCGTGGCTGCACCATCTCCACGCCGGATCGCCGCGCCGTTGTGGACGCCAATGCCGCGTTCGGAGCCATCAAGCTTCGCATCCCGGAGACATGGAAAGTACTGGTGCACGGCAATGCAGTATTCGGAGCGTTTGAAGACAAGACCGTTCCGCCGCGCCCGGTGGCAGGCATCGATCCACCCACCCTTATCCTCACGGGCAGCGCCGCCTTTGGCGCGGTGGAGATCGAAAACTAAACGGCATGCATCCCCTGCTTAAGAACTGGCGGCGATCGCTGATTTACCTGGCCGTCTGGCTCGAACTCGGTGTCATGCTGGGCATGATTGCGGCTTCGTCGGGCGGTGTCGGGCGGGAGGCGGCAATTGCCCTCGCGGTCCCCACCATGCTCATGCTTGGTGTCGTTTGCCTGACCCCGTACTATGTTTGTCTTGCCGTGCCATTGCGGCAGATTGCGTGGTGGCGGCTGCTGCAACGTCACTTGCCGGTTGCCATCGTCGCGTCGTCGGCAGTCATGCTGACCGGCTGGTTAGTCGCAGACATGCTGGAATCACGCTGGCCTGGTCTCGATCGGCTGTTCACGAAAGCATCCACTGTCCTTACGCTCTTCATTACGCTCACATATCTGCTTTCCGTCGCACTTCACTATGCGTTTCACGAAATAGAATCGTCGCGCCGCGCCGAAATCCTGGCGCGCGAAGCGCAACTAAGAGCCCTGAAGGCCCAAATTAACCCGCACTTTTTGTTTAACAGCCTGAACTCCATCAGCGCGCTGACCTCGCTGGACCCCGCGCGCGCCCGCGAAATGTGCATCGGCCTGGCCGACTTCCTGCGCGCCTCCCTGCGCCTGGGCGAGCGCGACACTGTACCTTTCAGCGAGGAGCTCGCGCTCACCAACATGTATCTCGACGTGGAACAGGCGCGCTTCGGCAAACGTCTCCGCCTCGTCCGCGACATAGACCCCGCCTGCAATGACTGCGAAGTACCGGCTCTGATCATCCAGCCTCTGGTGGAAAACGCAGTGAAACACGGCGTCGCCATGATGGCCGAAGGCGGCGAAATTCTGCTTTCCGGCCACCGCGACCGCGATCTGCTGCAGTTCCGCGTGTCCAATCCGTTTGACCCCGAAGCGCCCGTGCAGGACCGCAACGGCATCGGTCTCCGCAACGTCCGCGCACGCCTGGAAGCCCGTTACGGCAATGCCGGCAAAATGCGCATCGAAGCTACCGAACGTAACTACGAAGTAACTCTCACCTTTCCGGCACACACATCATGAAACCTCTGCGCGCCATCATCGCCGACGACGAAGAACTCGCACGCCGGATTCTTCGCGAATACCTCGCAGGTGAATCCGATATCGAGATCGTGGCCGAATGCCCCAATGGTTTCGAAGCTGTCAAAGCTGTGAACGATCTTCGGCCTGACGTTCTCTTTCTGGACGTCCAGATGCCCAAGCTCGATGGCTTCGAGGTGCTGGAACTCGTCGATACGTCCGTCGCCGTCGTGTTTGTGACGGCCTACGACCAGTACGCCATGAAAGCTTTCGACGCCGCAGCCGTCGATTACCTGTTGAAGCCTTTTACCGCCGAACGTTTCCGCGCCTCGCTGGATCGCGTCCGCATCCGCATGAATTCCGCTACGGTGGCGCCACTACCTCGCGATCTGAAACTGGCATCACGAGCTCCCGGCGAATATCTGGAGCGACTCGTGGTGAAGGACGGGCCGCGCGTTCACGTGATCGCCGCGGGAAAGCTGGACTACGCCGAAGCCCAGGACGATTACGTTGCCCTTCACAGCGAAGGTAAATCATGGCTCAAGCAGCAAACGATTTCCGGCCTGGAATCGGCGCTCGATCCCCGACGCTTCCTTCGCGCCCATCGGTCCTTCCTGGTCAACATCGAAAGAATAGCGCGCGTGGAGCCGAACACAAAAGATACGTGGCAGGCGGTGCTGCGCGATGGCACCAAAATCCCCGTCAGCCGCGCCGGCTATACCCGTTTCCGCGAACTGGCCGGCGGCGAATAGGCACGTCCACTACCGCCCGAACATTTGTCAATACCATCATTGGTCATAGACCGATACTGGACCATCTGTGAGATGGTCTTACCTGCCGAAAACGGTCACACTGCAGGTAATGTTGATTACTGCCCCCATATCCCGATTTGTTTCTGCCGGGATTCTTCTGCTGGCCGGACTGTCCCTTGCCGGACGAATGCGCGCAGATACGATGTTCACCAATTTCGGCCCCAACTACGCCTTCGCTCAGGGGACGGGAGCCATCGTCACTAACGACGTTCAGGCATATGCCTCTGTAGCTGTCAGCTTCACCCCCACCCTCAGCTACAATCTGACCAGCGTCCAGTTCGTCGCCACCGATCTCGTCCCGAGCGATGCAAACTACATCACCGTCGGTGTCTTCGCCGATAACGGAAGCGGCCAGCCCGGCCTGGTGGTCGAGTCGTTTCTGGTTGACAACCTCACTCAGTTCGGTGAACTGGCTCCGGTGTTGAGCATCACATCGCAATTGCAACCGCTGCTGGAGGCGAATCTGACGTACTGGGTCGGCATGAGTGCTTCCCCCGGCGACATGATCGTGTGGAATCAAAATTCCACTGGAGCGCTCGGATTCTCGCAGACGGATGGAAACGGCAACTGGTCGTCGTCTGGCGCCGATCAGGGCGCCCTGGAGGTCGATGGTACGCTCGCGTCGTCACTGAGCCCCGCGAGTTCCGGTCAGTTTGGAGTTGCGAGTACACCGGAACCAGCAGCTTGGCTTCTGATGTTTGGCGGCCTGGCAGTCGTCGCGCTACAGACGCGCGCACGCGTTAGTTTGCGTCGGGTCGTTGTGCGGAGATCCTCGCATTCAAAACTCCCTCCGTTGTAGCGCTTTGACGGAAGCCAGCACCAGACATGCGGCTAACAGACCGTGGACGCATATCTGAAGCCACGGCACGGGGCCGACGAGTAAACCCGCACGGGCATCATAGTGTCCTCCGCCCATCATCAGATATAGAGGGTTGTATGGGCGATAAAGAGGATCGTCGAATGCCGACGCGATCACAGCCACAATGCCGAAGCTCACGATTGGTGCAGTGTATTCACCTTCCACAAGAGAAGACGCCAGGAGAGCAATGCCGTAGTACACCAGTCCACCCACAGTTAGCAGTCCGACGTGAGACATCGCCTGTGAAAGCGAATGCGTCTTTCCTAAAAGACAGCCGATAATGAACATAACGGTCCAGGGGATCGCAATCAGAACTGCATTCTCAAGCAGGCTGACAGCAATCCGGGCGCGCATCATTTGTGCTCTGCTGACAGGCAGCGCCAGAGTAAATGACGCGGCTCCCACCGCTTTTTCTCGCAACAAGCCCCCCATCGTCGTAAAATTGATCGCCAGGAGCATCAGCAGCGCCAATTGGGAACTGCTGTTGTGTAGCACCGAGTAATAATAGGCCAGATTAACCGTAGACTTCACATCGTCCATGCGGTAGACATTCCAGGCGCAAAGCGTAACTATTCCACAAAAGCAGATCAGAAATCGCACACGCGTTTCCAGCCATGCCTTATACCAGAGCATTCAGCTCCTCCCCACTGTCTGTAAATAGACATCGCGCAGTGTGATCGGCGCCACATCGATGGAAGTGGCGTGAAAGTCGCGCGCGCGCTCCACTACAGTATCGACGTTCCCGCTCGCGTACACCGCCATCTGATTTCCGCGCGTGCGTATTCGTTCCACCCCGGCCAATTGAAACTCGCGCTCCACCGGCATTTCGGAAAACACGAGCGTAATCTGCCGATACGACTGGCGCACATCGTCCATGGAAGTGTCCAGGATCAACCGCCCCTTATCCAAAATGCAAATGTTATCCGCGATCCGTTCCACATCCGCAATCTGGTGCGACGAAAAAAAGATCGACGTGCCTTCGCCCGATTGTGCCACCAGACTTTCCAGCAGTTGCTCCACGCCGCCCGGATCCAGACCATCTGCCGGCTCATCCAGAATCAGCAGCTGCGGATTACGCGACAGCGCCAGCAAAAGGGCAAGTTTCGTCCGCATCCCCTTGGATAACGACCGTATCTTCCGGTCAAGCGGCAACTCATAATTCTTTAGAAAGTTCTGCTCCACATCCTTCCGCCAGTCGGAGTAGAAGGCGCTGGTGAAACGAATAATCTGCTCTACAGTCATGTAGCCATAGAGGCGCTTGTCCTCGCTGACGAACGCAAGATGACGCCGAAGATCCACGCTCTGCTTCGGGTCGACAATATTGCGGCCCAGCACGGTGCCCTCGCCGCCGGTGGGGCGAATCATACCCAGCAGCATTTTGATAGTCGTACTCTTGCCCGCCCCGTTCGCGCCGAGAAACCCGGTGATTCGATTCGGCTCCACGCACAGGTCAACCCCGCGGACGGCTTCCACCTTGCCGTACGACTTCTTCAGTTGCTTCGTTTGAATCACCGGCACGGGGATCATCGCTTCTTCTCCGGTTCCGCCACTTGCAGTAACTCGGCTTCAAACACCCGCCGAATTTCGTCGTCCCGCAGCCCTTCAGTGCGCAAGTCGCCAATCAGCGCACCCACTCTGTGCCGGGCCTGCGACACATGATCGGTCAGCGATTTCTTTCGCCTGCTCAGGGAAACAAATGCGCCAGAGCCGTGCCGCACTTCAAGCAACCCTTCGTGCTCCAGTTCCGAATAAGCCTTGGCGACCGTGTTTGGACTCACCACTAGTTGTTCCGCCAAAGTGCGTATACCGGGAAGCTGATCGCCATCCCGAAGCGCGCCATTCTCCGTAGCGTGTCGGATCTGCTCCATCAACTGTAGGTAGAGTGGCTGGCCGTCTGTGGGTATGAGTCGGAAGAACATAATTCAACTGTATTAGTGTCAGGATACAGTCATACGACATTCCTGTCAAACGATTTCTTCCGGACCCGGCGCGCCGCGTTCGAAATGCAAAGCCGCAATACAATTGACGCTATGCGACAGACCTTTTGTTCCCTCGCTCTACTGGCGTGCGTATTCATTCATCCCTCGCTGGCGCAAGATAAGGCAATCCAGCGCATCGATCGCTACGTGCGCCTCAGGTCCGAAGTCCCCGTCATCTCCGGAGATTTCGCTCAGATCTACGTGCGCGAAGTGATGCAAGCCAACGCCCCATTACGCGCGGATTCCGCCACAGACCGCGTGGTGATCTTCGTACACGGCGCAGGCACTCCCGCCGAAGTGGCCTTCGACGTCGGCTATCAGGATTACAGCTGGGCCGCCTATCTCGCCGCCGCCGGCTTCGACGTCTTCACCATGGACCTCACCGGCTACGGTCGCTCAACACGCCCCGCGCCAATGAACGATCCCTGCAACCTGACCGAAGCGCAGCAGGCCGGTTTCATCCCGTCTCTCATCAGCGCCGTTTGCCCGCCCTCGTATCCGAAGCAACTCACCACCATCGCGTCAGACTGGGCCGACATTAACGCCGTCGTCGAATACGTTCGCACTCTGCGGCATGTCGATAAGGTGACGCTCATCGGCTGGTCGCAGGGCGGCCCGCGCGCCGGTGGCTACGCCGCCCAGCATCCGGAGAAAGTGCAGAGGTTGGTGTTGTTAGCCCCCGCCTATGGCCGTGGAGCTTCGCCAACAGCGCCCGCGCAGGTCCCGGCCACCGGCGCGGCCTTCAACACGCAGACTCGCGCGGAATTCTTCGCCAACTGGGATCGTCAGGTAGGATGCCCAAACCAGTACACACCTGCAGCCGCCGACGCAGTCTGGGCGCAGATGCTCGATTCCGATTCCATTGGCGCAACGTGGGGCCCGGGAGTCCGCCGCGCGCCGCAGGAAACGATCTGGGGGTGGAATCTCGCGCTGGCTTCCAGGTTGGCGGTACCTACGCTGCTGGTCTCGGGCGCGCACGATAAGCAGGTAGCCCCCGACGGCGTGCGAACGCTTTACAACGATCTGACAGTGAAGCACAAGGTGTTCGTCGATCTCGCCTGCTCATCGCACAACGCGCTCTGGGAGAACAACCACCTGCTGCTGTTCAAGGCTTCGCTGGAGTGGCTGACAAAGGGCAGCGTCGAAGGAAACGAGACAGGAATGTTGAAGCTGGGTTATTGATCTGTCTTAGTGCCAATGCTCGTCGCATTGCGCGCGCGGCCTACTGCCCCTGCAACCGAGCACGGCACGAGTAGCCGACAATCCGCTGAGAGGCAGTAGTCGAACACTGCGGTCCAACCCATGTGAGACGGCGCAGTGGACGGCAAACGCCACGCGGCTTATCGCGAGCAATCCATAAAGAAACCAGTACAATTTAGACGTAGGCTCGCCTTACGCAACTGAGATCGTGTAATCGTATGCTCATCACACGCACGTGCTTACGGCTCAATCTCTCCCCGCCCGGTGCGCGTTGTCGGGACTTATTCTTTGCTTTAATCCTTATGACTTCAGCCGCCTTGACGGCGTGCGGTCCAGGGTCCGCAAGCTCACGCGGCCTTGCAACTGTTCTCTTGTTCACTGGCACTGGAACCTCTCCTAACGACGTGGCAGCCATCCAGGCAATCCTGAACAACAGCGATATTAACTACTCGACTGTGGGCTCTTTTCACTTGAACTGGATGACGGAATCACAGATTTCGGCGCACCCGCTGCTCATTGTGCCTGGCGGAAATTTCGTTGACATGAGCCAGAGTCTATCGGCAGGTACAACCGCGAACGTTCGCAACGCTGTGAAGGGTAGCATGAACTACCTGGGAATCTGTGCGGGCGCTTTCCTTGCGGGCGGTTTTCCTACCGCCTATAGCAGCTTCAATTTGAGCTCTGGTGTGCAATTCGGGTTCTACTTCCCGGAAGGGAACGGTAAGGTTCCAGGCGCTATGAGCGAACTATACGGTTTTCGGCCCGAAGTGGGGCCGCGGCAGGAGATCCATAAGGCGGCGGTGAGGATTACTACCCCTGAAGGCCCGATGCTCGATGAATATTGGGAGAGCGGGCCTCGCTTTGTCGGTTGGGGTCAGGCTGTCGGGAAGTATCCGGACGGAACCCCTGCGATCGTTGAGGGGTCCGTTGGAAAGGGTTGGGTAATTCTCAGCGGCGTTCACCCGGAGGCCCCGGAAAGTTGGCGCCACGGAATGAACTTCAATACACCAGTAAGCGACGACACAGCGTACGCACGAATGCTTATCTTCGCAGCTCTGAACCGGACACATCTGACGCATTTCTCAGACTGATCGCCCGATTCTAAAGGAACACAATTCGGGTTTCTGGAGCTGAACTGTGTGACCACGATTTTAGTCTATGATCGGGAAATGCCTGTCTCCGTCCACCTGCAGACTGTTCACCCCCGCAAGTTGGCTGCGGTGCGACGCGAGGTCGCGCCGGGCTCAGTTGGTTCGGAGTGGAAGCCGGCCCTGGACAAGGTTTGGGAGTTTATTCGCAGCCAGCCAGGCCTGCGGACTCATGGCCACAACATTTTTCTCTACCACCACCCGACACGGTCGGACGCGCCGATACCGTGCGACTTCGGTGTCGAGGTCGCCCGCGCATTTGAAACCAAGGGCGAGGTATACGCGACTGAAACGCCGGCAGGCGTGGCTGCCGTTGCCGTCTACCGCGGCCCATACAACCGCATGAACGAGGCGCATGACGCGATCAAGAACTGGATGGAGGCAAATCGGAAGGAGTCCGCTGGTCACTCGTGGGAGATATACAGCGATCCGACGCCAAATCCGGCCGACACTGAGACGACGGTCGTGTACCTCTTGAAGTAGCGCACTTCGCACGATTGTCGGCAACCCGTCGAATTCCGCGCCACGGGGACATCAGACCAGATCCAGCGCCGCCTTTAAAGCCCCCTCGACAGCGTCCAGGATTCCGGAAGGCAGCACACCGAGCTTCTTCACGAGCTTCGCGCGATCCAGGGTCGTCACCTGGTGACAAACGGCAATGCAAGTTTTCGATAAACCCGCGACCCCACCAGGAATCTCCACGACGGTCGGTCCGCGTTTGCTTTGCGAAGCCGACGTGGAAATCGGAACCACTATCATCGATCTCCACGAGGGAACCACGTTAAATCCGTCGTGGGAAATCAGAATCACCGGACGTCGCCCAGTCTGCTCGGATCCGGATCGCGGAATTAGCTCGGCCCAATGGACTTCGCCGCGCCTCATTTCGCTTTCTCACCGGACTTGATCAGGTGTTCAATTCCGGCGGACTCCAGCGCTGGGTCCAGATCGAACTCCGAGCCTGCCATTTCGGTAGCATAAGCAGCGATGGCCGCGTGCCGTGCAAGACGTAGCTGGTGCTGCAGCCAGAAGTCGATAGCCTCGCGCGCCAAAGCAGTCGCCGGCGTGCGCGTTCGTTCCGCCTCAGCCCTAAGCTGGGTGTATGTCTGCTCCGGCAACGGCAAATGGAAATTCTTCATCATTCTCTCTGCCTAATATTATGCCATCTTTCTATGGCATTTATTACTGGCATTCTTAGTGGCAACGAAATCGGCAGGCGATCCAGCATTTGAATGGCAGCGCCGCGGAAACTCCCCTTGCGCATTTCTTTGCTATAGTGACCCCACAGGGGAGGTTTCGCGTGCGAAATCGTAACTATTACTGTCTTGCTGCTTCGCTGTGTCTGCTCGCGGTCGCACCGCGAACGCTGCTGCCCATGCTTCAGGAGGCGGGCGAGTATCGCCTCCGCAGCGACACCCGCGTCGTCGAAGTAGACGTCCAGGTTCGCGACTCACACGGCAACCCGGTGCAGGGACTGAAGGCCGGAGACTTCACCATCCTCGACAACGGCAAGAAACGCCCCTTCACAATATTCCGCGAATACAGCGTCACCTCCGCGCCAGCCGAGCGATCAGCCGAACCGCAGCCGGGCGCTACACCCGACCAACCCGCTCTGCCGCCGAACACTTTCACCAATCTCGGTGTTCCAAAACCGCCCGACGGACACTCCACCGTGCTTCTGCTCGATGCCGTCAACGGCTGGGCCGATAGCTACGGCCAGATGCACCAGGGTGTGATCGACATGCTCGCCCGGATTCCCGCTGATGAAAAGGTCGCCATATACGTCATCGTGAAACAGATGGGCCTTGTCATGCTGCAGGACTACACCACGGACCATGCGCGCCTCCGCGCTTCATTCGATCACTTTATCCCGCAGGGCATGCGGCCAGCGCCGGATGGCTGGGATCACGGCGAAGGGCTAAGGGAGCCTGTATCTTCCCATCCGCCACCCCCGCCGCCCAATCCCCGGGCCGACACCGCGCAGGTACAACTCGCCGAACGCATGGCCACCATGGCCGTGGCAATCCGCAAGAGCGACGACGTGCAAAGGGCGTCCGAACAGGTTCGGCTTTCGCTGAAAACGCTGGCCGCGCAGCTTGCCGGCCAGTCTGGCCGCAAGAGCATCTTCTGGTTCACAGAGGGGCTGCCGCCGGTTGTGTTGTGGGGCGATGGGGCGAATAACACGATGGACAAAGCCTGGCAGGAAACCATCGCGTCGCTCAACAACGCGAATATCGCGGTGAACACAGTGGACAACAACGGCCTTGGCGGGCCGCCGCGATTTTGGGTTGCGCAGAACGGAAAGGAAGGGTTCGGCGGCATTCTTATGCAGAAACAGATCGCCGAACAGACCGGCGGCAAGTCGTATTACTACCGCAACGATTTGGGCAACGCACTGGCCGAAGGCATCGCCGATTCGCGCGCGGGATACGTTCTCGGCTTCTATTTGACGAAAACGGACGGCGAGTACCACACCTTGAAAGTGCGCGTGGATAAGCCCGGCCTCGACCTGAACTACCGGCAGGGTTACGAATCCCGCGACGATGCGATCACGAATACCCTGAAAGGCAAGGGCCCTGAACTCGAGACTCTGCTCATGAACCCCTCGAATGTTTCGGACGTGGGCATCACGGCAAATCTCAGCGCCGTTCCCGGCAATCCGCGGGGAACGCTGAACGTCCGCCTCAAACTCAGTCCGGACACGCTATCTCTGCTCAAGAGCCCGCGCGGCTGGGCTGGTCAGGTGGATGAGCTGTTTATCGAATTCAACGCGGCTGGCCGCGAGGTCGGAAGAGTCAGCGGAACTGGACATTTCGACGTACCCTCTGATTCGCGGGATGCGTTCGACACGGACGGCGCCACACTCACGCAGAGCCTGCAATTGCCGGCCGAGGCGGTCAAGCTCTCCATCATCGTTCGCGATACGTCCAGCGGACACGTTGGCTCTCTCACTGTGCCGATCAATGCGGCAGAACGGCAGTGACCTTCGGTGGCTTAGCCGCCCTGCCGCCGCGACAATTCTTCCCGGCAAACTGTGCTATCCTCCCCGTTGAACAAGGAATCTTCAACCATGGGACCCGACACCTCCAAACGCAAACAAGCCAGTGATTTTCCGCAGGAACTGCTGGACCTCTTCCATCTGTACGCGCACGGCGAACTAGACCGACGGGGATTTTTCAGCCGCGCCAAAAAGTTCGCGGTCGGCGGTGCGACTGTCGCTGGCCTTTTCGAGGCGCTGCGCCCGAACTTTGCATGGGCGGAGCAGGTTCCGAAGGACGATGCGCGCCTGAAGACTGAACGCGTCACGGTGCCGTCGCCTGCGGGTAACGGAACCATCAGCGGATACCTGGTGCGGCCCGCGAAGGCCACGGGCAAGCTGCCTGGCATTGTGGTAGTGCATGAAAATCGCGGACTGAATCCTTACATCGAAGATGTGGCCCGGCGACTCGGCCTGCTGAATTATATGGCGTTCGCGCCGGACGGCACTTCCACGGTCGGCGGCTACCCGGGCGACGAAGAGAAGGCCATGGCTCTTTTCAGAACCGTCGACTCCAACAAGATGACGCAGGATTTTTACGCGGCTGCACGCTGGCTGAAAGCGCGTCCTGATTGCACGGGTAAGATCGGCGCTGTGGGCTTCTGCTACGGCGGCGGCATCGTGAACAAACTGGCTGTGGAGTTGGGCGCGGATCTGGCTGCGGGCGTCGCCTACTACGGCGCGCAACCGACGGCTCCGGAAGACATCGCGAAGATCAAAGCGCCGCTGTTGCTGCACTATGCGTCGCTCGATGCGGGCATCACGGGACGCTGGCCCGCGTACGAAGCGGCGCTCAAGGCTGCAGGTGCCACGGCCACGGGATACGTCTATGAAGGCGCGAATCACGGCTTCCACAACGACACCACCCCGCGCTATGACGATGCTGCGGCAAAGCTCTCCTGGCAGCGCACTGTCGATTTCTTCAATAAGTACGTGAAGGGTTAAAAATATCACCCGCATCCTCACCATCGCCGCTATGACGGCCCTGTCGGTCGCGGCGCAGCCGACTTGTGAAAGTCTCGCGAGTCTGAAGTTGCCGCACACCAGCATTACCTCGGCAACCACTGCCCCGGCCACGGCTGCCATTCCCGCACACTGCGCCGTACAGGCCATCACCCACCCTGCCAGCGATTCGGAGATCAAATTCGAACTCTGGCTGCCAATATCGGGCTGGAATGGCAAGTACCAACAGATCGGCAATGGCGGCTGGGCTGGAAGCGTTCCGGTCGGCGGGCTCGCCGAGCCCGTGCGCCGCGGATTCGCCGCAGCTGGAACTGACGATGGACATACCGGCGGCAGTGGCGCGGAATGGGCCATCGGACATCCCGAGAAACTGATCGACTTCGGGTCTCGCGCCGTGCATGAAACCAGAGTGCAGTCGCTCGCCATCGTGCAGGAGTATTACGGCAAGGACACCGCGCACAACTATTTCGTGGGCTGTTCCGATGGTGGCCGCGAAGCTCTCATGGAAGCTCAGCGGTTCGCCGACGATTTCGACGGCATCATCGCAGGCGCCCCGGCCAATTACTGGACGCACCTGCTCACCGAAGGCCTCTGGTACGAACACGCGCTTCTGGACGACCCGGCCGGCACCATCCCGCAAAACAAACTCGCGGCCATTCAAAAGGCGGCCGTTGATCAGTGCGACATGCTCGATGGCGTCAAAGACGGCTTGATCGAGGATCCGCGCGTCTGCCATTTCGATCCAGGCAAGATCGCCTGCAAAGGCGCGGATACGGCCGAGTGCCTCACCGCGCCGCAGTTGACTGCGCTGCGCAAAATTTACGCGGGACCGAAGAATCCCCGCACCGGCGAGCAGCTCTTTCCTGGCCCTTCGCCCGGCGTGGAAGGCGTCCCCGGAACATGGGGATCGTGGATCATTCCAGGACCCGGCCCACAAGGTACATCGGCTGGTTTTGGCTTTGCCAATACGTTCTACCTCCAGGCACTCTACGAAAACCTGAAGCCCGATTTCCGAGTGCTCAATTTCGATTCCGATGTCGCCTATGCCGATGAAAAAGCGGCGGCAGTGCTCAATTCGAACAGCCCCGATCTGCGCTCGTTCCGCGCGCGCGGCGGCAAACTGATCCAGTATCACGGTTGGGGCGACGCCGCCATCGCACCGCAGAATTCAATCAACTATTACGAGATGGTGCGGGCATTCATGGCGAAATACCCGAATGGCCGCACCGGCTCACAGGGACCAGTGGACGATTTCTACCGCCTGTTCATGGTGCCGGGCATGGGGCATTGCAACGGCGGGATTGGCCCGAACGTTTTCGGCAACGGAGGGACAGTGGCGGGGGCCAAGTCCGACCCGGAGCGAGACATCGTGACCGCGCTCGATCGGTGGGTGGAAAAAAATGTAGCGCCAGATCACTTCATCGGCACTGGCAAAGTAGTCGGCGATCCGGCCAAGGTGCTCACAAGACCGCTCTGCGCATACCCGAAAGTCGCGCGCTACAAGGGCTCGGGCGACATCAACGACGCAGCCAGCTTTTCTTGCCTGGCGCCGTAATTCACCGAAGCACTCACGCCACTATTTCTTAACCGGAGCCGGAGTCTTAGCGGCGGGTGCCTTCCCGTCAGGTTGCTTCGCCGCTTCTCCCGCCCCTTTCGTATACGTGATTTTCTTTGCGCCGCCTTCGCACGTGCCGACCACAGTAGCGTCTTTCGCGGCGTCGTTGGCGACGATCTCCAGCTGGTAATTCTTGACGGCTTTGGCGTCGATTACCCGGCGGTTGGCAACTGAATGACGTTATCAACCTCGCCCTCATCGGAGGTTTCCACCCGCTTCAGCTTGCTCTCGATAGCGCGCGTGCGAACCGACGCCTGGTCCACAGTCTCCACAGCCTGGTCGAGCCGTTTCCGAATGGCATCGAGCACTTTCGAATACTTGCCGAACTCGGCCTTAACCTCACCCAGCGTCTTCCAGACCTCGCCCGAGCGCTGCTGAATCTGCAGCGTGCGGAAGCCCATCTGCAGGCTGTTGAGTACGGCCGCGAACGTAGTCGGTCCGGCCAGAATGACACGGTATTGGCTCTGCAGCGATTCCGCCAGCCCCGGTCGTCGCAGGGCTTCGGCGTAGAGGCCCTCGGTCGCAAGGAAGAGGATGCCGAAATCGGTAGTCGCGGGCGGCGCAAGGTACTTCGAACTGAAGGTCTTCGCGCACGTTCGGATAACGGTTTCGAGTTCGCGGGCGAAGGTTTCGACACCTTCTAAGTCTCCGCGTTCGGCCGCGACCGCCAGCCGCTGATACGTCTCTGAGGGAAACTTTGCATCGATCGGCAACCACATCGGGCTGCTTCCCTGCCCTGGCAACTTGATCGCAAATTCGACTCGCTCGCCAGTGCCCGTGGTCGCGACGTTACGCTCAAACTGCTCTGGCGCCAGCATCTGCGTCAGCAGATTTTCGAGTTGCACCTCACCCCACGCGCCGCGCGTGGTGACGTTTCCGAGGACTCGCTTCAAATCACCCACGCCTGTCGCGAGATTCTGCATTTCTCCGAGGCCTTTGTGGACCTGCTCCAGCCGCTCACTCACCAGCCGGAATGATTCGCCAAGACGCGTTTCGAGAGTGGACTGCAGTTTCTCGTCGACCGTCAGCCGCATCTGTTCAAGGCGTGCGGAATTATCCGCCTGAATGGCCGCGAGTCGCTGATCGAGCGCGGTGCGGATGGATTCCAGCTCAGTCCGCTGCCCGCGCTGGGCATCGGTCAATTGCTGGAGGACGGCGGTACGGAGAGCTTCGCCACGCTGATCGGTCTGCATGGCGTAGCGCTGAAGACCGGCAGCCAGTTCTTCGCGAAGACCACGTGCGTCGTCAGTTTGCGACTGGCGAAGGCGTGCGATGTCATCGCGCGAGACAACGCCGGACAGGTCCGGACGCGGTCGCATCAGCAAAATGACGAGTAGAACAACGATAGTCGCGAGGAGAGCGACGGTAATGGCGTAAAACATTTTCGTACTGCCTTGTTTTTTAGGATACACCCGCCACACGGGTTCTTGCTTTGCTTGTCGCACCGGTAGCTTGCCTCAGTTGCTTCTGTGCGAACATCGGCTCTTAATGCTGCCATGGCACAAGGATCTGGCGGACATCCTCGTAGTTGACCACGCTGGGAAGACACCCACGGAAAACTCAATAGAAGATGGAGCGGAAAGACGTACAATCGGCTTATGCTCCGTTCGGTTCTGCTAATTGCTGTTCTGTCGATGGTCGCGTCGGCTGCCGACGATCCGTTTATCGGCAAATGGAAACTGGATCTTGCCAAGAGCAAACTGACCGGCCAAACCATGGAGATAAGGGAGACGGCGGCCAACACCTACTTTTTTAAGGAAGATGAACACAGCGACGAAATCTTCGCCGATGGCCTGGATCACATCACGCATTTTGGCGATTCCATGGCGATCACAAAGACCAGCGCCGATACCTGGACGATCGTCTATAAACGCAACGGCGTGGTCACTATGAACACTGTCTGGAAAGTCTCCGCCGACAACCAGACGCTGACGTATACAGCCACGGGTACGCGGCCGAACGGTCAGCACTTCAACAATAAGATGATGCTAAAACGCCGTGAAGGCACATCCGGCCTGGCTGGCGTTTGGGAAACAGCGGATGTAGAACTCAGCAGCCCGCTTGAAATCTACATCGCACCTTATGCGGGAACCGGCCACGCCATCACGTTTCCGGGGTCGAAACAGATGGTTCGGATGAAGTTCGATGGCAAGGAATACGCCGACGACGGGCCGACAGTCGCCGAAGGATCGACGACATCCGGTCAGCGTATCGACGACCACACCATCGAGACCACGGAGAAGGTCAAGGGCAAGGTGATGGAAACTGCCAAGGCGATCGTTTCCGCCGACGGCAAGACGCAGACGATTGTGGTCACCGAACCTGGCGACCCGACTCCTGTCGTGCTGGTCTATACGCGGGAGTAGCTGCGCCGGCGAAAGTAGCAGAGCATCGCCAGTCCGGAACACACCAGGAATATGGAGGACGGCTCGGGGGCGGAAGATGTGAACGTAAAGTCGAGCGCCATGCCATCGAGGGAGCCGAATTGCTCGCCCGCCGACTTCGCGATCCCGATGGTAATCGTATCTCCCTGCGCGACAGAAAATCCGCCCACATTCGAATACGAATCCGCATTATCGCGGTTGTAGAAACTCGTCGAACTCACCGTCCCGGAAACGAGGGTAGTGTCGTCATCGAGGAGTTCGAAGAAGTTTGACCGCGCACCGGCGGCGGAATGGGCGTACCAGATATCGAAGTCGAGGCCGCTGATGGTTCCGGCGGAGGGAGCCGTCCAGGTCAGCCACAGAGCGGTTCCGCTCTGGTTCGGCGAATGCCCGATGATATCGCCCGCCAGAAAATCCTCGTCGGTTTCACCCGCATCGCTTCCGTCTACGAGTGCTTTGGCAAAGTCCGGCGTATTTGTGTTCAGGTTGTTTCCAGTGCTCCAGTAGCCGTCTGCAACCGCGGGAATCACCGCGTTGCCGTTTTGCTGGGGGATCTCAAAACTCAGCGGCGTGGCCGTGCCGAGAGTGGCCCCCACCAGATAGGCCCATTGTCCGTTGGGGTTCCCGTTGGTAAGGCTGAAATCGTTGGTCAGGCTGATGCTGCTGGCCTGTGCGCACGAAACCGCAATGAAGGCGAAGATAGCGCCGGAGAGAGTGTGACGAAGCATACGCTTCCTCCTATTCCGCAAGATATACCACAGAACGGACGGCGTGTTTTACAGGATGTCTTCGGACCAGGTCTCGAGCGCGGCCTTCACTTTCGCCGTGAACTGATCGGCGAGTGCCCCATCGATCAGTCGATGATCGAAGGTCAGAGCGAGGTAGCATTGCGAACGAATCGCGATCGCGTCATCCACTACCGCGGCCACCTTCTCTACGGTTCCTACACCGAGGATCGCCACCTGCGGCTGGTTAATCACGGGCGTGGCAAACACGCTGCCGAAACTGCCAAAGTTTGTGATGGAGAACGTTCCGCCCTGGATTTCGTCGGGCTTCAACTGCTTCGACCGGGCGCGTCCGGCAAGGTCCACAATCGACCGCTGCAAGCCGGTGACGTTCTTCTCGTCCGCGTTCTTAATTACGGGGACGATCAGGCCGCCATCCAGTGCGACGGCGATCCCGATATTGATCTCATTGTGGAAGACGATGTTGGTCCCGTCAATGGAGGCATTGAGCATCGGGAACTGCGCCAGTGCCTCTGCCGCGGCGCGAGTCACGAAGGGCAGGAAAGTCAGCGACATGCCATGGCGGGCTGCAAATGCATCCTTGTGCTTCGCCCGCATCTTCGCAACTTTCGTCATATCGACGCGATGGACGGTGGTGACGTGGGCGGATGTCCGCTTGCTCATCACCATGTGTTCGGCGATCTTCTGCCGCATGATGGACATCGGTTCCACACGTGTCTTAGCACCCGGAGCGAACGGTTTCGCCGTCGGCGCTGGAGCAGCAACTTGAGCGGCCGCAGGCGCGGCAGCCGGGACACCCTTGAGGAATGCTTCGACGTCGTCCTTGGTGATACGGCCACCGGCGCCAGTGCCGGTGATCCGGGAAAGATCGATATTGTTCTCGCGCGCCATCCGGCGGACGAGCGGAGATAAAGGACCTGCGGGTGCAGATGGTGCGGCTGGTGCGGGAGTTGCAACAGGTGCAGGTGCCGCAACTGGCGCTGCTTCTACTTTCGCGGCCGGAGCCGCCGCGGGAGCAGCCTCCACTTTCGGAGCTGCGGCTGGCGTTGCGCCATCAGTAGCGCTGATACGCGCTACGACGGCATTTACCTGAATCGTCTGACCTTCCTGCACCAGCACTTCGGAGAGCACACCGGCGGCGGGCGACGGGATCTCAGTATCCACCTTATCGGTGGAGATTTCGAACAACGGCTCATCGAGCACGACCGTGTCGCCGGCTTTCTTCAGCCACTTCGTCAGTGTTCCTTCGACGATACTCTCGCCCATCTGGGGCATCACAACGTCTGTCATTTCGTAGCTCCCGTCAACTCGGGCATTTGCGCCCGCATCTCAAAATCAAAACAGTGCCCGAAGTGCCGCGCCAAAACGCGCTTCACATCCTCCGGGTCTGCCTGCACGCCCAGCCGCTCCATCGAGGTCACAGGCTTCTTCAGCCCGCACGGAACGATGTAGTCGAAATAGCGCAAATCCGTGGTCACATTCAGCGCCCAGCCATGCGTCGAAACCCAGCGGCTCAGATGGACCCCAATCGCCGCGACCTTGGCCGGACCAGCGTCAGTATCCGTCCACACGCCCGTCAATTTCGGAATACGCGTGGCAAGAACACCGAACTCTTCAAGGGTATCAATAAGCGTCTGCTCGATAGCCCGGACGAAGGCGCCCACGTCGCGCTTCCATTCCCGCAAATCCACGATCGGGTAGGCCACGATCTGACCCGGTCCGTGATAAGTCACATCGCCGCCCCGGTTGGACTCGTACAGTTCGATGCCCTTCGCACGAAGGAGTTCCGGCGGGGCGAGCACATTGCTCTCGCGTCCGTTGCGACCTATCGTTACGACGTGCGGATGTTCCACAAAGAGCAGATGATCCGTGCCCTGGCCGAGTTTGCGCTCATCCGCGATCTCTTCCTGAATGGAAAGCGCCTCCGCGTAGCTCATGCGGCCCAGGTCGCGGATGATGCAGGGTCGAGTCATCTATAACGGTGCGGACTACACATTGATTGCGAGTCCGTACACTGCGTTAAACGCCTCACCGAGCGCTTCGTAAATCGTCGGATGGGCGTGGATGGTGCTCATCATCGTCTCCACGGTCGCTTCTGCTTCCATGGCCGTAACGGCTTCCGCGATCAGCTCAAACGCTTCCGGCCCAATGATGTGGACACCGAGGATCTCACCGTACTTTTCATCGGAGACGATCTTCACAAAACCGTCGTGCGAGCCGAGGATTGTCGCCTTGCTGTTCGCGATGAACGGGAACTTGCCGACTTTCACCTTGTATCCCGCCGCTTTCGCCTGGGCTTCCGTGAGGCCGACACTGCCGATGCCGGGATCGGTGTACGTCGCACCCGGAATACGGTTACGACGAATCGGCGTGACCGGTTTGCCTGCCATCTTCCCTACAGCGACCATGCCCTGCGCTGTCGCGACATGCGCGAGTTGCGGAGTCCCCGCCACCACGTCGCCGATTGCGTAGATGCCCGGCTCGTCAGTCTGCTGGTACTCGTTGACGAAGATAAAACCGCGTTCGCTCTTCACCTTCGTATTTTCGAGACCTATGGATGCGGTGTTCGGTGCGCGACCAACTGCTACGAGCAGCTTTTCAGCCTCGACATCTTCCACTTTGCCGTTAGCGAGCGTGACCTTCATCTTGACGCTCTTGCCAGTTTTCTGGACCTGGTCGCACTTGGCACCGGTTTCCACACGGATCTTGTTCTTTTTGAAGACGCGTTCCAATTCCTTCGAAACTTCTTCGTCTTCCACGGGCACGATGCGCGGCATCGCTTCAAACACGCTGACTTCCGTGCCGAACCGGTTGAAGATCGACGCGAACTCCACGCCGACCGCACCGGCACCGATGATCATCAGTGACTTGGGCACTGCCTGCAAGTTCAGGATCTCGACGTTGGTCAGGATGAAATCGGGATCGGGCGTCAGGCCGGGCAGCATGCGGGCCACGGAGCCAGTTGCGATCAGGATGTTCTTCGTGGTGAGCGTTTCGGTGCCCTTGTCGGTCTTAACTTCGACTTTGCCGGGTCCTTTTATCGTGCCGTAGCCCTTGATCCAATCGACCTTGTTCTTCTTCATCAGGAACTCAACGCCCTTGGCGTGTTTCGAGACGATACCGTTTTTCCGCTCCATCACTTTGGGGAAGTTGAGCGTCGGCTTGTCGATGGTGATGCCTTCATCGCCGGCGTGGTTGGCAAAACTCCACATATCGGCGGTGTGCAGCAGTGCCTTGGTGGGAATGCAGCCCACATGCAGGCAGGTGCCACCCAGCTTGGCATCTTTCTCAATGATGGCCGTTTTGAGGCCATACTGTCCGGCGCGAACGGCTGCAGAATAGCCGCCGGGGCCGCTTCCAATCACTATAAGGTCGTAGGTCACGCTTCTTTATTGTATATAGAGCCACGAGATTGTATAGGGCGGCAACAAATCTCAGTGGCGGAAGTGGCGGACGCCGGTGAAGACCATGGCGACGCCCAGACGGTCGGCGGCGGCTATGACTTTATCGTCATTCACCGAGCCGCCGGGCTGGATGAAGGCTGTGGCACCGTGCTCCACGGCTTTTTCAAGACCGTCGGGAAACGGGAAGAAGGCGTCTGAGCCAACCACGCTGCCCTTGAGCGGCAGATGCGCCTTGATGGCAGCTATGTTCACCGAATCTACCCGGCTCATCTGTCCCGCTCCTACCGCCACCGTCTGGCCGGCTCGCGTGTAGACAATCGCATTCGATTTCACGTGCTTGCAGACTTTCCAGGCGAATTCGAGTGCTTTCCACTCTTCATCGGAAGGCGGGCGCTGGGTTTTGACTTCGCAGGTGGCGCGGTCGAAGCCGGGGAGGTCGGCGGTCTGGGCGAGGTAGCCGCCGGAGATGCTCTTCACTACGATGGGATCGACGGTCGGTGTGACTCGTACGAGCCGCAGGTTTTTCTTTGCCTGGAGGATGGCGAGTGCGGCGGCGGAATACGCGGGAGCCGCGATGGCTTCCACGAAGAGCTTGGCAACTTCCGTGGCCGTCTCCTCATCCACTTCGCGATTGACGCCAATCACGCCGCCGAATGCCGAGACAGGATCGCAGGCGAGCGCGAGACGATAGGCTTCGGCCAGCGAATCGTTTTCGCCGCACCCGGCCGGATTCGTGTGCTTGATGATGGCGACGGCCGGATTTGAGAACTCGGAAACCAGTTGCCAGCAGGCGTCGAGATCCACCAGGTTGTTGTAGGAAAGCTCCTTGCCGTGGAGCTGTTCGCAGCCGGCGATACCAAGCGAGCCGGCAGAATAGAGCGCGGCCTGCTGGTGGGGATTTTCGCCGTAGCGAAGAGCCATGCGGCGCGGCACCCGGACGTCGAGCACGGGCGGGAGGAGTTCCGTTTCGCGTCCGATGGAGGCGAGTTTAGCGCTGATGGCGCGGTCGTAATCGGCCGTCACTCGAAAGGCATCACAGGCGAGGCACCACTTGGTCTCGCGGGAGAGCTTACCGAACTGCTTCAGTTCGTCGAGAATCGGCTGGTAGTCGGCGGCGGAGGTGACGATGGCCACGTCCTGCCAGTTCTTGGCAGCTGACCGGATCATGGTGGGGCCACCGATGTCGATGTTTTCGATCAGTTCCTCGACCGTGGCGTCTTTGCGCGCGGCGATCTTTTCGAACTGATAGAGGTTGACGACCACCATGTCGATCGGCTCAATGCTGTGTTGGGCGAGTGACGTCATGTGGCCAGGGTTGGCGCGAATGGCGAGGATGCCACCGGTGATCTTCGGGTGCATGGTCTTCACGCGACCATCGAGCATCTCAGGGAAGCCGGTAACATCGGAGACGTCGCGGACAGGAATGCCAGCCTCCCGCAGGAGTTTGGCGGTGCCGCCGGTGGAGATGAGTTCGGCGCCGAGCGAGTGGAGACCACGCGCGAAATCGGCCACACCGGTTTTGTCGGTGACGCTGAGAAGAACTTTCATAGGAGGAAGAGACTAGATTATCAGATCAAAGAAAAGGCTGTTTCACGCAAAGACGCAAAGGCCACGCAAAGACGCAAAGTTCACGCAACTGCTGAGCGGAGTGGCGCAGAATGGCGCTGAAACCTTCCGCGATGCGCTTATAGAATCAATCACTTAGCGAAATATGCAGATTGGCTACGAGGTTGCACTTAGAAGGGCAACTAAAGAGTCGGTGGTGATTCACTCCCCTCCAACTACCGACCAACGGATCGCAAGTGCGGGTGCGCCTCGCGATCCAAACCGCGCCAACCGGTGCGCAGAGAGTTTTAGGAGATCTTGCCAACGCGCGACCTGGACCCTCGCGCGACGGCAATCTCTAAAACTGCCACCGGTTGGATTCGCGGTACTCTGGCACACTACGTGCCTCGACAATCTTCAGTAATATAGCGTCCAGGAGACGCCGATTATGACTATCCGTCGAATTCTCTTTCCCGTCGATTTTTCAGAACGTTCCCGCGCTATCGCGCCGTTCGTACTTTCCATGGCGCAGCGTTATAAGGCCAGCGTTGTGTTGATGAACATCATTCAGCCTGCCCCGCCCATGTACGGCGGGATGGATACGGTATACCCGGACACGTTCGATTACACGGAGAGCCGGGAAGTTGTTCTCAGGAATCTGGAGCAGTTCGGCGCGGCTGAATTCCCCAAGATTGAGGTGAGTTGCATCGTCGATATGGGCGATCCGGCGAGCCTGATTACCGACTACGCCAATTTGAATGGCGTCGGTTTGATCACCCTGCCAACGCATGGATACGGGGCATTTCGCCGCGCGTTGCTGGGATCGGTCACGGCAAAGGTGCTGCACGATGCGAAAGTTCCGGTGTGGACCAGCGCACACGCGCCGGAAGCATCGCATCGCGCACACCCGCAACCGCGACATATTTTGGTGGCTATCGATCCGGATAAAGACGCAAGGCCGACGCTTGATGCTGCACTCGGAATCGCGAAAGACGCCGGGGCGACGCTGGAAATTGTGACCGCCGTTGCCGAGGGCGTGATTGCTCCGGGGATGGCGGACGCCGACCTGGAAGATCTCCTGATTAAAGGCACTCAGGAGGAACTGGCAAAGCTGA
>CAIKAS010000142.1 GCA_903825445.1 uncultured Acidobacteriia bacterium
CCCTCCCCATTCCGTCTTCCAGCCCTTGTTCAGGTAGATGATCAGGTTCAACCGGCGGTGAAGTCCCCGGTCTTCGTAGTTGAAATCGATGTGGGGATCCAGATCCTGGCCGTGGCGATTCTCATGGGTGCCGCCTCCGTACATTTTCGGATCGATCAGAAGATCGGGGATACCGGAGAGATGCGAAACGAAATCCAGGAAGGGCTGTGAAGAAATGAAGGTATACAGGTCCCGATAGGCCGGACTGATCTCGCGAATTTTTGTGTTGACTGCTTTGCCGCCGACCTCGCCCAGTTCGGTAGTCGCCAGTTTGCGGTCGAAGCTGGGAAATTCGGCGAGCAGACGTTCCGCAAACTGTTCTTCCAGGAAATTATCGATGCAGATGTGCCGAAAGGGTAGGGCTGTAGTGAATTCCTGCCGATAGGAGTCTGCGTTCGCCAGCACGAGGGCGGAAAACCGGTCTAGTTCAGATGCTGTTGGGGTCGTCATGGCCGGGCGATCAATTATTTTGAGACAAATGGTCCGAAAAGGCAACTATATCAGGCAATGGCAACGTCAACTGCACCTTCCACAACGATGACCGCGCCGGGTCTTAATCATACCGACCAGGGGCTTACAAGTGAGGAGGAGCTCTACTGGCTGGCACTTCGAATGATGCCCGGGCTTGGCGCACGGCGGTCGTCGATGCTTCTTGATCGCTTCCCTGGCGTTCGGGCGATATTTCACGCCTCGCCTGCGGAACTGGAAGGTGCCGGTGTCCCGGGGGCACTTGCCCGATCCATTGCCAGCGGATGCAGTTTTGAAGACGCGGCGGCGCAACAGCAACTGGTACGCGATGCCGGTGTCCAGATCATTCCGTTGGGGGATGCCAGGTACCCGGAGCTTCTGCGGCGCGTATTCGATCCGCCACCCGTTTTGTTCGCTCGCGGGCGCGTGGACTTGCTGTCTGCTGTGAATGTCGGTGTGGTCGGGACACGCCATCCCACTCCGTACGGTGTCGCCGCAGCCGAAAAGCTGGCGGGAGACTTGGCCCGGGCGGGCGTCAATATCGTTTCCGGAATGGCGCGAGGTATCGACACGGTGGCGCATAAGGCAGCGCTGGCAGGGGAGGGGACTACGGTAGCGGTGCTCGGTTGTGGTGTGGACATCGTTTACCCGTCGGAAAACCGGAAGCTGGCGGCGGAGATTGCGGCAAAGGGGCTGATCCTGTCGGAGTTCCCGATGGGTGCCACCGCCTTCCCCCAGAACTTTCCGATTCGAAACCGGGTTATCAGCGGACTGAGCTGCGGTCTGCTTGTTGTGGAGGGAGCTCAATACAGTGGATCGGCCATTACGGCCAGGCTTGCGATTGATCAGGGACGGGAGGTCTTTGCGGTTCCTGGCAATATCACTTCCCGGATGAGCTGGGGGCCAAATCTACTCATTAAGCAGGGCGCAAAACTGGTTCAGGACTGGAACGATGTGGTGGCAGAATTGCCCCTCGAAGCGCAGCAGCGACTGATTGCTGCGGGTCGGGAACGCATTATGAATCAAGGACTTGGGGCCAACATTGCATCCTCGGGAACATCCGGCGCATCAAAACCAGCAGACCCGTCCCAAAGGATTAATCAAGTGGTGCTTCGGCAACTGAAGGTCGACGCTTCCACCCACCTTGATGCGCTTGCGGAAGCATGTGAAGAGGTTTCGTCTTCGGAGATCATCGCCGCTCTGTTTGAAATGGAGATTCAGGGTCTGGTCAAGCAACTCCCCGGACGCAACTTTGTGAAAGTCTGGTAGCACCTTAATATAAGGAGTGGGGAACTCAGCGCCTGGGGTGGTTTATGCTGAGAAAGCAATTTTATGGCAAAATCTCTGGTAATCGTCGAATCGCCGGCGAAGGCAAAGACGATCAACAAGTACCTTGGCAAGGACTTCGTGGTCAAGGCCTCGCTTGGGCACGTCAAGGATCTTCCGAAAAAAGATCTGTCGGTCGATGTGGACAACGGTTTTAAGCCGAAGTACGAAGTCATTGAGGGCAAGAAAAAGCTCATCCAGGAACTCCGCGACGCCGCCAAAAAGGTTGATACAGTTTACCTGGCGGCCGATCCTGACCGCGAAGGCGAAGCGATCTGCTGGCATCTGGAAGAAGAACTGAAGAGCAAGAAAGCAGGCGAAGGGCCAAAGTTCCTTCGCGTGATGTTCAACGAAATCACTAAGACCTCCGTGCAGAAGGCTTTCGAAAAGCCGATGCTGGTGAATCTGAATCTGGTGAACGCCCAGCAGGCACGGCGTGTGCTGGATCGGCTGGTTGGTTACAAGATCTCGCCGCTCCTTTGGGATAAGGTCAGACGAGGTTTATCGGCAGGTCGCGTCCAGACGGTGGCGGTGCGCGTAATTGTCGAACGCGAACGCGAGATTCGGGCGTTTGTTAAACAGGAATACTGGACGCTGGACGCCAACCTCGCGGCAAAAAAGAAGCCGTACTTTGACGCGCGGCTGAGCCGGATCGCGGACGAAACGCCCGTAATTGGCGATCAGGCGGCTTCAGACGCGTTGGTGGCCGATATAGACGGCCAGAAGTTCATTGTCAAATCGGTCGGGACGAAAGAGAAGCGTCGCAATCCTGTGGCGCCCTTCATTACGTCGACGTTGCAGCAGGATTCTTCTCGCAAGCTTCGATTTAGCGTGAAGCGGACCATGATGCTGGCGCAGCAACTCTACGAAGGCGTGGAAGTCGGCGCCGAGGGTTCCGTCGGTCTCATCACCTACATGCGTACCGATTCGACGCGCGTCTCGGATGACGCGCTCGCCGAGGCTCGCGAATATGTGGGAGGCAAGTTCGGCAAGGAGTACCTGCCGGAGACGCCTAACATCTATAAGACCAAGAAGGCTGCACAGGACGCTCACGAAGCGATTCGGCCTACTTCCGCCATGCGGTCGCCTGACGATATGGCTCCGTACCTGGCCGAAGACCAGTTGAAACTCTACCGGTTGATCTGGATGCGTTTCCTTGCGTCGCAGATGACCCCGGCTGTGTTCGACCAGACCACGATCGACGTTAACGTGGCAGGCAAGTCAAAGACTGAGTACACGTTCCGGGCCACAGGTTCCGTCATGAAGTTTGACGGCTTCCTCAAGGTGTATGAAGAGGGCAAAGATCAGAAAGACGAAGAAGACGAGGAACTGAAGCACAAGCTTCCGGCTGTGACTGCAGGTGAAGAATTGAAGCTGTTGGCGCTGAAACCGGAGCAGCATTTCACCGAGCCGCCTCCGCGCTACAACGAAGCCACGCTGGTGAAGAAACTGGAAGCGGACGGCGTGGGACGCCCTTCGACATACGCTTCGATTCTTTCCACTATTCAGGAACGCCAATATGCCACCAAGGAAGGCGGCAAGTTCAAGCCGACCGAATTGGGCATGGTGGTGACCGACCTTCTGCTCGAAAGCTTTGGAGATATCTTCGACGTGCTCTACACGGCTCGGATGGAAGATGAACTCGACGATATCGAAGAAGGCAAGCTCGATTGGCGCGAAGCCATGAGCGAGTTCTACGAGAGGTTCACGAAGGACCTGGAAACCGCCGAGACCCAGATGACGAACATCAAGCGGATGGAAAAACCCACCGACTTGTTGTGCGATAAGTGCGGCAAGCCTCTGGTTATCAAGTGGGGTAAGCATGGAAGCTTCCTGGCCTGCACGGGCTATCCGGAATGTACCTACACGCGGGAACTGACGGTCGATCTGCCGGATATTGATGGTGCGGATCTTTCCGATCAGGGCGATGAAGAGTATTGTGAGAATTGCGGACGGCCGATGGTTCTGAAAAAAGGCCGTTTCGGCACGTTTTACGCGTGCTCCGGCTATCCCGACTGCAAGACCACCAAGCAGATTGGCGGCGCACAGAAGAAGCCTGACGTCCAGCTGGACGAGAAGTGTCCGCAGTGCGGCAACAACATGGTTCAGAAGTACGGACGCTTTGGCGAGTTTACGGCGTGCAGTAATTACCCGACCTGTAAATACGTAAAGCAGAAGACGATTGGTGTGAAGTGCCCGGAATGCACCGAGGGCGAAGTGGTGGAACGGCGTTCGAAACGAGGCAAGACTTTCTTCGGCTGCAATCGTTACCCGGATTGCGCTTTCGTTGCCTGGGCGAAGCCGGCAAACGAGAAGTGTCCGGAGTGCAGCAGTCCGTACATGGTGGAAAAGTATCTGAAGGCGGGAGCTTTTTTGCAGTGTCCCAACGCGGAATGTAAGTACAAGCGCGAGTTCGTGCCAACGCCCCTGGCGGAAGTGCCCGAAGTCCCTGAAGCGGTCGCGGCTGAGTAGACGTCTTTGCTTCCGGCGGCAGTCTGCGCCTCAAAAGCGCAGGCTGTTTTCCGGCGGGCTCCAGGAAAGGCCGAAGGTAAAACGAATATCGTGCTGAAGAAGCGGGGATCCGCTGATCTGATAGCGCCGGTAATTGACGCTGAAACTGGAAGTCGTGCCTTTTCTGATTTCACGCGATACGCCTGCGCCATACGTCTCGCTTGAATATTGGCCAATATTGCCTTGTGATATCGACTGCAGCGACGAATAAGCCGCGGAGGCATTTATCGGAATGCGCCGAAAAATGCGAGCGCCGAAGGTCCCGCTAATCGACTCCTGTGTTGACGTCAAAAGGACGCCGTTGCCGGGTGCCTCGCCGTGCACGTAAGCGAGACTTCCGGTCCGGTTGGCCCGGAAATCCCGCACCAGCTGTACCGAAATATCGGACGTAGTGCGGCGTGAATAGGCATTCGAAATGGCCGCAGCCTCCCCTAGAATCGCAGCAAGTTCGGGTGGGAGCGGGACGGTTTCGTAAGCCAGACTCTCTATGCGCGTCGCCCCGAAACGAGTGCGCAGTTGCGTTCGCTGGTTCAGCGCGTATGAATAAATTACCCCAAGTCCGTTCGAGTCCGAAGAGGACACGTTGTGCGAATAGAGATATCTTGTGTACGAGTAGAATGCACCCACTGTCGTGTTGTGGGTCAGGCGATAGTTTACATCTCCGCTGGCTTGGCGACCGAACGTGCCGATAAATTCCTGCCCGCTGCGTCCTACAACGAAATAGCTCCCCGATAGGTTGTACGCAAGCCGGCTCGACGGAGTGTATGTCGCACTTACACTCGTGTTTGACTGGCGAACCGTATTGCCCAGTATCTGCAGGTTGGGACTTGTGGAAAGGTTAATATTGGCCTCGGAACTGCCTGGCGCCAACGTCGGGTTTTCAAGGGAATAATTCTGAGACAGCAATTGCAGGCTTTCCACCACCTGAACCGAGAGCTTGTGGGACACAACATGCGAATAGTCGAGATTCAACGCATTGTTCATTCCGCTCAGGCCACCGTTACCGGAGTAACCACTGTAGTTCGCCGAGTAGGACACGCCCAGTTGATCAAGCTTCCAAACGTGACGGCCCGATAGGCCCCAGCTCAAGCTCTCACCATATGTTGAATTGGATACGAAAGTGCCGTTCGGGTTTTGTGCCCCGGTTTGACCCAGGTCATAAGAGAACGACACGCCCACGGACAGTTTCCACTTGATTTGCTGTGACTCCATGGGGCGAGCCAGCGTGTAGCTGCGGGTTAGGACCGCCGGGCCGGAATAGTCGCCGCTGTCGGCTGAATCCGAACCAGGCGCCGGGCCAGAAGATCCGCTCGACTTGGTCGCAGCCGCATTCGACGCCGCCACGGACCCGGGTAACGGCGCCGCCGCGCTGTTTGGGTCGGTCGTTTCCGGAGGTGTTGCTCCGGCAGGCAATTCGCGATCGGTCAGAGTCGATTCCGGAGTCGTTGTATCCGGGAGCGGTTTCATCGGGTCATACTTGTCGATTTCGCGTTCCCGAATCTGCGCCGGGGTCAGTGGCAGCTTCGTCTTTGGATCGATGGGCACGGGTGAAGCGTCCTCATCGTCCGGTTGCTCCTGCGCGAGGGAATTGACGCCGGATGGGGTCGGCACCAGCGGGGCTTGCTGGCCCAGCAATACCGGCAGTGACACCCAGAGAAGAAAACAGCAAAAGAAAAATCGGGTTGCACAGGTCACTATATAGAAGTCTGACGGGCCGGATGGCACCGTGTCAAGCCGCTGGCTGACAGAATCCCTGTAACTTCTTCCATCTCATACTGTTTACTTTGATCTCGGAGGAGCGTTTCTGCACAGTCCCGAAGTGATTGCTCCCGACGACCTCCCGGTTCTGCTGCGGTTGTTGGTGCCCAAACTTCGCCGGGCCGGGCACAATGACCCGACGAAGCCAATCCACTCTCCCTCGGTGGCTAGAAACGTACCGAAACTACAGAACGCTCCTGGCACCTGGAATCGAAGGAGGGGTCAGTGGAAATCATCTTTGTCGATAACGCAGCCAGGACCACAGTCAACTGACGGCTACTCTGGTTTTGTGGATCTTCTCCGGCTCCTGCGAACGCTTTTTTCCGACCGGCTCAACGTTATCGAACGAATGGGCGCGGAGACGCCGCGAATCGGGCGTGTGGATTACGGGCGGGTCAGCATCGTGCTGGTCAACACGCCGGAATTGATTCCGGAGTTGCTCATTGAGCGCGCTGAAGATTTCGTCAAGGGCCCGGTGTTGCGGGTGGTGGCCCGGCCGGTCTTCGGGGACGGTTTGCTGACCAGTGAAGGCGATTTGCATCGGCAGCGCCGCAGGCTCGTCGCACCAGCGCTTGCGCATCAGCGAATGGGCCGCTATGCCGACGTGATGCAGGAGCATGCCTCGACTCTGGGCGATTCCTGGAGGGACGGCGAAACCATCGACGTCGTGGCTGCGATGATGCGCCTGACGCTGGGCATCGTCTGTCGCACACTCTTCGATGTCGATATGCCGGATCAGGCTGAGGCCATCGACCGCGATATCACTACCGCTCAAACTTACGCGATGCGCCAGCTGCGCGTGCCGTTCCCACTGCCGCAGGGCAGGGCGCGAGCGGCGCTCGGACGACTCAATGACAGAATCTATGGCATCATTCGTGATCGCCGGGCCAGCGGCCTGGATAAAGGCGATCTGCTCTCTATGCTGCTGCTCGCGCGCGATGAAGAGACGGGAGAGCAACTCGACGACCATGCGGTTCGTGACGAAGCGATGACGCTCTTCCTGGCCGGGCACGAGACGACCGCGCTGGCGACGGGTTACGCGTGGTACCTGCTGGCGCAGAATCCGCAGTACTTCGAACGGATGCGCGTTGAAGGCTTGCCATTCGCGCTGCAGGTGCTGAAGGAATCTATGCGGCTCTATCCGCCCGCATACGTAATCGCGCGTTCGGCGGCGCGCGATACGGAGATCGGCGCCTTCCCGATTCGAAAAGACGAAATCGTGCTTGTTTCGCAGTGGCTGCTGCACCGCGATCCCCGATACTTCGACGATCCGATGCGGTTCGATCCTGACAGGTTCCTGCCGGAACGTGAAACGCAGATTCCGAAGTACGCCTACTTCCCGTTCGGCGGTGGGCGCCGGATTTGCATCGGGAATCACTTTGCGCTGACAGAAGGGCAAATCATTCTGAATAACTTGGCGCAGAGGTTTTCGATGCAAATTCTTGCCCGGAGGCCGTTGAAATTTCAACCATTGATTACGTTAAGGCCTAAAGGCGGGATTCAAGTGCGGCTGCGGGCCGTCGCGCAGGGTTGAAGAGGGCACGCTAATCCGCTGTAGGAATGCGGTCGGCCTTATCCACAACTATGTTGGTTGCCGGCACCATGCCTGGCTCCAGCCTTAGTCCGAGATCCCGAAGCGCATCCATCACAGACTTCAGCGCACGGTCACCGTCGGAGCCCGCCAGCTTCAGATCGCCTCCGTAAACTTTTAGCGTGATGTCGTAGTGCCCCTGAATCCCCGTTCGGTCGGCAATAGGGCGGCCCATGAAGGTTGATACCACGCGGGCGAAATCGCTCACTGTGTAGCTCGTAAACCCAAAATACCCAACCCCCTGAACGATATTTGGTTTACTGCCCACCTGCGTCGCGGTAAGCTCTGCGCCGCCCTTATCGATCAGCAAGGCAAACCCTTTCCGCGATACGGTTTCGCGATGAATTGCGACCCCGAATCGTTCCGCCAACAGATCCTGAAGCATTGCGGGTACCTGATTCGCCAAAGCGCCGGACGGAAGCTTCGCGACAATATCGTAGTGTTCGCTGTTTATCCACAGCGGGCCGGCAATTTGCTCCTTCCCCACACCATAAGCTGCCATCATAATCTCCCGCAGGCTTGCGTGGAAGTATTCTACCCGCGTAAGGGCAAACGGGCGATACAAATCGATCATATTGGGCGCAAAAGCACCACTCGCGGCCGAGTGAGCCGCGTACCGCTTGACTGACGCGACCTCGAAGGACTGGGCCAACAGCGCGGAAGCCGTAAGGGTCAGAATAGAAACGAATCTTAGCGTTGGCTGCAAAGTTTTCCGCCCCCCGTTATGACGCGGCGATCACGTATTTATGTTACGTTGTCCGCAGGCACTTCGCTATCGAAACTCCGCGCGTACCAGCTTCAGAAAGGCGTTCGCGGCAGGAGACAGCACTTCCGGCCGCCAACTGACCGAAACCGCCGTCCGGACTCTCTTTAATGGCCGATAAACTACTCCGGCCCACCGGAAGCGGCGGACGCAGCCGGGCGCGAGCGAGATCCCTATACCAGCCTCCACCAAACAGATAATGCTCTGCCATTGTGTGGCTTCCTGAACTACGTTCGGGACGAAGCCGGCGCCGGAACAAAATGAAACCAGCTTGTCGTAGAACGCCGGACCCAGATGTCTGGGGAAAAATACGAACGGCTCATCACGCAGGGCAGTGAGTGTGAGTTCCTTCTCGTGGCTCAACGGATGCGACGCCGGTAGTGCCACCACGACCGGTTCCTCGAAGGCCAATTGCGAAATCAATGGTGGCGCAGAATTTATCTCGCGCAGGAAGCCGAGATCGATATCGCCCGACCGCAGCGCGTTCTCGATGGCGCTGGTGGATAATTCACGAAGTGCGAAATTGATGTCTGGATACTGCCTGCGATATTTGCGAATCGTCGCGGGCAACTCTGAAAGCATGATCGATGGCGGTACGCCCACGGTCAGATGTCCCGATTCGCCTCGCGCCGCCTTGCGCGTAGCCTCCGCCGCCTGTTCAGTTTGCTGTAGTATCCGACGCGAGTAATCCAGCAGGACGTTGCCCGCTTCGGTAAGCACCGTCTTGCGTCCGCGAATGAACAGAACGCTGCCAAGTTCCGCTTCGAGCTTTTGAATCTGCTGCGTGAGTGGAGGCTGTGCGATGCCCGCGCGAACTGCCGCACGCCCAAAATGCAGTTCCTCGGCAACGGCAACAAAGTAGCGAAGCTGACGGAGATCCATATGAAAATCATATCGAACTATCGCGCAACGCGTATTGGACATATCGAACTAATCGCACTACGCTGGCCTCATGAGCGAATCATTTCTCTTGGGGAACTATGAGCGGTATGCACTGCAGGTGGAATCTGGCGAGGGGTGTTACGTATTCGACCCCCATGGGAATCGTTACCTCGATATGATTTCGGGAATTGGCGTCAATGCGTTTGGATACTGCCACCCGCGAATCACGGCAGTGCTGCTGGAGCAGGCACGGCGATGCGTGCACACTTCGAATCTGGTCTCGCATGGGAATCAGGAGAAACTGGCGGAGAAGTTGTGCCGTGTCAGCGGTCTGGAGCGCGCCTTCTTCTGTAACAGCGGGACGGAGGCGATGGAAGCGGCACTCAAGGCGGTCCGTGCGCGATCTGCGCCGGGCAAGAGCCGCCTGGTAGCGCTGCGCGGGTCGTTTCACGGCAGGACGATGGGGGCCCTGGCCCTCACCGGTCAGCCGGAACTGCGGCGGAACTTTGTGTTTCCTGGCGCGGAGGTGACGTACGTGGAGCCGGACGATCTCTCTGCACTCGCAGCGGCGATCGGCGAAGACACGGCGGCGGTGGTGCTGGAGCCGGTGCTCGGGGAAGGTGGAATCATTCCTCTCGAGGATGAGTTTCTGCAAGCGGCGCGGCGACTGACTCGGGCCGTCAACGCCTATTTGATCTCCGACGAGGTGCAGTGCGGGCTGGGCCGCACCGGAAAATACTTCGCGTACCAGTGGGCAGGGATCGACCCCGATATCGTGGCCGTAGCGAAACCTCTGGCTGCTGGACTACCGCTTGGCGCGACCCTGTTCACTGAAGATGCGGCGCAGTGGCTGCCACCTCATTCGCATGGCACCACATTTGGCGGAGGTCCGCTGGCCTGCCGAGTGGCTGTGGAATTTCTGGACATGGTCGGCGAGGTGTTGCCCGCAATCACTGAATTGAGTGAACTGTTTCTGGCACGTCTTGAAGCCCTGCGGCACAAGCATCCGGTGATCCGGCAGATTCGGTCGAAAGGTCTGATGTACGGGATTCAGCTATCCGTGCCCGGGCGGCCGATCGTGGAGGCCGCCCTGGGACGCGGTTTGTTTATCAACTGCACACAGGAGACGGTACTGCGATTGCTGCCTCCTTACATTGTGGAAGAACCGGAGATGGACGAAGCCGTGCGGATACTGGACGACGCACTGACGACGGCACAACCGCCAGAAGCGTAATCTTCCGTTCGGTGTCTTGCTGCGCAGTAACATCGCGGGTATGAAGTTCCATACTGAATATCTGACTTTCCGCACAGCGAAGCATCGCGAATACATCAATATGACACCACAGGTGGAGGCCGCGCTACGGAAAAGCGGCATTTCCGAAGGCATGATTCTGGTCTCGGCTATGCACATTACCGCTGGTGTCTACGTCAATGATGCCGAGGACGGTTTGATCCACGACATTGACGCCTGGCTGGAAAAGCTCGCGCCCTATCGCGACGATTACCGGCACCATCGCACTGGCGAGACGAACGGCGATTCGCACCTGAAGAGCCTCATCATCCATCACGAAGTGATCGTTCCTGTGACAAACGGCAAACTCGATTTTGGTCCCTGGCAGCAGATTTATTACGCTGAGTTCGACGGGCAGCGTTCAAAGCGCGTCATCATTAAGGCGATGGGTGAGTGAATGAGCCGAGTAAACGAGCGTAAAGCCGAGGTGCTGGAGGGAACGAAATGCTCTCGGCAACGGAACTAAATACGAAGGAAGGCGTCTACTCATGCGTATGAAAAATCGAAGCCTCGTTGCTGTTCTGTTATGTGCGGTGATCGCTCCCGCGGCCGAGCTGCCGGTTCGGACGATTGTCCTTTATAAGCACGGTGTTGGATATTTTGAGCGGTCAGGACCGCTGGCTCCCGGGGAATCGGCGCGGCTCGATTTCGATGCGGAGTCGATGAATGACGTGTTGAAATCGCTCACCATCAACGATCAGGGTGGCAAAGTGACGGGTCTGCGTTACGACTCCAGCATCCCTCTCGATCAGAAGCTGAACGAGTTTCCGTTCCGCATTGCCGACGGGCAACCGCTCGCCGCCGTCATCGACCAACTGAAGGGCGCACGCGTGGAAATGGAGTTTGGCACGCAGAAAGTGGCGGGCGCGATTGTTTCGGCGCGTCTGATAGCGGGAGATAAGGATCGTGCGGAACGCGAGCAACTGACCCTGCTTATGGATTCAGGCGATCTTCGCAATGTGGATCTAAGCGCCGCGACCTCGATCCATTTCACCGACGTAAAGCTGCAACTGCAGTTCAAGGATTACCTGGCCGCGTTGACGAGTTCGCGCTCTAAGGACAAGCGCAGCGTGTACATCGATTCCACGGATGCGAAGTCGCACGACGTCCAGGCATCGTACATCATGCCGATGCCGGCGTGGAAGTCGAGCTACCGGCTGATGCTGGACGACACCGGGACGCAGTCGACGCTGGAAGGCTGGGCGATTGTGGACAACACGACGGGCGAAGACTGGACGAATGTAAAGATTTCGCTGGTGTCCGGGAAGCCGATTTCGTTCGTCAGCCAGTTGTATGCGCCGAAATATATTCACCGGCAAGGGGCGGAACTGGCGGAAGACCAGGCGGTCGCGCCGACGGTTTACTCCGGTGCCGCGATGAACTACGACGGAGTGATCGGAGGTGTTCCGGGGGGCGGTGGTGGCGGTCGGGGTGGCGGCCGTGGTGGAGCGGGCGATGGATTCGCCGTGAACGGCAGCCTTTCCGGTGGCGCAATGCGCGTCGGCGGGAACATGCAGGCGGTGGCTGCGGCCCCGCCGCCTCCGAAAGCCGCGCCCAGCACCATCGCCGAACTTGGCCCAGCGGGCGAACTAGCGGATCTCTTCCAGTACTCCATACGGGGTTCGGTCACAGTTAAGAAAAACGAATCGGCGATGCTGCCCTTCCTGCAACAAAAAATTGCAGCGCGCAAACTCATCATTTACTCCGATTCCAGCCGTCCGAATCCGCTGAATGCCGCCGAGTTAACCAACGATACCGGGATGACCCTCGATGGCGGCCCCATCACCGTCTATGACGCCGGAGCCTACGCGGGTGAAGCTCTCGTCGAAACCATCAAAGCGAAAGACAAACGCTTCATCAGCTATGGCGTCGATCTCGGGACGCGTATTACCACAGCTCTCGATTCGCATACCGACAATATCCGTTCCGTTCGCGCCCACAACGGAATGCTGATTACGAAGAACGCAGTTATCAGCAAGAAGACCTACACCGTCCGCAACGTCGACGCCCGCGCTAAAACGCTGATCATCGAACATCCGCTGCGCCAGAACTATACGCTCGTCGATACCGCGAAGCCTTTCGAGACCGCCCGCGATGTTTACCGTTTTGAAGTGAAAGTGCCCGCTTCAGGTGACGTCAGCTTCCCGGTCACCGAAGAAAACGTCTACGACCAGCAAACCCAGGTCTCGAACATGAATCCGGATTCGCTGCTGGTCTACGTGCGGAATCAGAGCATCTCCGCCGCGGCCCGCACCCAGTTGCAGCAAATCGCCGATTTGAAAACGCGCATTGTCGCCACAGATGCCGAGCACAAGCGGGTAGACTCCGACATCGATTCCACCACCCGCGACGAGCAGCGCAATCGTGACAACATCGCCAGCCTTTCACAGGTCGCCGGCCAGCAGTCGCTGGTGCAGGAATACGCCCGCAAACTGGCGGACCAGGAAGTGTCGATTGCAAAGTCTCACGACCGCCAGAAGGAACTCGATCAGCAGAAAACGCAGTTGCAGGGGCAATTAAATGGACTGATCGACAAACTGGAGTTCTGAGTGAAAAAGCCGTAAAAACGTTCACGCTAGACTGGATCAAGGTGCCTCCTCAGGAAGCCCTCCGCGAAGCAGCGGAACGGCTTGGAATCCAGCAGAAATTTTGGGACAACTTTGGTCAACCGCATGTGACGACCGAAGCGACGAATCGCGCCATCGTAGCCGCTATCGAAGCTGCCACGGGTTCCGTAAGCGTTTCGGACAATTCCTGCATCGTTATGAGCGAGGCGGACCCGTTCGTCGCGCCATACGCTCTCGAAATCATCACTGAAGCAGGCGAACGGATCACGCTTTTAGCAGGCCAGAGCGTGCCGAAACTGCCGCTCGGCTACCACCAGACAAAGTCCGCTGATCGCACCGGGCGGTTGATCGTGGCGCCAGACAAGGCGTACCAACCGAGGCGTCGTTCGGCCGGATTTGGCGTCACACTTTACGGCTTGCGTTCGGAGCGCAACTGGGGTTGTGGCGATTTCCGTGACCTTCGGGATCTCATCGATTGGGCGGTCTCTGCACTCGGCGTCGATTTCATCGCGCTGAATCCGCTGCATGCGATTCACAACCGGCGGCCATACAACACCAGCCCTTACCTGCCGAACAGCATCTTTTATCGCAATTTCATCTATCTCGATGTCGAAGGGATTGAGGGATATCAAGCGCTGGAGGCTTCTGCGGAGCTGGCGCGCCTTCGCAATGCGCCGACAGTGGAATACGAACAGGTCGCTGCCCTGAAGCGCCAGGCTTTGGAACGCATTTTTGAAGCGAATCCGCCCAGCCCGGAATGCCTGGACTGGATCGCTCGTGAAGGCGAGTTGCTTCGTGTCTATGCGACCTACTGCGCACTCGACGAACACCTGCATGTGAAGGATCCGAACCTCTGGATTTGGCCCGATTGGCCGGAAAAGTATCGCAATCCGACAGGCACTGCGATTGACACATTTACCCGGAAGAACGCCCGCGCCATTCTTTTTCACGGCTGGCTGCAGTGGCTTGTCGATAGGCAAATCGCGGAAGTGCAGAAACACGCGCTGGCTGCGGGGATGAACATCGGGCTTTATCACGATCTGGCGCTTGCCACAGACCGCTGTGGTTCCGATCTTTGGGGCTATCGCCCGTACTTTATTACGGGTTGCCGGGTGGGTTCGCCGCCAGATGGCTTCTCGCCGAACGGCCAGGATTGGTCTTTCCCGCCACCCAACACGGTACGGCATCGTGCGGACGGTTACAACTTGTATGCGGAGTCGATTCGCAAGTCGATGAGGCATGGCGGCGCGCTGCGCATCGATCACGTGATGCGCCTTTTCAGGCTTTACTGGATTCCCGAAGGGCACAGTGCAAAGGACGGCGCCTACGTGCGGGATCGCGCTGCGGATCTGGTTCGCGTGCTGGCGCTCGAAAGCGTGCGCAATCAGTGTGTGATAGTAGGTGAGGACCTGGGGACGGTTGAGGATGAGGTGCGGGAGACACTGGCACGTTTCGGCATTCTCAGCTACAAACTGCTCTACTTCGAGCGTGCCTGGGAACGTAATGCCGAATTTCGGCAACCGGGTGAATATCCGGTGTCAGCCCTGACCTCGACTTCTACCCATGACCTGGCCACGATGGCCGGCTATTGGACGGGTGAAGACATCGAAGCCCGCCTGCGCGCCCGGACGATCGACGACAACGTGCGATCAGTCCAGTTGTCCGAGCGCGCACGGGATAAGCAACTCTTGCTGGACGCGCTGTCCGCGTCGGGTTTTCTGCCAACTGGCTACGAGCGAGATGCAAGTCGCCTCGCGGAGTTTACGGGTGAACTGCATTACGCCGTTTCTGGCTTTTTGGCCACCACACCGTGCGAAATGTGGCTAATCAATCAGGAAGATCTCACCAAGGAACCGCACCAGCAGAATCTACCCGGTACTACTGCCGAATATCCGAACTGGGGGCGAAAAATGCGATGGACCGTGGCCGAACTGTCGTCTGTTAGGGAAGCGGTCGATTGCGCGGCCATGATGCGGCGCTGGGTGGAGCAAAGTGGTCGGGCCAAAGGATAGACCTTTTGTCCTTTTCAGTCAGTAAGTTGGCTGTCTTCATGCCTGCCTGGTTGGTCATTTCCCCCAATTCACCCGGCCAAGGGTAACCCAGCGTTCCGAGAAAGTTCCCAAAGGCTGTCTTTTCTATACAGAACCTTACGAATTACATCTGTAATATAAGGTAACCATATAAGAGAGGCGTCGTCTCTTCAGGGACGGTTGTGAGGGACAGGTACAGTTAATGGAAACTACATTTATAAAAAGAGTGGGCTTACTGGTCGCCTCGGCGGCTATCGTAGTATTTTCGATGCCGACTGCGCAGGCGCAGGGGGTCGGCACCATTAAGATTACGGTCAAGGATCCTTCGGCTGCGGTTGTGCCGGGCGCTGCAATTCACGTGACGGGCGCAGGACAAACGAAGGACGATAAAACCGATGGCCAGGGAGCTGATACGGTCAGCGTTCCGGCTGGACAGTACACGGTTCGCGTCACGGCGCCGGGTTTCGTCGCTACCACCCAGAACGTCACCGTGACTTCGGGTCAGGCGAGTCCGCTCGACATCGCACTCGATATCTCCGCCTCAGCCGCCGAGGTAGACGTGACCTCGACCAATGCCGGGACGGTCAGTGTCGATCCCTCGCAGAACGCCGGTGCGATCGTGCTGTCGGAAGCGGACATGGACTCACTGCCCGACGATCCGGACGATCTGCAGGCGCAGCTGGAAGCCATGGCGGGTCCTGCCGCCGGTCCCAACGGACCGCAGATTTTCATCGACGGATTCAGCGGCGGTCAGATGCCCCCCAAGAGTTCGATTCGCGAAATCCGCATCAACTCCAATCCGTTTGCCTCGGAATTCGATACGCCTGGTTTCGGCCGCATTCAGATCTTCACGAAGCCCGGTACCGACGCTTATCACGCCAGTGGCTTCTTTATCCTTGGCGATCACAACCTGGACACTAGAAACCCGTATGTGGTTGGCGCGATGCCGAGTTACGACAACAAGCAGTATGAAGGAAGTTTCAGCGGCCCGCTCGGCAAGAAGTTCTCGTGGTTCATGACGATCACGGATCGCGATTTCAATACCGCACAGCTGATCAATGGACAAACGCTGAATTCCAGCTTCGTTCCGACTACGTACAACTCGACGTTCCCAACGCCCTCGAAGAGCTGGATGCTCAATCCCCGTCTCGATTACGCAATCAATTCGAACAATACGCTGGTGCTGCGTTACCAGCGCACCGCGGGTAACAGCGAGAACGGAGTGGGCAACTTCAGCCTTCCGACGCAGGAAGTATTTAACAACAACAAGAACACGACCGTGCAGGCCACCGAGACGATGGTGATAGGCACCAAGTCGGTCAACGAAGTGTTGTTCCAGTTCAGCGACAGCGTGATGGACGCCAACGCAGCTTACAGCCCCGGACCCACAATCAGCGTCTCCAGCGCGTTCACCTCAGGTGGTAACCAGGAGGCGAATTTCAATCGCAACAAGCTCTACGAACTCACGGAGAACAACACCGTGACCAATGGCAAGCACACGTTGAAATTTGGCGCGCGCGGTCGTGAAACACAGACGAACGTCAAGAATACCAACAATTTTAACGGCACTTACGGGTTTACGACGCCGCAGAACGCCTTGACGGCCTCCTGCTTTAACGGCACCCTCGACCCGGCCCTGGCCGTGCTGACGAATCCGTCTTCGATTCAGGACTATTCGTACACGGAACAACTGCTGGCGTCCGGCTATTCGATGTCGACGATTCTCAATGCTGGTTGCGGCCCCACGTCGTATTCGCAATACGCTGGTCCGACGACATTCGCTGTCAACCAGTTCGATATCGGCGCTTTCGCCCAGGATGACTGGCGCGTTCGCCCTAATTTCACGCTGAGCGCTGGTCTGCGATTTGAAGCGCAGACCAACATTTCCGATAAAACGGACTGGGCTCCCCGCCTCTCGGCTTCGTGGGCACCTGGCGGTAAGCCGGGCAAGACCAGCAAGACGGTGTTGCGCGGTGGCTCCGGTATCTTCTATTACCGTTTCCCGATTGCTAACGTCCTGAACGCCCTTCGTTATAACGGCAACGGCCAGCAGGATTACACCATCAACTCCCCGTCGCTGGGAGCTGCCGCCTATTCGGCCCTTAGCTACTTCGGCGCAGCGGGCGGGCCAACCACACCAACCCTGGCGGTTCTCAATTCGCTTGGCGCGACTACACAGCCTGTTTACGAAGTTGCTTCAAATGAGAAGGCTTCGTACATGATTCAGAACGCGGCCTCGATCGAGCGTGCTCTGCCGGGCCGCACCACTCTGACGATTAACCTCACGGATTCGCGTGGTGTCCATGACATGCGCGAACGGCAGATTAACGCTCCACTGCCCGGTACGTTCGGAAGCACGGCGACTCCTCTGGGTGTTTTGCCCTATCCCACGGCGGGCTACATTTATCTTTACGAAGATTCCGGCCTTTATAAGGAGCTGCAGGTTATTACGAGCATGAACACTCGCGTCAATAGCCATGTATCCTTAAACGGCTACTACGCTTGGACCGACTATCACACCAACACCAGCGGCCTGCCGATGAATGAGTACAACACATCGGTCGATTGGGGTCGCGCGGCGGTGGCGGCGAACCGCTTCAACCTGGTCGGTACCCTTGGCCTTCCGTACGGATGGACGGCGTCGCCGACCTTCATGGCTAACTCGGCCACGCCCTTCAATATTACGACCGGCATCGACAACAATGGTGATGGTGTGACCAACGACCGGCCTGCGTTTGCGCCCGCCGGATCCACCTGTGGCGGTAACATCGTATGCACGGCCTACGGTAATTTCAATAAATCCCCCGGGGCGAATTATACGCCGATTCCGATTAACTATGCCAGCGGTCACGACCGTTGGGATGCCGATGTTCGGTTCAGCCGCACGTGGGGCTGGGGCGAGAAGCGTAACGTTGCGGCCGCAACGGGCGGCGGTGGCGGTGGTCCCGCTGGTGGCGGCGGCGGTGGGCGCGGCGGTGGTGGCGGTGCGCCTGGCGGTGGTGGCGGCGGCGGCCGTGGCGGCGGTGGCGGTGGATTTGCCGGCGGTGGTGGCCGTGGCGGTGGAATGGGCGCCGTTGGCGGTGGTAATACTCACCGCTATAATGTCGGCCTGACCGTTGCCGTTACCGACATTTTCAATCACGTCAATCTGTCCAATCCTGTTGGCAGCCTGAACTCACCGTTCTTCGGTGAATCGCTTAGTGCTGTCAGCACAGGCCAGGGACTTGGCGCCGGTGGTGTCACCGGTACCCGAAGAGTCCAGTTGACTCTTCGATTCACCTACTGACAACGCGACTACAAATCACTCAATGAACGGCGAGGTTTCCGAAAACGGAAATCTCGCCGTTTGCATTTTTGTCGGCTGCGATGAATGAACCATACTCCTTGCGTGCGCTCTCCCTGGGAAACGGTTCTGCGTTCGATATACTCCGATTAACGCCATTAGGGAAGGGTCATTTTTGGGTACAGTTAGGGTGAGAAGCGCAGCCACGTTCGCAGCGTGCATGGTTTTTTCGATTTTTGGATTTCAGACAGGACAAGCACAAGGCACCGGCAGTATCGCCGGGCAAGTCACGGATCCCTCCTCTTCAGTGGTGCCGAATGCGGCCGTTCAGGTGATTGGGGGCGGTCTGACGAAAAATGCTGTGACCGACAGCGCTGGCCGATACTCGGTGACGCTCGTTCCTGGTGAATACACAATTCACGTCTCAGCCCCCGGATTTGTAGATGCCACGAAGCAGAATGTGGCAGTGGCTCCGGGTCAGCCGGCTACTCTCGATGTCGCATTACAGATCGCCGCGTCCGCACAGCAGGTGGACGTGGAGGAAACCGGCGTCGGCACGGTAAATGTGGAGCCATCGAACAATGCCAGCGCGCTGGTCGTCGATCAGTCGGATATGGACGCGCTGCCCGACGATCCGGATGATCTGGAAGCGGAGTTGACTGCCCTGGCCGGACCCGCTGCCGGACCGAATGGGGCGCAGTTATTTGTGGACGGGTTCAGCGGGGGGCAAATGCCCCCCAAGAGTTCAATTCGCGAAATCCGCATTAACTCCAATCCGTTTGCTGCGGAATTTGACAGGCCGGGATTTGGTCGCATTCAGATTCTGACTCGGCCCGGCACAGACCTCTACCACTTGAGTGGCTTCGTTACCTATGGCAACAAGGATCTGGATACGCGCAACCCATTCGTAGTGGGACCGATGCCGGCCTACAACAACGATCAGGAATCCGCCAGCGCCAGCGGCCCTTTGGGGAAGAAGTTTTCGTGGTTCATCGATTTCAGCGACAGGCACTTTAACAACAGTTCACTGATTAATTCGACTACGCTGAATCCCTCCACCCTGGCTCAGGTCCCCCTGGTCTCCACGTACGCCACTCCGTGGAGAAGCTGGTCTCTGAATCCGCGCCTTGATTACGCCATCAACCAGAACAATACGCTGGTGATGCGGTATGCGCGAACCACCAGTTTTGCGATCGGTGGAGTTGGCGGTTTCAGTCTGCCTTCGCAGGTGACGGATAACGTCGGCAAGTACACGACGATTCAGGGTACGGAAACTATGGTCATCGGCACGAAAGCGGTGAGCGAACTGCGTTTTCAGCTCGACGATTCGCGCTACAATACGAACGCGTCGGGCTTTGGTGGACCCACCATCAGCGTGTCCGGCGCCTTCACTGGCGGCGGTGCCACGGCGGCGAATTTTAACCGCACACGTAATTACGAGCTTCAGGAGAATGACTCGATTACTGAAGGCGCTCATGCTTTGAAGTTTGGCGTGCGCCTGCGCGATTCCAGACTCAGCGTTCAATCCACGTCGAACTACAACGGGACGTACTCATTTCAGACGCCGGATAACGCGGAGACCGTTCCGTGTCTCGCTGGAATTACCAATCCGACTTCGATGGACGTTTATCAACAGACGGAATTGCTGATGCAGCAGGGTGTTCCGATGCCGACAATTCTCGCTGAAGGCTGCGGTCCTGATGCGTTCACCCTGAATTCCGGCCCGGCCCTTTTCAGCACCAGCCAGTTCGATGCAGGCCTCTATGGGCAGGACGACTGGCGCTTGCGTCCCGGCCTGACTCTCAGTGGCGGGCTGCGCTATGAGATGCAAACCAATATCTACGACAAAGCGGATTTCGCGCCTCGCGCGGCCATTTCCTGGGCGCCAGGCAGCACCGCAACGGTGAGTGGCAAGACCATTTTTCGCGGTGGGTGGGGTGTTTTCTACGACCGTTTCCCAATCGGCAACGTGCTGAATACGATTCGCTATAACGGCGAAGGCCAGCAGGATTACAACATTACTTCGACCTCGGGTAATCAGCAGGAAGCATACGCGGCGTTGGCCTATTTTGGGACGACGGCGGGTATACCGCCGCTGTCACTGCTGGCCGCTGCCAACCAGCCGGTTTATGAGACCGATTCGAGGATGAAGGCTTCCTATATGATGCAGTCCTCCGCATCGGTGGAACGGTCGCTGCCGGGGCGCACATCAGTTTCTCTCAGTCTGACGGATTCGCGCGGCGTACACGACATGCGATTGCGGAGTATCAACACCTTCTTGCCTGGAACATACGACGCCGCCACCGATACCGGTGTGTTGCCCCACCCAGGGCAGGGTTCTATTTATCTCTACGAGAATACCGGCTTGTATAAGGAACTGCAAGCCATCACGAGCGTGAATTCGCGGCTCAACAGCCATATATCGGTCAATGGTTACTATGCATTTTCCGAGTACCATACCGATACATTTGGCTTTCCCAGTAATCAATACGATACGTCGGTGGATTGGGGGCGCGCATCGGGGGTTCCTCTGAGCAGTGCTTATATGATCGGCAGCATAGGCTTGCCGTTGAAGGTCGTGGTTTCACCATCCATTTCAGCCAGCTCAGCCACGCCCGTCAATATCACCACCGGGACCGATCTGAACGGAGACGGTATTTTCAACGATCGGCCTTCCTTCGCTCCCGAAGGAGCGGTCTGTGGCGGGAACATAGTCTGCACTCGTTACGGCAATTTCAACGTGGCGCCGCCTCCCGGTGCACCCGCTATTCCGATCAACTATGCGGACGGATCGGATCAGTACCGTGTCGACATGCGTTTTAGCCGCACTTGGGGTTGGGGCGAAAGCCGTAACATCTCGAACACGCCACCGCCCGCGAATCCGGGAAGTGGCGACAGGTTCGGAGGATGGGGAACCATCCCCGCTACCAATCGGCGCTATAACATTGGAATGACTATTGCGGCCACCGACGTTTTGAACCACGTCAATCTTTCGAATCCGATCGGTCGGCTCAACTCTCCGTACTTTGGGGAATCGCTGAACACAAGCGCGGGCGGGGCAATGGGAACCAGACGGATTCAACTGACGTTGCGCTTCACCTATTAAGTTACGCAAACCCTTGCAATTCCATACACAGCCTTACGAAGCGACTTTTGTAGTATCTGTTACGCTGAAGATGTCTCTCACGAGGAACTCCCACGAGAGCCGCTAATCGATAATGCTAACTAACTACATACAAAGAATAGGTTTATTCGCCGCATTCGCCTTTCTTCTGGCGCTCCCCTTACAGAAGCTTCAGGCGCAGGGCGTTGGCAGTCTCAAAGTTACGGTAACCGATCCATCTGCGGCGGTTGTCCCCAACGCGGCGGTGCACGTGACTGGGAACGGGCAAACGAAGGACGATAAAACGGATAGCGCGGGTACGTATTCGGTCAGCCTGCCGCCAGGGCAATATGCCATTCGCGTGACCGCGCCAGGATTCGTTACAGCCACGCAATCAAATGTGGCGGTGACGTCTGGTCAGGCGAACGCTCTGAACGTCGCGCTGGAGATCACGACCTCAGCCGCGGAAGTGGATGTGACGTCGGCCACCGCGGGCGCTCTTACAGTGGATCCTTCCCAGAACGCCGGCGCTATCGTGCTTTCCGAGGCCGACATGGATGCGCTGCC
>CAIKAS010000143.1 GCA_903825445.1 uncultured Acidobacteriia bacterium
CTGTGATGCCAGGGGTTACCAAGTGGCGACGACGGTGCTGGACGGAGTAACGGAAGAGATATCTTACGGGAAGCGGACGTGGACCTACGAGGCTCATGTCTCCACGGAGAACATTCCATAGTTGCGGCAGTTCATCGAGGCTGGAAGCCCGCAGGAACCGACCCCAAAGCGTTAGCCTTGCAGCATCAGGAAGCAGCTCTCCACGAGCATCCCGGACGTTCGACATGGAGCGGAACTTGTAGAATCTGAATGGGCGATCGAATTTGCCTGTCCGCGCTTCCGTGAACAGAACGGGACGGCCGTCACGCAGGAGAGTAATAACCGCAACAAACAGCATCAGTGCGGACGCCGGCACCAAAAGTGCCACCGCGACAGCGATGTCAAAGATGCGCTTCAACATATTTGAATGTCACTCCGTCCCAAACACATGCGTCCTGTAGCTCGCCAACCGGTGGCATATGAGATATTCGCGTCACGATATTTCGGCGTTTTCCCGCGGATCTAATCCCGCTGATATCTGGCCCAAAAACCCACATTCCGGAAGCAGGGCCGACGCCAGTTCCAGCGCGAACTCACTTTCCTGCTGCGCAGGCACAAAGCCGAGCCGTGGCAGAAGGTCCTGGACAAGCGCGTTCCTGTCGGTAGGAATATAGCGGGCTCGCAGGCGCCTGGCACCCCCGCGCCTTGCGGATTCAACCAAGTCCCGCAGCATGAATGCTTCCACGCGCCGGCCAATCACCCGACAACTCATCAGCCATGTGTCCACAGCCCACGCCTCCCCTTCTTTTTCAGCAAGCAAAACACCAATCAATCCATGCTCGGCGAATCTATCGCGGAGGCGATACCAACGGAAGAAAAAATCGGGTGAAAGCATTCGCCGGTGAACCTCTTCCTGGCTGTAACGTTTCGTCGTCAGATTGAACTGGTTGGTCTTATTGATCAACTGCGTCACCCGGACACAGGTCTCGGCAGTGACCGGGCCGTACTCGATCTGCATTTGAAGATCAGCCAAATAAGTATCCAGGTTGCCGCTTCGTTTTCGAAGTTCTTCCTGGTGCGCGGCCGCCCGATAAGAGCTAGCGCGCGAAACGTCTTCTTTCGTCAACCGGATCGACTGAAAGTACAATCCACGCTCCAGCGCGTCGATCGATTCCGCCGGTTCGCCGGAGATTTCCGGAACAACTACCTCCGGCAAGTCGCTGCGAACCGCACTACGTTCCGCGGGATTATCGTCGAGAAAGACGAAACTGTCGAGCCCCAGGTGCAGTTCCGAAGCCAACTGTCTGATGTTGGCAGTCTTTTCGATCCAATTTGCTTTGAAGGACACAAAGTCTTCCAGTTTCAACACACTGGCCGGGTGATGTTGAAATACTCCTGACGCCTCCTCGTGGTTGTTCTTCGAAACCACAGCAAGCAGGACACCACGCTGCCTCATCGCCCCCACATACTGCTGGAACTGTTGGTAGCGCTCACCGATTGCAGAGGGCGCACCGAGCCGGATACCTCCCATTCCGTCCTCGCCGATGATTCCTCCCCACATCGTGTTATCAAGGTCCAAAATCAGCACTTTCCTGCTGAGACCGAGTTCCGCGCGAATGAAAGAGAGAATGTGTTCCGCGACGGCAGGCAACCTTTGCGGTGCCGGGTAGAGCCTGGCCGTCGACCACGATAGCAAGTCCTCCCATTGTCCAGGAGCACTGCCGGCCATCCGCTCGGAATCGACCAGAGCCACACGTACGGGCGCGCGTTCCAGGAGAGTTTCGTTAATTCTGCGGATGGCGCGAGCGCGACCCGAATCCAGCAGCGAACTCAGAGCGTGCCAGGCGTCCGGTTGCGGAGGTGTGAATGTGAGCTGGATGATTTGTGCGCGGGTGCGGTCCAGCGCCGCGTTCCACGTATCCGTCACCCGCGAAACCGCCTGTGCCAGGGTCTCGTCTCCGCACCTGTCAGGAAGTCCGAGATCGCGCCAGTTGAGGAGGAAGACGATGAACTCGGGGTTAAATCCAACTAAACCCGAATCGGGCTGCAGAAGTTCCTGCATGTAGGAGCCAAACGGCGGCTCGTAGAATTCCGGCTCCAAGCCATCGCGAAGGCACAGGGCTTCGAGGGCACTGCGAAGAAAGGTGGTGGTCGAACTACTCAGGAGAGCGATTCTGATTTTGCGTCTGCATCCAAACCCCGGTCTGCACTTGCGAACCAGTGTCTCGGCCCGAAGGAAGAAATCGTAATCGGGCGCACCCTGCAGAGCAAGCCGGAGCAAGACGGCTGCCCGATTGGGGTCGCCCCCTCTGGCGAAGGCCCTCGCGCGACACAACAGCGCGTCGGGGATCTCGCATCCTGCCGCTGTAACGACGCGCTCCCAATAAGAGACCGCCGCCTTCGGCCCTTCGACGCTTTCAGTGAGAGCGGCTTGTAGCCATCTGAATCCCGGTTCGTGGCGGGTATCGATCAGCCGCAGAACCTCACGTTCCAA
>CAIKAS010000144.1 GCA_903825445.1 uncultured Acidobacteriia bacterium
GCCAGCCCATCGGCATGGTTTCGCCGGTCTTCCCGCGCATCGATTCAGCGAGCGCTATTGAACGGATGCGTACGCTCGAAGAAATCGAGACCGCCCGTCAGGCCAAGCTCCTCGGCAAGGCCGTCGCGCTTCCGATCGAACCAACAGCGGCCGAACCAGCGCCATCCGCCGGCGATCTGTTGCCGCCGTCGCCGAAGATCGATTTCGACGATTTCGCCAAGGTGGATCTGCGCGTCGGCGTCGTCGTTTCCGCCGAGCGAGTGAAGGGGGCGGACAAACTGCTGCACCTCAAGGTGGATATCGCCGAGCCTGAGCCGCGCACCATCGTGGCAGGCATCGCATTGGTCTATGAGCCGGAAAAACTCATCGGTCGCAAGGTAGTGATCGTCGCCAACCTGCATCCGCGTAAACTGCGCGGGATCGAATCGAACGGCATGATCGTCGCCGCCTCGCTCGAAGGAGGCAAGCCCGTGCTGGCCGCGTTCCTTGAAGACGTGCCAGTCGGCGCTCGCCTGAAGTAGATGACCGTTACCGATTCCCACTGTCACCTGGACCACGAGAAGTTCGCGGCCGATCTGGACTCCGTAATGGCGCGCGCCTCCGATGCGGGCGTCAACCGCATGCTGTGCATCGGGACAGGCGATGGTCCGCCGGAACTCGACCGCGCCATCCGTCTGGCCGAGCGCTACCCAGTCATCGTCGCCACTGTCGGGGTGCATCCGCATGAGGCCGCCAAGGTCACGCCTGAGACCTACGTCGATCTACGCCGCCTTGCTGATCATCCGAAGGTCGTGGCATTCGGCGAGATCGGTCTCGACTACCACTACGATTTCTCGCCGCGCGATGTCCAGCGGACGGTTTTCATTGCGCAGCTCAAACTCGCACGCGAACTCGCGCTTCCCATCACGCTCCATATCCGGGAAGCCTGGGATGACACTATGTCGATACTCGCTGACCACTGGTTCGGGCCGGGCATTGTGCACTGTTTCACGGGCGATGCGGCGCAGGCAACCCAGGCTCTGGCCCGGGGCTTTCACCTCGCCTACGGCGGCGTTCTGACCTTCCGTACCGCCGAAGCGGTGCGTGAAGCGGCGCAGATCACCCCGGACAATCGCCTTCTGATTGAAACCGATGCGCCATTTTTAGCGCCAATCCCTTATCGGGGAAAGCGCAACGAACCAGCCATGATGATTGAGACCCTGAAGAAGCTGGCCGAGGTGCGCGGCGTGGCCCCGGAAAGGATCGCCGAACTGACGACCGCCAATTTCGACCGGCTCTGTCGTTCACCACGTTGCGCACCGCGAAATCCGGTCCGTTACACTAGAGTTTCCGATGGAAACTGAACGCGCCAATTCGGCTCTGACCGCGAGCGAGATCTTCGATCTTGTGCGCGAAGATCTGGAGCTGGTAGAGAAGGCCATTGACGTCGAATCGCTGGCGTCGGTCGAGACCGTCACGACCATTGGCCGCTATCTCCAGCAAAGCGGTGGCAAGCGTCTCCGTCCCGCCCTGTTGTTGCTCTGCGCGCGCTTTGCCGATGGCGGAAGCAAGACTCGTAACCCCAAAGCCGCCGTCCAGTTAGGCGCGGTAGTGGAGATGATTCATGCTGCCACGCTCGTTCATGACGACGTGATCGATATGGCCCGGACGCGCCGCGGCAGGCCTTCAACCAACGTGCAGTGGGGCAACCACACCTGCGTGCTGGCGGGCGACTGGCTTTACATGCAGGCGTTTCAGGTTGCGCTGCGCGAGCGGAATTTCCATGTGCTGGATCTGCTGATTGGGCTAACGCAGCTGATGGTGGAAGGTGAGCTCATCCAGCTCGACCGCATTGGCCAGATTGCGATTACCGAAGCGGACTGCATGGAGTTGGTGGACCGCAAGACGGCCTGCCTGTTCTCGGCCTGTGCCAAACTCGGCGCGGTAGCGGGTGGCGTCGATGCGCAGTTTGAAGAAAAGCTCGGCGAGTTCGCGTGGAACCTCGGGATGGCGTTCCAGTTGATCGACGACATGCTCGATTTCACTTCCCGTGAGCAGACTCTCGGTAAGCCGGTTGGTGGCGACCTCAAAGAAGGTAAAGTCACACTACCGCTCGTCTACGCGCTTGAATCCGCCACTCCAGCGGAACGTGCGCTCGTCGAAAAAGTTCTTGAAGCGCGCAATTACGACGCTGTTCCTTTTGCTGAGATCCTCGCGCTGGTCGATCGGCATTCGGGTATTCAGCGCACTCGGGAACGCGCTCAGCAGTTCACCGATCACGCCCGGCAGATTGTTGCAGAGTTCCCGGATAATCCATATCAGCGCGCGCTGTTTACGCTGACCGACCTCGTGACCGCCCGCGACCGTTAACGATCTTCCACGCGTCGTGGATGTGACAGGCAAGAGCCTCATCGTCTATCTGATCCAGTTCGATGCCGACCCACCCGGCTGAACCTACATATTTGGGCATGAAGTATGTCTTCGGCTCAGTCTCGATCAACTCGGCCTGGTGTCCGGGCGCAGCCGGCACGAGAACGGCGATGTGCCCATCGTTGTGGTGATTGTTCGAGAACATGGCAAACACGCGCTTACGGACGAAAAACGTCGGCTCGCCGTGTGATAATTTCTCCGTCGATTCCGGCATGGCAGCGCAAATGCGCCGCACCCGGCTGAGGTGTTCGTCACTCAGGCTCATATTGAAAAACCTCATGCAAGGGCACGCTGAATGCCCTGGCGATCTTGAAGGCGACTTCCAGAGAGGGCGAATACTTGCCCTGTTCGATGGCAATTACGGTCTGGCGCGTCACGCCGATCTGCTCGGCCAGTGCCTGTTGAGTCATCTCCGAGGCGTGAAAGCGCAGAGTGCGGATGTTGTTGCGAATGGCGTTCTGGGCCATCAGACACCCCGCCGGTAGTAATACAGGCGCGAAACGGATTTGACGGTATCGGCTACTACGAGCGCCAGGAACAACGTCTTGGCCGTGGGGACGACTGAATCGCTGATGAGGCAGATCGTCAGCACACCACATACCAGGACCAGATACGCGCTTCGATAGGCCTTCACAGCGATCAGGTTGTCGCGTTCGTCTTTTGGAACGGGGCGGCTGGCGACCGAGATTGCAATCTGAAAAACGATCTCGATCACTACCAGCGCGACAACGGTAGCTGGCAGACTGCCTCGCGCTCCCATGGCGAAATAACGACCGTAAACCAGGAAGGTCGCGATAAGCGACGCCCAAATACTCTTCTCTTGATAAGACAGATTCATGTATGCCTCCACAGACACAATGTATCGTTTTAATAACTTATTGTCAAGTTTATTTTACATCACGAAATGGACATACTTTTGCCACAAGTTGGCGTCGGTCAATATTCGGATTTCAAATAGCGAGAGGCCGGTGCCCCTTGGCGGGGACGGCTTCGGGTCAAAAAGCATTCGTCGAACGGCCGGGGGAGGTAGCTGTAACCCTCCCCCGGCCGGCGGTTAATTGAGCGGCATCTATTTGGCCCCGATACGATATCGAGACCCTCAACGAGGCACGGAATGAACCCCGCATCCAATGGATATGCTCCTTGCCGACTCGCGCCGGCTCGAAACATCTGCATCCAATTTCGATGTTCGCCCTCTGGTCTCCCACCCCGAGTGTGTCGTGCTTCGGGGCAGGGTTATCAGCTACGCGGATGAATCGAAATGAGGCTGCGGGCACGCTTGCGCGCTCATCCCACAGCTTCCCTATCACCCGGTGCTACTTCAAACCGGTTTGAACTATGTCTTCCGTCGGCTGCAGAGCCCGTACTCGGGATGTGCCGCAAAGTCCCTCGCGAATCCGTTCGGTTGGGAACACCGGAAGTCCAGTTTCACCGTCCATCGACGCTCCCTGGCCAGGAAGAACTTGTCGGAAGCCGCCCGGTGCAGGCCCGCTCCCTGATTGAAGTAGAGCATGGGAGGGAGAAGGAGGCTGGGAGTGCGGGGTGGGCGATGCGGACGTTATGCTTGCTAACTTGCCGTCACTCAGCGAGATGCGGCCTTTAAAATATTTCTGCCGAAGTTGTGACTTGGGGAGCGCTCTCATAGATGACTGAAAAATAGCGTCGCCTATTTGCCGTATTCTTCGAAGAAATGCGCGATAGTGCGTATGCCGTCGTAGTAATTCCGGATGCAGTATTTTTCGTTGGGCGAATGGAGGCCGTCGTCGGGAAGGCCGAAACCCATCAGGATGGTTGGGATGCCGAGAGA
>CAIKAS010000145.1 GCA_903825445.1 uncultured Acidobacteriia bacterium
AAGCATCTCTTAATGCCGGTAGTCGATAAGGAAGTCAGCCAGGGCGGTTTCCACGACGAATGGCGCGTTTACGGCAGGCCGAACGGCGACGAACTCTTCAGTCTGCGTCAGTTCGAATTGGCGCCGGGTGCGGAGACGGTTCTCACCGGCCCCGCCGCGCTCTGCATCTTCCACTTCTCCCACGGGCAGGGGACGCTGGGCAATCACAAGGTGGAAGTGAAGTCCGGCATTCGCCTCGGCGAGCCGCTCGATGACGAGTTCGTGGTTCCCTACGGCGCGGCGAAGACCGTCGGCGGTATTCGCCTGAAGAATACCAGCAAGACCGAACCGCTGGTGGGTACGCGCTGCTGGGGTCCGGAAGCGTGGGGCCACAAGATGCCGAAGGCTCCGTTCGAAACCTGGCCCGCCTCCAGATAGTCGTTTAAAACGCCCCGGCACAATGCCTATTGCGTCGGGGCTATATAACCGGCGCGTACGAACGCATGCATTCCCCGCTGCCCAACCATCTGGACAGCGATCTTTCGGTATTTGCCATCGCGCACCTTGTTCGCAGGTGTGTATTCCACCAGGTACTGGCTTCTCAGCATAATCCCGATTTTGGCGGCCACATCCGGCAGTTCCGCTAAGTTCACCACCGTAAAAAGCCTGCCGCCGGTCGGTTCGGCAATGTAGCGCAGGAGTTCGAAACCGGGCACGTCCACCGGAGTGCGCCCTCGGGACACGACATTGGCGAATACGCCGATCGCCGAAATCTGCACATCGGTTTCTCGGATCAGGCCCGCAATTTCCGTCGCTTTGTAGCGGCTGCTGTTATCGACTCCGTCGGAAATCACCACCAGGACATGGCGCGGATTTTGCGCCTTCTTCATGGCGTTGAGCGCCAGATAAACGCCATCAAGCAGTGCCGTCCGGCCGCCGGGAACTGCATTCGCCAGACTCTGCTGAATCTCGTCGAAGTTGCGCGTCATGCGCGTGACGATTTGCGGGCGCTCGCCCACCTCCACCAAAAACGCTTCATCTTCAGGCCTTGCAGTCTTCAGGAAATCCGCCACCGCCACACAGGTGCGATCCAGCGCGGCCGCCATCGTGCCGCTGGAATCGAGCACGATCCCGATCGAAAGCGGTCTGTCGTCGCGGCCAAAGCTGACAACAGGCTGCCGCACTTTGTCTTCTAAGATCTGAAAATCACTCTGTTGCAGACCCGAAACCGGGCGACCCAGGTCATCGGTCACGTTGACAGAAAGGGAAACCGGATGGGTGTCAACAGGTGTCGTCCGCACTGCTTGAGCCTGTTCGGCCGCAGTACCCATCGCGACGCAGGAAACGAAGAAACAAGAGACCACTACGAGCGGTTTGAAGTGGGTTCTACAGAAAATACTCATAATCCACCTGATGGCAAGGACTTTCGCCTGAAGCCGCCGGTTACCCGGTTCCGCGTTTTTTTACCTCGGCCCACCGGGGCATCCACCTTACTTTCGTGAACCCCGCAGGCGTGGCTCGCGTCTAATGTGGTAGGTGTATGCCGCAAAGCACTGAAGAACAAGCAATAATGAGGCCACGGACGCACGCGGAGTTTCTGCTGCGCGCCGGTCCCATGCTCTGGCACCGCATGTCGGAGGATAGGAAACGTTCGGTCATACCCGCGCCCCGCACCCCTGCTTTCAATGAGTTGCCGGGCAAAGGCGTGCATGCCGTGTGGATCGGCCACACGACAGTTCTGCTCTCAGTGGATGGCTTCACGATCCTCACTGATCCGGTGTTCAGCACCAGGATTGGCGTTAAGGTTGGACCCTATGTGGTTGGCATGAAGCGCCTTGTCCATCCGGCGGTTTCAATTAAGGAAATCCCCACGCCCGACTTGATCCTGCTCTCGCACGCGCACATGGACCATTTCGACCGGCCCAGCCTCCGCCAACTGGAGAATCGCAAAACGGCCATCGTGACCGCCGCCAGCACCAGTGATTTGCTGCGCGTGAAGCGTTACGGGTCAGTGCAGGAATTGCGATGGAACGAGTCTCATCGGATTGGGCCTGCGAAGATCAGCGCATTTGAGGTGAAGCACTGGGGCGCCAGGACACGCACCGACGTGCATCGCGGCTATAACGGCTACGTGATTGAGATCGGGCGGCATCGCATCGTCTTCGGCGGCGACACGGCATACACGGATACTTTCCGCAGCATCCGCGCGTCGAAACCGGTCGATCTGGCGATCATGCCCATCGGTGCGTACGACCCCTGGATTCACGCCCACTGCACTCCGGAACAGGCTCTGGCAATGGCCAACGACGCTGGTGCGGAGTTCGTGCTCCCCGTCCATCACCAGACGTTTAAGCTGAGCAGCGAGCCGTACCGCGAACCGATTGAGAGGTTATTGCGTGCCGTGGGTTCAGCGGAGGACCGCGTTGCGGTGCGCGAAATCGGTGATGAGTTCCGTCTCGGTACGCGTGCGGTAGTTTAGTTAGCGCCTGGCGCGCATCAATCGCCCAATTCCGCCGCGCAGTTTCAGGCCGTCCGTGCGTCCCGCGAGGTACCGCGTATTCAGCTCGTCTCGTCCCACGTCTTCCAGTTCCGCAAATCCCAGGCGTCGCATCGTGTCCGCCAATTCTGCCTGCCGAAAGAACAACTGAAACGGTTCTCCCACGGACGCGACCTTACGGGCCAAATGATCCAGCGCAACCCTCTCGAAGATGCCCAGTTCAGAACGCTCCACTGCGTAGTCGAACGTCACGCCGCCGCCTGAAGTCAACTTTCCGATGAATCCCACCGACGATTCGAACGCCTCGCGTGTCAAATACATGGTGACGCCGAGCCATGAAAAGTACGCTGGCTCCTGTGGATCAAAACCTGCCGCGATTAAACCCTCGGCCAACGTCTGGGATTCGAAATCGACCGGCGCAAAAGTCAGCGATTCCGGATGGCCCATCCCGACATTCGCCACTCGCTGCCGCTTCCAATGCTGGGTTGCGGGAAAATCGACCTCGAAGACGCGCAGCTCCGGATACGGGTTCCGCCACGCAAATGTGTCGAGGCCGGCACCCAGAACTACGTATTGACGGACTCCTCGTGAGACTGCCGTCGCGAGCTCGTCTTCCGAATAGCGACTGCGAACTGCCATGAATGCGCGAAAGGAACTGGAGACTCGCCCATCGGCCTTTGATTCAGTGGCTGCGGCTGCATCCTGCCCGATAATTCGCATCGCAAACGGATCGTCGAACACTAGCGGCCGATCCAACAGTTGATGCGCTGCTCGCCGGACGGCAACTCGCTGCGCCGTACGGCTTGGGCGACCTTCATTCATGCAGGGATTTTACGCCTGTGCTGCCAGTTGCCTCAAGACGAAAGGCAGAATGCCGCCATTGCGGAAGTATTCCGCTTCCTGCGGCGTGTCGACGCGCGGCACCGCTTCAAAGCAGATCGTTCCGCCGCCATCGGCCACTGCCGTCACCTTGACGCGCTTTCCGCCCTCGACAGCGTCTTTCACCCCTGAGATATGGAAGCTTTCGCGTCCGGTCAGGCCCAGTGACGCGGCATTCTCGCCGGGCGCAAACTGCAGCGGAAGCACGCCCATGCCGACCAAATTGGTCCGGTGAATGCGCTCGAAGCTTTCGGCGATTACGGCCTTAACTCCCAGGAGCATCACGCCCTTTGCCGCCCAATCGCGCGAAGACCCCGAGCCGTATTCCTTGCCCGCAATGATGAGCAGCGGCACACCTTCCTTCTGGTACTTCACCGAGGCGTCATAGATGAACATCTGCTCGCCGTCCGGCAGGTGAACCGTGTAGCCGCCTTCGGTGCCCGGCGCCATCTGGTTCCGCAAGCGGACGTTCGCCAGCGTGCCGCGCACCATCACTTCATGGTTGCCGCGCCGCGCGCCGTACGAATTGAAATCCTTGGCTTGCACGCCGAGGCTGATCAGATACTGCCCAGCCGGGCTCCCCGCTGCAAACGAGCCAGCGGGCGAAATGTGATCGGTCGTGATCGAATCGCCCAAAAGTGCCAGTGTTCGCAGACCCTTCAGGTCGGCAATCGGCGCGTTCGGGTCGTTCATATTATCGAAGTATGGCGGGCGCTTGATGTAGGTTGATTTCTCATCCCACGCGAAAATGTCGCCGGCGGGAACCGGCAAATTCCGCCAGTTCGCGTCGCCCTGGAACGCCTGTTCGTAGGAAGTACGGAACATCTCGGCATCGATGGTCGATCGAATCGCCTCGTCGATTTCCTCCGGCGTTGGCCAGATGTCTTTCAGATAAACCGGCTTGCCATCGGAACCGGTGCCAAGCGGGTCGGCGCTCATATCAATGTCGACCGTTCCAGCCAGCGCATAAGCCACAACCAGCGGTGGCGACGCAAGATAGTTCGCCTTCACCTGCGGATTCACACGGCCTTCGAAATTGCGGTTGCCGCTCAGTACAGCGGCGACGACGAGATCGTCTGTCTTCACGGCGGCGGAAACCGGATCGGGCAACGGACCGCTGTTGCCGATACACGTCGTGCAGCCGTAGCCCACCAGATTGAACTTCAGCGCTTCGAGCGGGGCCATCAGACCGGCCTTGGTCAGATAGTCGAAAACCACTTTCGATCCCGGCGCGAGGCTCGTCTTCACCCACGGCTTGCTGGTCAGGCCCTTGGCAACGGCCTTCTTCGCGAGAAGCCCCGCGCCCATCATCACGCTCGGATTGGAGGTGTTAGTGCAACTCGTAATCGCTGCAATCACCACCGCTCCGCTTCCCAGTTCACCGGATTCGCCGCTAATCGTAACTGTAGTCTTCTTCGACGGCGCATCTTTGAACGCATCGCGGAAGTTGCCCTGCACCTGTGGGAGAGTTAAGCGATCCTGCGGGCGCTTCGGTCCCGCCATGGAAGGCACCACGGATCCGAGATCCAGTTCGAGCGAGGCGGAGAATTCGGGGTCCGGCGTTGCATCGGTGCGGAACAGCGTCTGTTCCTTCGAGTAAGCTTCCACCAGTTGCACCAGGTGCGGATCGCGATTCGAGGTGCGCAGATAATCGAGCGTGCCGGAATCTACAGGGAAGAATCCGATAGTTGCGCCGTATTCCGGCGCCATGTTGGCGATGGTCGCACGATCGGCAACGCTGAGTGCGCTAAGGCCCGCGCCGTAGAACTCCACGAACTTGCCGACCACACCTTTCTTGCGCAACATCTGGGTAACGGTCAAAACCAGATCGGTCGCTGTGCAACCCGGCGGAAGTTTGCCGTGCAGCTTGAAGCCGACCACGGGCGGCAGCAACATGGAAATCGGCTGGCCCAGCATGCAGGCTTCGGCCTCAATTCCGCCGACGCCCCATCCAACTACTCCCAAACCATTGATCATCGTGGTGTGGGAATCGGTGCCAACCAGCGTGTCGGGGTAAGCCGTCACCACGCCGTCGGCTCCTTTGCCTCGGAATACGACGTCGGCCAGGTATTCGAGATTCACCTGATGGACGATGCCGGTATCGGGCGGCACAACGCGGAAATTCTGGAATGCCGTCTGCCCCCACCGCAGCAGCATGTAGCGTTCCTTGTTGCGCTGGAACTCCATGAGCGCGTTGAAGTCGAAAGCTCCGGTGGTGCCGTATTGATCCACCTGCACGGAGTGATCGATCACCAGATCCGCAGGCATCAGCGGATTGGCCTTCTTGGCATTCTTCCCCATGGCCAGCAAGGCGTCACGCATGGCGGCGAGATCGACGACGCAGGGCACGCCGGTGAAATCCTGTAGCAACACGCGGGCCGGCATGAACTGAATCTCTTTCGCGGTGTCTCCGACCTGGCCTTTGGCGACAGCTTCGATGTCGGAGGCGCTCACTTTTCGGCCGTCTTCGCAGCGCAGCAGATTCTCCAGCAGGATCCGGTGCGAAACGGGCATGCGCGAAATGTTCGCGACACCCTTTTTTTCAAGGGCAGACAGGCTGAAGTAGCGGTAATCCGAGCCTGCGACCCGCAGGGTGGAGGCGGTGCCAAAGGTGTTGTGACTCATGAGGGTAAATTTCAATATATCGCTCGTGTTCCGTTGGTCCGCCCGGTGCCGCCGGGAGGAGATTGGCGCTATTGTGAAGCCATGGCACGCCCGCACCCCCTTCTTGTTTGTCCGGTCCTTCTGTTATTCCCGGTTTTGAGCATTATGCAAGCGCAAGCGCCGCGCAATCGCGCGGCAACGCTGGGCGATTTCAGTACCGCTGTGGAAGAACTCTGCGCAGCCGCCCGTCCGGCGGTGGTTCAAATCGACGTTCGCACGCGCACTCTGGTTTCGAGCGAGGACGCGCGTGATGCGGGCATCTTCGCGAAACAATCCGCCAGCGGCTCCGGGGTGATCGTCGACCCCTCAGGCTACATCATCACGAATGCGCATGTTGCGGAAGGGTCGCGAGACATCGATGTCAGCGTCGCCGACATGTCGAATCCTGCGAATACTGACGCCCACAAGCATTATGCTGCGCACATCATTGGCACAGATAAAGATACCGATATCGCACTTCTGAAGATCGATGCGGCGAATCTGCCGACTCTTAGTTTTCGGGATTCCGACACTTTGAAACAGGGGCAGATCGTGCTGGCTCTCGGGAGTCCGCTGGGTCTCGAAAACACCCTCACGGTGGGATTCGTCAGCGCGACATCGCGGCAACTCAATCCGGAGAAACCGCTTGATTACATTCAGACGGATGCACCGATTAACCCAGGCAACAGCGGCGGGCCTTTGCTCGATACCGATGGAAAGATCGCGGGCATCAACACGATGATTTACTCGCGCTCCGGCGGCAGTGAAGGCATCGGTTTCGCGATTCCATCTAACGTGGTGCACCGGGTTTACCTGCAGCTCCGCAAAGAGGGTCACGTGCATCGCGGCACCATCGGTGTGGTGGCACAGGACATCGATCCACTTATGTCGCAGGCGCTCGGGTTGAATCGGCACCCTGGAGTGATCTTGTCCGACATCATTCCGCACGGTGCGGCGCAAGCGGCGGGTGTTGAGCAGGGGGACGTTGTGCTCGCCGTCAACGGTCACCTGGTGACACAGGGTCGCCAGATTCAGGCGGAGGTTCTGAAGAGTTCGATCGGGGATAAAGTTACGCTGGACATTCTCCGGAACGGCGAGAAACAACAGATATCCGTGGCGATCCTGGAGCGTCCGAACTCGCCGCTGGTACTGGCGGATCTGGTGAACGATAAGGCAAACCTGGTGAAGGAACTCGGGATTCTCGCGATCACGCTGGACGAAAAGGTGACCCCGGATCTTCCGGAGACGCGCCGCCTGTATGGCGTTGTGGTGGCGGCGATTCCGGCTGAGTTTGCCGCGCTCAATCCTGGGCTCGCACCGGGCGATGTAATCTATGAGCTAAACGCAAAGAAAGTCCGGTCGCTTGATGAACTACGCGCGGCGCTGGGCGCGGTCAAGTCCGGTAATCCTGTGACGCTGCTGGTGGAGCACGAAGGCACGCTGGGGTATGTTTCGCTCACGATGGATTGATTCACTATGGATTGATCAGTTGTCAGCAGGCACCTTTTCGGCGTGATCGATCACCAAAACGTCCACGGGACCTTTGTGGGATTCGAGCCGCAAGCCGAGTTGCTCCTGGATCGCAGCGAACAGGGACACTTCGGTTTCGTTGGCGTCGGGGGGCATTTCTGGTCCTCCCGTTCCGGCCGTCCATAACAGCTTCACCTGATAGAGACCGTCGAGGCCGGTGTGATCGAAAACCAGGACGTGCTCAAAGCGGGAAATCAGGGTCGCGATCAGAGACGTTGGGGCCTGGTTTCCGGTGATGTGACCGTTGCCGCCGCTGTTGTTGCGTGTCTGCGTGAGATCGGCTAGCGGCATTTTGGAGCCACCCTTCGCTACCAGCAGCTCCAGATAGCGCATCTCCTTTTGTTCGTGATGGAGTTTCAACTGAAGGCGGTCTTCGAGCAGCGCCTGAGTCATCAAGAGCAACCGATCGTGCGGCGTTCCCGGCGGAACCTGCGCGACGATATCGAAGAGCACTGCCTTGGACTTTATCCAGTCCGGACCTGAGAGTAATTCGTCGGAGGGCAGTCCCCAGGCGAACTTGATGCAGTCGCTCAGCGTGACGTTGGTCAACTGGAGACGGTTGCCGCGCACTCCGCCCAGATTGATCGAAATGGAATCGCCCTCTGGCGGCGGACTCTGCTTCAGGGTCGCGACCTCGAAGCGCGGATGGTCGTCAGCAGCGGCGAGGCTGGCGGCCACGAGCATGATTGCGTAGACGATTCGGTATCTCATCGCACGACCTCCACATGATCGAAACCCTCAGTTGTTGTGGGCGCGATGAGCTTCTTTGACATCTGGTCCATGGCGGCGTCGGGGACCTGGCGGCCACGGGCAGCGTTGCGGGCTTTGCAGATTTCGAGTGGCACATCAAAATAGAGTGCTTCCATTCGGCAATTGCGTTCCCTGGCAATCTTCAGATAAGGGCGGCGTTCTTTGGGGGTGAGATTCGTCGCGTCTATATAGGTGATGGGGCGGTGCAGATCCAGGCGCTGTTTCAGTAAATATCGTACGGTGGCGAAGACTCGGCCGTGAATTGTCTGGTCGCTTTCGTCGTCGGCCAACTGCAGGCGGATGGCGTCGCTCGATATAGGATTGACGCCGAGTTTCGAGAAATACGTGGACTTCCCGGAACCCGGAAGTCCCACGGCGATCACGATTGTTTCAGCAGACGACATAGTGGCCGGCGGCTAACTGGCGGTCAGAAATGCGACGGCGGATCGTGATGGCATCGACTGGTTCGTGTTTCGCGAATCGGCGGAGTATGGTCATCTTCTGCCGGAGGGCATCGCCTTCGCCGCAGGCAGCGAGCACGGGTTTGGCGAAGCCTTCGACGCGCGTCATGGAATCGCCGAGGAGCACGGCGGTCATGTCGGCACCTTCGGAAGTTTTCTCGGTTCGAAGCAGCGCCGATTCCATGGCGAAGATTTCCATCACCACGTCCGCGATACCTGCCAGCACCTCCTGTTGCTGCTCCATGGCGGGGCCGAACTTTTCAAAGGCGCTGCCGAGCAAGAGGAGTGCAATCTTCTTTACATTGCGCACGAGACGGCGCTCTTCGGACTCTCCGCTGGCGGGGGCAGACGGGCCGGCGAGGACCTCGTCCGTGACTGCCTTTACCGCTTTCACCAGACCGAGCCGGCCCTGCTGGGCACGTTTCAACAACATGCCGGTGACGAGCAGGCGGTTGATTTCATTGGTACCTTCGAAGATGCGGTTGATGCGGGAATCGCGATAGGCGCGTTCGACCGCGTAATCCTGGTGGTAGCCGTAGCCGCCATGGATCTGGACGCCTTCGTCCACAACGTAGTCGAGAACTTCCGAGCCGTAGACCTTCACCATGGAACATTCGATGGCGAATTCTTCGATTGCCTTCATCATGCGTTTGGCGGCGTCGGTTTCCTCGGCGGGCGATTCGCCCCAGGTGAAGCCTTCGAGATGGCCCGATATGAGGCCTTCAGTGCGATAGGAAATGGACTCGGCGGCGAAGGTGCGGATGGCCATTTCGGCCAGTTTGTGGCGGATCATGCCAAAACTGGCGATTTCCTGTCCGAAGGCTTTACGCTGCTTCGCGTATGCCAGGGAAACTTTCAGAACGTGTTTTGCTGCGCCGACGGCGAAGGGCCCAAGTTTCAGGCGGCCGATGTTCAATATATTGAAGGCGATGATGTGGCCGCGTCCGGGCTCGCCGAGAAGGTTTTCGACCGGCACCTGGACGTTATCGAAAAAGACGGCTGTGGTGGAGCTGCCTTTGATGCCCATCTTCTGTTCTTCGGCGCCGCTCGAAACGCCGGGGAACGAGCGCTCGACTAAGAACGCGGAGAATTGTTCGCCGTTGATCTTGGCGAAGACGGTGAAGAAGTCGGCTTTGCCGCCGTTGGTGATCCACATCTTCTGGCCGTTGAGGACGTACTTCGTGCCATCGGGCGATAGGTCGGCGCGGGTTTTGATGGCCATCGCGTCGGAGCCGGTTTGCGGCTCGGTGAGGCAGTACGCGCCGACGAATTCGCAGGAGGAGAGTTTCGGGAGGTACTTCTTTTTCTGCTCTTCGGTGCCGAACAGAAGCAGTGGCAGAGATCCGATACCGGCGTGCGCGCCGTGCCAGCCTGCGAAGGAACCGTCGCCCGCGATTTGCTCGGCAACCACCATGACGGAGGTCATGTCCATTTCCATGCCGCCGTAGCGTTCTGGCGTGAGGATGCCTTCGAGACCCAGCGCGGCGGCCTTGCGAAGTATGGAGACAGCGAGATCGCGATCGCCGTGTTGCATGGCGTCGACGTTGGGCGCAACTTCGCGGTCGAAGAATTCGCGGGCGGTGCGGGCGATGGCGCGATGTTCATCGGTCAGGTCGGCGGGCGTGAAAACTTCGCTGGCCGCGTGTTCTTCTATCAGGAATGAAGCGCCGGTTCTGGGCATAATGGTCACCTGTTTTTTGTAGGACAAGCTGAAGCTTGTCCTATATGAGTTCGAAGATTCCTGCGGCTCCCTGACCGCCGCCCACGCACATTGTCACCATGCCGTAGCGCAGTTCGCGGCGCTGCATTTCGCGCAGGATAGTGGCGGTTAGTTTCGCGCCGGTACAACCCAGGGGATGGCCGAGAGCCAAGGCTCCTCCGTTGACGTTGACGCGATCCACATTGAGGTCCGCCGTGCGAATTACCGCGAGCGCCTGCGCGGCGAAAGCCTCATTGAGTTCGATGAGTCCGATGTGATCGAGCTTGAGTCGCGCCATGGCGAGTGCCTTCGGGATTGCGACCACGGGGCCGATCCCCATAATCTCCGGCGGCACGCCAGCCGTGGCGAAGCTGACGAAACGGGCGAGGGGTTTCAGGCCCAGTTCCCGCGCCTTGGTGTCCGACATGACGAGCGCGGCAGCCGCGCCATCGCTGGTCTGCGACGCGTTGCCAGCGGTTACTGTGCCATTGACGTGGAAGACGGGTTTCAGTTTGGCAAGCGCTTCGAGGGTGGTATCGGCGCGCGGGCCTTCGTCGCGATTGAAGGTCGTCTCGGTGTGTTCGGGCTTGCCAGTACCGTTGAGAACAGTGGATTCGACGCGCACAGGAACAATCTCGTCGTCGAATTTGCCGGCGGCCTGTGCGGCGATGGCGTTCTGGTGGCTGCGCAGCGCAAAGGCGTCGGCATCTTCGCGTGTGACGTTGTAACGTTCGCGCACGCGTTCGGCGGTGAGCCCCATATTCATATAGACTTCCGGGTGGTGCTCGGCGAGCCAGGGATTTGGCGCGGGGTTGTTACCGGCGAAGGGAATCATACTCATGGATTCACTGCCGCCGGCGATTAGGATGTTGGCGCTGCCGGAGCGGATCTGATTGGCGGCGATGGCGATGGCCTGAAGACCGGAACTGCAAAACCGATTGATGGTCATGCCCGGAACAGTATCGGGGAGACCGGCGCGCAAGGCGGCGATGCGGGCCATGTTCGAGCCCTGCTCAGCTTCCGGCATGGCGCAGCCGAGAATGACGTCTTCGATATCTTCGGCGGAAACCTGGGGATACTTCTCGAGCAGGGCGCGCATGACGGTGGCCGCGAGGTCATCCGGACGGCTGGTTCTGAGCGCGCCTCGGGGCGCTTTGGCGACGGCAGTGCGAAGGCAATCGACGATAACCGCTTCTGGCATGGAACGGGGCTCCAGATTCAATGTCTCATATTTCGAAAGATGGCATACGTCTGGCCAGGGTTTCACGCAGAGTTTGCAGAGAACCGCAGAGAACAATTATTGTTTGCGCTGGCCGAATTCGTTGGGGTGTTTCAGACGCTCGATGGCGAGGACTTCGGGCGGGATACTGTTTACCGCAGTTACATGGCTGGTGTCCCTTTGCAGGTAGGAGTCACCGACTCCGTGGATCATGTTGCCGTATAGAACGCGCGGCGCGGTGTTCTTTCGGACGTGGGCAGCGGTATCAATGTAGCGCTGGCGGACGGCGGCGACGGCGATTTCCTCATTCGAAAAAATGAAGCCATTTTTGGAGGGACGGGTGGAGGCGTGGATTGGCATCTCATTGAATTCATGGAGTTGTGCGATGTGGACTTCTTCGAGCTTGTCGGCCTCGTACCTGTGTTTTCTTTCGGCCTGCATGGCCCGGAGAGTGGCCAGATTTCTTTGGATGGTGCGGTTCAGGCGCGTTTCGTAGAGGCTTATTAGATCGAAGTGTTTGGATTCGGCGAGGAAGGTGCGGGCGTCGGCGAAGGCATCCACTGCGTCCTCCTCCTTCTGGCCGAGGGCGTAGACGCTCGTTTCGACGGCGCGGAGATGGTTGAGACGCCATGTGTCCCAGGCGATGTCCTGGGCGAGTTGGCGTTCCATGGGGTCCTGCGGGTTGAGGCCTGCAATTAGTTCATCGCGATGTTTTTCGAAGAACGGACGTTCGTGGTCGGGGAGAGTGATGAGTTGGCCGGTGAGGCCGTCGCGGAGGGCGTTGAGGCGGGATCTGGATTTACCGTCGATGGTGTTCGGGCCGGTGGAGTTTTGGGCGTTGGCGCGGTTGGCGGCGAGTTGTTTATCGGAGAGTGGCATACGACCAGAGTATGCATGAGGAAAAATGGGCTGGAGATGGATGTTGTTGATTCGATTGCGCGAGATTGCTGTGACTCGGGAAATGTCAAAAGCTTTAGCCGCCGATGAACGCCGATAAAGAAAAGGGCGAATGGGTGTACGGGTGACGTCACTCGTCTATACTGAACGTATAAATTAGGATTCGATGATCTGCGGATATCGCGACAGAGATACGGCGCGGTTGGCGGCAGGAGAGAGGGTACGTCAGTGGGAGCCATTCCGGCAGCAGGCGGAGAAGCGGCTGAGAATTCTCGATGCGGCGACATCGCCGGGCGATCTGGCGGCGCTCAACTCCAATCGGCTGGAAATGCTGAAGGGAGCTCGAAGGGGTCAGTATTCGATTCGGATCAACGACCAGTGGCGGATTTGTTTTGAGTGGCCCAAGGACGAGCCGGGTCCGAGGAACGTTGAAATTGTCGATTATCATTGATGCGGAAGGAGGCAGACATGGCGCGCACACCTATTCATCCAGGGGAAATTCTCAGCGACGAGCTTGAGGAGACAGGGATTTCAGCGAAGGCACTTGCGGACGTGATCGAAGTGCCGGCTAACCGGCTTTACCAGATTTTGGCGGGCAAACGGAACGTGACTGCGGACACGGCTCTGCGGCTGGGTCAGTATTTCGGGATGTCTTCGGATTTTTGGATGAATCTGCAGAGCGCGTATGAGCTTGATCTGGCGCGGCAACAGAATGGCAAGGCGATTTCACGGATTCCCCGGCGGAGTGAGACGCGGGCGGAGCCGAAGCACGCTGCGTAGTTCGCGGCCTGATCGAATAGCTTATAGGCTATCCTTCGCGTTGTTCGATGACTGAGCGCGGCACAGAGATTGCGTTATCGACAGGCGCTTTAAAGCGCGTCCACGTTTCCGGGCCTTCGAGTGAGTCGCCGTGCAGCTTCATGGCTTCCATAATGGCACAAAGTTATGGTCTCCTTAACTTAGAAACCAAGCCGCGCGTGGTCTTTTTCAGGGTCATGAAAAATGGCCCTTCGTTTTGGTGAATAAGTTCCATCAGTCGTGGCCGGGAAACGATAATGGCTGCTGCCCATTCCACAGCGCGGCTATTGTTCTCTTCCAGGAATATGACGTTTCTCGCTAAAGGAGCCGACTGCTAAATCTTTCTCTTCATTGGTAGAGCGTGATTTCAATCGCATGATTTGCATACCTACACACTACCGATTTCCTGGGAGTTTTGCTGTTCCGGTCTCTATTCGGCCTGTCACGATCGCACCGATTCCAGCAGAATGTATTACGCAAGTACATTCATAGAGCTTGATAATTCACACTTTTGATGCCCGAACAGGAGTAGACCGTCTGGGCCCCCGTTGGGAGGGTCAGTCTACACGTACCGGTCTTAAAAAAGGGATTACGGGTCGCGGCGTTTCAGGGTTGGGCGGTCGTCGCTGTCGGCGGCGGGGTCTTGTTCCTGGCCGTTGGAATCGATGGTCCCGTTGGGATTGCGGCGCAGCGTGGGGCGATTGGGATCGGACGGATTGGCGCCGGAACCCTTGCGGCCATGCATGCCTAAGACGCGGGCTTTCACGTCATTGAACTCGCTGGTACTGACGACGTATTCCGGGCGTTCTTTGAGGTGTTCCTGAATATTCTTCTGCGCCGCCTTGATGCGGTCCTGCGTAGGCGGATGCGAGGAGAACAACTTCGACATGGAGCCGGGTTTGCGCTTTTCCTGCGACTGCACTTTTTCGAAGAAATCCACGAAAGCCTCGGGATCGTAGCCGGTCTTGTACATGTACTGCAGACCGTACTTATCGGCTTCGGCCTCATCGGCGCGGGAGAAAGCGAGGAAGGTCATGGGGACGGCCAACTGGCGACCCTGCCAAATGGCGAATCCAGCCCAGCCGCCCAGAAGGATCATGGCCGGAATGCTGGCGTACGTGACGACATCGCCCTTGGTTTGGTTCCTCATGCCGTGGCGGCAGGCGACGTGGGCGATTTCATGTGCCATGACGCCCGCCATTTCAGCTTCGTTATCGGCCTGAGCGATGACGCCGGTGTTTACGAAGAAGAAACCGCCGGGCAGCGCGAAGGCGTTGATCTCTTCGGCGTCAATGACCTTGATGGTGAAGGGAACCTTGGCGTCGGAATTGCGAACCAGATTCTGGCCAACGCGATTGACGTATTCCGCGATGACGGGATCGTCGACGATTTTGGCCTGGCGCTCGACTTCCTGCGCCATCTGCTTGCCAATGCCGATTTCTTTTTCGATCGAATAGAAGTTCAGACCCTTGCAGACATCGCGATTGCCGATTTCATCGGGGTCGTTCGCTTTGCTGGCTGCAACGGCGGGAGGCGTGAAGGCAGGGGAGAAATAGAGCGTGGTGGGCAGCAAGAGGGTGGTCGCCGCCACGAGGGCGGTTCGGCGCCGGCGAGTCTTTGATCTGAAAAAGAAGGACCCGGAAAAGATGCTCATATTTAGGCCGTCTCCTGCTGGTACAAGTATACTCCGATTGCGAAGAGTCGGGCGTACACCTTGTTATCGATACGTCACGGGTGAGGTTTAGGTTTCACAGTTACGCAAGGGAAGGTCGATTAGAGGGCGAGGCAGACTTTGCCGAAGTGAGCTCCGCTTTCGAGATAGGCGAAGGCCTGAGGGGCATCGCTGAAATGGAGGATTCGGTCGATCACGGGACGGACTCCGGCAAATGCGACGGCCTGGTTCATCTCTTCAAACATTTGCCGGGAACCGACGTAGATGCCCTGGACGCGTGCCTGCTTGAGGAAGATGAAGCGCGGGTCGACTTCGCCGCCTCCGGCGAGGACGCCGATCAACGCGATGTGACCACCGCGGCGGACGGCTTTGAGCGACGTCGGCAGAGTGCCGGCGCCGCCAACCTCGATGACGTGATCGACACCGGCGCCCTTGGTGAACTCACGGGCAGGTTTGTCCCAATCGGGAGTGGTTCGGTAGTTGACTACGGCGTCGGCGCCCATGGCGGTGAGGCGCTGGAGTTTGGCATCGCTGGAAGAGGTGGCGAAGACGCGCGCTCCGGCCATTTTGGCGAACTGGAGGGCGAAGATGGAGACCCCGCCGGTACCTTGAATCAGCACAGTTTGGCCAGGCTGCAAGCGGCCGGACTCGAAAAGAGAATGCCAGGCGGTGACAGCTGCGCAGGGCAGGGAAGCGGCTTCTTCGAAGCTCAGGTGAGCGGGGAATTTTACGAGACCTTCGGCATTCAGGCAGACCTGTTCGGCGAGCATCCCATTGAGGGCGCCGCCGAGAGCAGTGGCGGCTTTCGCGTCGTCTGGTGGTCCGGCCAGCCAGCCCTGCATGAAAGTGGCGGCGACTCGGTCGCCAGGTGTCAGCCGGTCGACACCGGGGCCGACGGACAGGATTTCGCCCGCACCGTCTGAAAGGGGAATCAGGGGAGTCTTGACGGCACGCCCATACCCGCCTTTGGAGACCACGAGGTCGCGGTAGTTGAGCGAGCAGGCGCGGACGCGAATCACGGCCTGACCGGGGCCCGGTTGGGGGTCCGGAAGTTCAACGCATTCAAGGTTTTCGAGGCCGAAGGCCTTCACGAATCGCCAGGCTCTCATAGGGGGCTAAATCCTGTTTTTCGATTTCTTTCCGATGATATACTGAGTGAGAACCCCACCGGAACACCATGCCGTCACTTAAGCCGATTGCCGCCAATAATACGGGCGAGAAAAAGATATATCTACTGAAGCCTCGCGGATTCTGTGCCGGAGTGGTCCGCGCCATCGACGTGGTGAAGATTGCGCTGGATCTTTATGGTCCACCAGTTTACGTTCGCAAGGAAATTGTGCATAACAAGCACGTTGTGGACGAGTTGCGGGAATTGGGCGCGATTTTCGTGGAAGAGCTGGCTGAGGTTCCATCGGGAGCACGGGCGATTTTTAGTGCCCACGGGGTTTCACCGGCAGTCCGACAGGAAGCGAAGCAACGCAACCTGGCGATCATCGACGCGACCTGTCCTTTGGTCACGAAAGTGCACCTTGAGGCGGTAAAGTTTGCGAAAGAAGGCAACACAATCGTGCTTATCGGGCACAAGAATCACGATGAGGTGATTGGCACGCTGGGCGAGGCGCCGTCGAGAATGGTGCTGGTGGAATCGGTGGAAGATGTGGATGCGCTGGAGCTACCTGATCCGTCGCGGGTGACGTATTTGACGCAGACGACTTTGAGTCTGGATGAAACCGTGGACATTGTGGCGCGTCTGCAAGAGAGGTTCCCGTTGATTCGCGGACCGAAATCTCAGGATATTTGCTACGCCACGGAAAACCGGCAGATGGCGGTGAAGGGCGTGGCGCAGTTCTGCGATCTGCTGCTGGTGGTGGGATCGGCGAACAGTTCGAATTCCAAGCGGCTGGTGGAAGTGGGACAGAATTATGCGGTGAAATCGTTCCTGGTGAACGACTGGACGGAAGTGGATCCGGCCTGGCTCGAAGGCGTGAACAGCGTGGGCGTGACGGCGGGCGCATCTGCTCCGGAGCATCTGGTGGAGAACATTGTGAGCGCGCTGACGACGCAGGGTTTCGGAAACATGGAAGAAGTGGAGATGGTGGAGGAGGATGTGCGGTTCTCTCTGCCGCCGGAGCTGAATAATTCGCAGCTCCTGAGTATTACGCGATAGCAAGATAAACGACAACCGATGACGACATTGACCAAACAGGTGAGCGAACAACTGCTGACGGCGTCGCGGGAAAGCATCGACCGCGCGGCTGGTAAATTTCTCTCTCTTCAGCATGACGACGGTTACTGGTGTGCGCTGCTGACGGCGGACACTACGCTCGAATCCGACTACATTCTGTTTCAGTTGTGGTTGTTTCCGCCGGATAAGAATGGAAAGTGGAATCCGCCCAGCAAGGGCAGGATCGACCGGGCGGCGCAGCGGATTTTATCGCAACAGAATGCCGACGGCGGTTTCGCGATTTACGCGAAGGGTCCGAGTGAGATCAGTGCGTCAGTGAAGGCGTATTTTGCACTGAAACTGGCAGGTGCTGGGGTGGAAGACGGGCGGCTGGCGCGGCTGCGGGACTGCATTATGTCCCTGGGGGGCATTCAGGCCGCGAACAGCTACACGAAAGTAAATCTAAGCCTGTTCGATCTTTATCCGCGCGAAGGCACGCCGAGTATTCCGCCGGAGATTTTGCTGCTGCCAGGCAAAGCGCTGTACCAGATGTCTTCGTGGACGCGGGCGATTATCGTCTCGCTGGCAATTGTGCACGCGCACGATCCGAAGCGGCCGGTTCCGAAGGGATTCCATCTCGACGAAATCTTCAAGCCTGACCAAAGCGTCGCGTTTGAAACTACCGACCCGTGGCTGAGCTGGCGTTCGACGTTTATTCACTCCGACAGGATTCTGAAGCTATGGGAACGCTACGGTTTCGCGCGTATCCGTCGTGACGCTATTCGCAAGTGCGAGCACTGGATGCTGGAGCGAATGAAGTATTCCGAAGGCCTGGGGGCGATTTATCCGCCGATGCAGTATTCGGTGATGGCGCTGGACGTGTTGGGATACGCGCAGGATCATCCGGTTCGCGTGGAAGCCATACGCCAGTTTGACCGGCTGATGGTGGACGACGGCAAGACGATGTTCTATCAGCCTTGCTTTTCGCCGGTGTGGGATACGGCGATCGGGTCTTATGCGCTGGGCGAGGCGCTGACGGCGGGATCTTCCGCGGTGAATCAGACCGCCGGAGTCACTGCGATGACCCGCGCGGCGGACTGGCTGCAGAAGCGCGAGATCCGGCGCAAGGGCGACTGGAGTGTCAAGCGGCCGGACGTGGAGCCTTCCGGCTGGGCGTTCGAATTTGAAAACGACTGGTATCCGGATATCGACGACACGGCGATGGTGTTGCTCGCGCTGCAGCATATGCCGGCATCGGACCGTCACGCGCAATCGGCGACGCAGGAACGCGCGCTTAACTGGCTGCTGGCGATGCAATCGAAAGATGGCGGCTGGGCTGCATTCGACGTAGACAACAACTGGCAGATTTTACAGCATGTGCCGTTTGCGGATCACAACGCGATGCTGGATCCGACGTGCGCCGACATTACGGGCCGTGCACTTGAGGCGCTGGCGGCGAACGGATTCGACCGGGATCATCCGGCATGTAAGCGGGCGATCGATTATCTGATACGAACGCAGGAATCGGATGGCAGCTGGTATGGGCGCTGGGGTGTGGCGTATCTGTACGGGACCTGTTTTGCACTGCGCGGACTGCGCGCGATGAACGAAGACGATCACGAGCCGCATATTCAGCGGGCGAACGAATGGATCCGGTCGCTGCAAAATGCCGATGGTGGCTGGGGCGAAAGCTGCGCCAGTTACGACAAAGAGACGTTTGTGATTGCTGAGAGCACTCCGACGCAAACGGCGTGGGCTCTGATGGGACTGATGGCGGGCGGCGATACCTACAGTTCGAGCGTGCGGAACGGCATCCAGTATCTGTTGAAGACGCAGCAGGAAGACGGTGGCTGGCTGGAAGAACTGGCGACAGGCACTGGCTTCCCCAAGGTCTTCTATCTCAACTATCACTACTACCGGCTGTACTTTCCGCTGATGGCTCTGGCTACTTTCGTGAAGGTTACGGAACGCGGCTAGTGTAGGCCCCTGCGACTGCGGGGTTCCCGGGGGGTCTCGTAGCGGGAAATGGTACCCAAGACAGCGATCTGTATCAATGGAGTCAATGACCAGTCAATGACTCCCTGGCTTTGAGTCTGTAACCGGAGCATGATTTGGGTATAGAGAAGACCAAAATCGAAGTTAACGACAAGAGCCTGAGGGTTCCGATCTACGTATTTCGAAACGGCCCCGCTGGACTCACGATCTCGTGTGCCGATTCACGGTACTCAACTAAGACGGGTACGTCCCCAGAGCAATTGCAGAAGTTCAAGGGGAAGTTAGAGGATCTGTATCAAGGGTTGGTGGAAAAGAGGCCAGTCCCCGCTAAGACTACATCACCGACTGCCGCAACGTGAGTTCGAACGCGCGATAATTGAAAATACTGAGTGTCCGATGAATAAGTCACCAATCGTCTCGAGTCAGGAAACCCCGGCCTCCGGATCGGCCAACAGCAACCGGGCCGATATACTGGCTCGCCTTGCGGAATTTCGGCGCGTTCGCAGTCAGGAATTCTGTCTGGACTCACTGGGGTTGTTTGGCTCCGTCGCGCGGGATGAAGCGGGACCGCAGAGCGATGTCGATGTGGTGTTCAGGACTACCAGCCCTAACCTTCTGCTCACCGTTCAACTCAAACAGACACCGGAGCAGGCGATGGGCAGGCCAGTTGATGTGGTGCGTCTCAGGGACGCCATGAATCCCCGGCTGAAGTGCCGTATAGAACGCGACGCGGTCTATGTATCTTGACGTGGATGCCGAGCAAAGCTTCAATATCTGCCGAGACGATCTGCCTGTCCTGATTGCGATCCTGCGACGAATGATCGCGGATTTGGAGCCAGCATGAAGCCGACATTGGTAACCGGCGCATCCGGATTCGTCGGCTGGCATGTCGCGCGTCAATTGCTGGAGCGGGGACATCGTGTGAGGGCGCTGGTGCGCAGCGGCAGCCGGGTTGCGGAACTCGATGTAGAAACAGTCACTGGCGATTTGGGAGATGCGGACTCGCTGGCGCTCGCGGCCTCGGGATGCGGGCTGGTGTTTCACGTTGCGGCCGATTACAGGTTGTGGGCGAAGGATTCGCGCTCGATGTACGTCGCGAATGTGGACGGGGTTCGCAACATGCTGGGCGCGGCGCGATCCGCGGGTGTGGAGCGGGTGGTATACACGAGCACAGTTGGATGCATCGGAGTGCCGGATGGCGGCATTGGCGATGAGGAGCAGCCCTGCACCATCGAGCAGATGGCTGGTGATTACAAGCGCTCGAAGTTTATGGGCGAACAGGTGGCGCTGGAGTTTGCGCGCGAGGGGTTTCCGGTGGTGATAGTGAATCCAACGGCGCCCATGGGGGATCACGACTTCAAGCCGACGCCGACGGGACAGATTGTGGTGGATTATTTGCGCGGGGCGATGCCGGCGTTTATTGATACTGGCCTGAACGTGGTGAATGTGCGGGATGTGGCAACAGGGCATTTGCTGGCGTGTGAACGCGGGAAGGTGGGGGAGCGGTACATTCTGGGATCCGAGAATCTGACGTTGGGGCAGATTCTGCGGCAACTGGCGGGGATTACGGGGAAGAAAGCTCCGACGATTGAGCTGCCGTATTTTGTGGCGTGGGCGGCCGGCGCTGTGGGGACGGCGGTGGCGGGGATGACAGGGAAGCCGCCGCGAGTGTCGATGGAAGCAGTCCGCATGGCGAAGAAAAAGATGTGGGTTTCGCATGCTAAGGCTGCGCGGGAGTTGGGGTATGCGCCGGGTGCGGCGAACGAAGCGCTGGCGGATGCGGTGGCTTGGTTTGAGGGTGCAGGATCGAAGTAATGAAGGACGATCAACGGGAAAGCGCGACAGGTCTGCATCGTGCTAACGTAAGGCCATGAGTGCTGCCGCAGGTTTGGACAGTCTCCTCGACCCGCTGAGCCGCTGTTTCGACGCGGAATCCGCGCGGCGACTAGTGGAATTTCGTGTTGATTCGCCGGTGCTGGGCCGGATGGATGCGCTTGCCGAGCGGGCTAACGAGGGCACTCTCACAGTGGATGAAAGGGCTGAGTATGAAGCCTTTATCAACGCAGCGGATTTCATTGCGGTGCTGAAGCTGAAGGCGCGACAACGGCTGGAAACGACTCCTAACTGAAGTGAAGATGGACGCCGGAACGCGCCGACTTGTTCGTAAACGCGCTGAGGAGCGCTGCGAATACTGCCGCCTTCAACAACAGCACACCGATCCGCGGCACCACATCGAGCATGTCGTATCGCGACAGCATGGAGGTTTGGGCGATGAGGCTAATCTCGCGCTTGCGTGCCATCGATGTAAGCTCCACAAGGGTCCGAATCTGACCGGAATCGATCCGCTGACAGGGGAATTATCTCCGCTGTTTCATCCTCGGCGCGACCCGTGCGAGGCCCGCTTTGCGTTACGTGGGGAGCGGATTGACGGGCTGACGGGCTGCGGTCGCGCGACTGTGCTGGCACTCGGGGAGTTAGGCTGAGTGGCAACCGAATTGATACGACCGCTTCTCTTCATCGCGTCGGATCGGCGCGAGGCACAGCCTTGGGTTTCTTATTGGGATAGTTCACGTACGGTCGATTTGCCGGTCCACTGGGCGCGTGTCGGCGAGTGGCAAGGCCGAGGTGTAATCGCTGTCGCGAATGGTGTGGGGAGTGCGCGGGCGGCGGCGGCGGTGCAGGCCGCCCGGACTGTCACGGATAGTTTCTGCGGGATTTGCAGCATTGGGACCGGTGGTGCGCTGGACGCTTCGCTGGCGATCGGCGATGTCGTGGTGGCGGCCTCCGTTACCGATGGGTATCACAACTGGGTGGCGGCGAATCCGATTGGCCCGGTTGCCCGCTCCGGACTGGTCCGCACCAGCCTACGCATTGCGAAAACTGCCGAGGAAAAACGGAATCTTTCCGCCACTGGCGCAATCTTAGTAGAGATGGAATCAGCGGCAATTGCACAGTGCGCATTGGAATTGGCCGTACCATTCTACTGCGTACGCGCGGTCAGCGATCTTGTCACCGAAGCATTTTTTATCGATTTTGAGAGTTATTTAATGGCGGACGGAACGTTTAACGTGCCACGCTTAGTTATGCACGCGCTGGCGCATCCGGTGAAAGGATTTTCCGAATTGCTTCGCCTTCAACGCCGCACGGCGCTGGCTGCCGAGAATCTCGGACAATATCTTGCCAACTGTAAATTCTGATATGACTACCTCTGTTCCAGATAACATGCGCGCGGCGGTGTATCGCGGGTCGAGCATGGTGAGTGTCGATGAAGTTCACACGCCCGAGATCGGTGCGGGCGAAATTCTTATTCGCGTAGAAGCGTGCGGCGTTTGCCACACCGATTTGAAGAAGATCGAATACAACCTTCTTGCGCCTCCACGGATTTTTGGTCACGAGACGGCGGGCACCGTTGCGGCGGTTGGCTCCAGCGTGACGAAATACAAGACGGGCGACCGGGTCATCGTCTTCCACCACATTCCCTGCGGCGCATGTTTTTACTGCGAGCGGAAACTTTACGCGCAGTGCCCCGTATATAAGAAAGTGGGCGTGACGGCGGGATTTGAACCGGCAGGCGGCGGCTTCGCTCAGTATGTCCGGGTGATGGACTGGATTGTGGAACGCGGCGTGGAAAAGATCCCGGATGGCGTGCCGTTTGAGATTGCCTCATTCGTGGAGCCGGTCAATACCTGCGTGAAAGCGGTTGCGCAGTGCGATCCGCAAGCGCACGATGTCGTGATGGTGCAGGGGCAGGGGCCGATCGGGCTGATCTTTACGATGCTTTTGAAGTTGCGTGGCTGCACGATTGTGACGACCGATACAATTTCGACGAGGTTGACGCTATCGAAAGAATGCGGGGCGGACTTTGCGATGGATCCCCGAACGGAAGATGTTCCGGCAAAATTGCGGGAATTGACCGAAGGGCGCGGGGCGGATATGGTGTTCGTGGCTACGGCCGTGAAGGGGTTGGTGGAAGAGGCAATTCGGTCAACCCGGCCCGGCGCCAAGATCATGCTTTTCGCGCAAACCTCTGATAAAGAACGAGTAGAACTGTCAGGGGCGAGCATTTGCGTGGGAGAGAGATCGCTGTTGGGATCGTACAGTGCGTCGGTGGATTTGCAGGCGGAATCGGCGCGACTGGTATTTAGCGGGGAACTGCCTGTCCACCTGCTGATCTCCCACCGCGTACCGCTTGATAAGATTGAATTTGCCTTTCGGCTCGCCACGCATCCAGGTGAATTTCCCGGGGAGAACCCGTTGAAAATAATAGTGAGACCACAGGAGCTTGCAGCTTGCGCGCAATAAACGACACGATGCTTGCCGCCGTACTGTACGGCAAGGAACATGTGCAGATGGAACGCGTTCCCGTGCCCGAGATCGGGCCAGGGGATTTGCTGGTCCGCGTTCGCACGGCACTCACGTGCGGGACGGACGTTAAAGTTTACCGGCGCGGCTATCACGCCCGCATGATCGTGCCTCCGGCATTGTTCGGACACGAACTGGCCGGTGATGTGATTGCGGTAGGTGAACGGGTTAAGGGTTTTGAGATCGGTCAGCGGGTGGTGGCGGCGAATTCCGCCCCTTGTCATCGCTGTTTCTTCTGCAGCAGGGGCCGGGTTAATCTCTGCGACGATCTTCTTTTCAACAACGGCGCTTACGCTGAATATATCCGAATTCCGGCGCGGATTGTGCGCGTCAACACCTACGTGATTCCGTCGCACCTTGATTATCGGGATGCGGCGTTGGCTGAACCGCTGGCCTGCGTGGTCAAAGGCGTGGAAGACGTTGAAATGAAAGCCGGCGACACGGTTGCGGTAATTGGCGCGGGCCCCATCGGCTCCATGTTCGTTCGGCTGGCCAAGCTTCGTGGCGCGCGCGTGATTGCGGTTGGCCGCAAGCGCGAACGTCTGGAAAGAGTTGCGCGGCTGGGTGCGGATCGCATTGTGGCATCGGAAGATTGCGGTAATCCCGTCGCAAAGGTTAAGGAACTCACCGGCGGACACGGCGCGGATATTGTTATTGAAGCCGTGGGCAAGCCGGAAACGTGGAACATGTCGGTGGAAATGCTGCGCCGCGGTGGCACGGTGAATTTCTTTGGCGGTCCACCTTCGGGTACGCGCGTGGAACTCGATACAAATCTGCTCCACTACTCCGAAATCACCTGCAAGGCGAGTTTCCATCACACGCCCACTTCGATGCAGGAAGCGCTGGACATTATCTCCAGCGGTGGCGTTCGGGCCTGCGATTTCGTGGAAGCGGAAGAAGCGCTCGAGAACCTCTCCAGCGTGATGTTCCGCCTCGCCGAGGGCGGTACGGCGCTGAAGACCGCGATTATTCCATGACGGCTGTCCAGCCGCCGATTTTTGCCACCATGCTGCCGCGCGATTTCGTGGGCAGCCCGGAGGCACTTTCGCGGACCTGGACGCTCACAGAAGCAGAACAGCACACGCGCTGGCTTGCCACTCATCACTACGAAAATTTTCATGTTGTGAGTTTCCTGCTGCCGAAGGAGCTGCATCAGGATTTTTACAACGTTTATGCGTATTGCCGGTGGGCGGACGATCTGGCGGATGAGATTGGCGATCCAGCGGAAAGTCTGAGATTGCTGGCCTGGTGGTCTGGCGAACTGGACCGCATGTACGCGGGCGAGGCTCAGCATCCCGTTTTTGTTGCGCTGCGTGGCACGGTGAAGAAGTATTCGATTCCGAGGCAGCCGTTTGCCGATTTGATTCGCGCGTTTATTCAGGATCAAAAAGTCACGCGGTACCAAAACTGGGAAGAGCTTTTCGGTTACTGCGAGGGTTCGGCGAATCCGGTGGGGCGGCTGGTGTTGTACCTGTGTGGTTATTCCGATCCCGAGCGGCAGGCGCTTTCGGACGCTACTTGTACCGCGCTGCAACTGGCCAATTTTTGGCAGGACGTGACGGTGGATCAACTGAAGGATCGCGTCTACCTGCCGCTGGATCTATTGGCCCGGCACAATTACTCGGTGGAAGAGCTTTTCGCGCACAAGTACGATGAACGTTTCCGTGCGTTGATGAGTGAGGCGGTGGAGCAGGCACGCGGACTGTTTCTGAAAGGGCTGCCGCTGATCGGGATGGTGAACCGAAGGCTGGCTGTGGATCTGGATCTTTTTAGCCGGGGCGGCATGTGCGTTCTGGATAAGATTGCCTCGCAGAATTACGACGTGCTTTCGCGGCGACCGTCGATTTCGAAAGTGGAGCGCGTGTGGTTGCTCGCCGGTACACTAGTGCGGGCGACGTTCGGCTCATTCAAAGCGGCGGCATGATTTCGCTCGAAGCTTCACAAGCGTATTGCCGGGGTGTGGCGAAGAACCGCGCGAAGAATTTCTACTACTCGTTTGTCCTGCTGACGCCGGAGCGGAAAAATGCCATGTGCGCGATGTATGCGTTCATGCGGTATTGCGACGATTTGAGCGACGAGCCGGGTGCGACCGTGACTGCGATGGATCGCTGGCGTGAGGCGCTGACTGAGGCCCTGGCCGGGCGTCCGGATTCCAGTCTGGTGTGGCCTGCGTTTCTGGATGCGGTCGCGCGGTACAAGATTCCGCATCAGTATTTCTACGACATGATTGAGGGCGTGGCATCGGATCTGAAGACGCACACGTTCGAGCGATTTGAGGAGTTGTACCAGTATTGCTACCGTGTGGCATCGGTGGTGGGGCTGACGACGATTCACATCTTTGGTTTTGATGTACCTGAGGCGCTGCCGTTGGCGGAGAAATGCGGCATCGCGTTTCAGCTGACGAATATTTTGCGGGATATTCATGAGGATGCGGGGCTGGGGCGGGTTTATTTGCCGTCGGAGGATCTGGTGCGGTTTGGTGTTTCGGCGGAGGAGTTGAAGTACTCGCGTCGTACGGATGATTTCGCTAAGCTGATGGATTTTGAGATTGGACGGGCGCGGGATTATTATCGGGAGTCGGCGCCGCTGGTGGATTTGATTCATAAGGAATCCCGGGGATCTTTGCGGGCGCTGATTGCGATTTATTCGGGGTTGCTGGAGCGGATCGCGGAGACACCGACGGATGTCCTGACACGGCGGATTGCGTTGCCGACTGTGGAGAAGGTTTGGATTGTGCTGCGTTCGGCTGTTGGCGGGTAAGTTCCGACCATTTGGACAACGGCTACACCCTCCCCAAAACAGCGTTAGCCCTAAGCCAGCAGATCCGTCACTACAGTGCCGTGGACATCGGTGAGGCGGAAATCGCGGCCCTGGTAGCGGTAGGTCAACTTCGTGTGGTCCACTCCCAGGCAATGCAGAAACGTCGCGTTCATGTCGTGCACGTGGACAGGCTTTTCGGTGATGTTGTAGCTGTAGTCGTCGGTCTCACCGTAGGAGAGACCCTGCTTGATGCCACCTCCGGCCATCCAGACTGTGAAGCAGCGCGGGTGATGGTCGCGACCGTAATTCTCCGGTGAAAGGTTGCCCTGGCAGTAAACAGTGCGACCGAATTCGCCGCCCCAGACGACCAGCGTGTCATCCAGCATGCCGCGCTGCTTCAGGTCCTGAATCAGAGCGGCGGAGGGCTGGTCGGTATCGAGACACTGCGGCGGTAACTGGCGCGGAACACCTTCATGATGATCCCAACCCATGTGATAAAGCTGGATGAATCGAACGCCTCGTTCGGCGAGACGCCGCGCAAGAATGCAGTTGGACGCGTAGGTGCCAGGCTTGCGCGAATCGGGTCCGTAAAGTTCGAAAGTGGAGGCCGGTTCCTTCGAGAGATCAGTCAGTTCGGGAACGGACGTCTGCATCCTGTACGACATTTCGTATTGACGGATGCGCGTGTTGATTTCGGGATCTCCGAACTGCTGCTCGTTGATCTCGTTGAGTTGGCGGATATCGTCGAGCATGCTGCGGCGGCGATCGGAATCGATGCCGGGCGGGTTGGAGAGGTAAAGGACGGGGTCGCCCTCAGAGCGGAACTTGACACCCTGATACGCAGTCGGAAGGAAACCGCTGCCCCAGAGGCGGTCGTAGAGCGGTTGATCGACCTTGCGGCCAGTGCCGCGGGAAATCATTACGACGAAGGCGGGCAGATCGTCGGTTTCGCAGCCGAGTCCATAGCTCACCCACGAGCCGAAGCACGGGCGTCCGGCGACCTGACTGCCGGTTTGGATGAAGGTAATGGCGGGATCGTGATTGATAGCTTCGGTGAAGGCACTCTTGACGACGGTGATTTCGTCGGCGATTCTCGCGGTGTAAGGGAGTAGTTCGCTGAGCCAGATGCCGGCTTTGCCATACTGTGCGAACTTGTAGATGGACGGCGCGACGGGGAATTTCTTCTGTCCCGAAGTCATGCCAGTGAGACGCTGGCCGTTGCGGATGGAATCGGGCAGCTCTTCGGCAAAGCGTTTGGTGAGGCCTGGCTTGTAGTCGTAGAGGTCCATCTGCGAGGGCGCGCCGGATTGGTGCAGATAGATGACGCGTTTCGCTTTCGCCGGGAAGTTGGGGAAGCCGGGGAGCGCGGGCGCGGCTTGTGCGCGCGGTGCGAGCAGGGAACCGAGTGCTACGGCGCCGATACCGGTGGCGGCGCGACCAAAGAGCTGGCGGCGGGTCATTAACAGTTCGTACTCGCGAAGGGGGTTCATTGGCGTGTGATGACCTCGTCGAGATTGAGAATGACGCTGGCCGCGGTCGTGTAGGCCGCGAGTTCGGCGATATCGATGGATTTGTCGCGCGGCGATTCGCCGGCAGCGAGGAGTTTTTCAGCCGAGGCGGGATCGGCTCGGTACTGATCCAGGCGGCGCGTGAGGCCTTGTTGGAGGATCTTCACTTCCGGATCGGTGGGTGGCCGGGAAGTCGCGAGACGCAAGGCCCAGGCAAGACGCTGCTCGGGTGAGGCGCCGCCTTCTTTGATGATCCGTTCGGCGAACTTGCGCGAGGTCTCTGTATACATTTCGTCGTTCAGCAGCGCGAGAGCCTGCAGCGGCGTGGAACTCATTTGGCGCCGTACGACGCAGGATTCGCGGGTGGGGGCATCGAAGATCGTCATGGAAGGCGGAGGCACTGTGCGCTTCCAGTAGCTGTAAACACTGCGTCGCCAGAGGTCTTCTCCGGTGGAACGTTCAAAAAGCTTGCGGCCCTGAAACGCGGAGAGTTGTTCCCATAAGCCATCGGGCTGATAGGGTTTCACAGACGGCCCGCCCATCTTTGTGCTGAGCAGGCCGGAGAGCGAGAGGGCCTGATCGCGAATCATTTCGGCAGAGAGCCTCTCGCGTGGGCCGCGGGCGAGCAGGCGATTCTCGGGGTCGCGTTCGCGCAGTGCAGGCGTAGCAACAGAAGCTTGTTGGTAAGCTGCGGAGGTGACGATAAGGCGCTGCATGGCTTTGACGTCCCAGCCGGAGCGGATAAATTCAGTGGCGAGCCAGTCGAGCAGTTCCGGATGGCTGGGAGCTTCGCCCTGGCTGCCGAAGTCGTCGGCGGTCTTGACCAGGCCCGTGCCGAAATACATCTGCCAGTAGCGATTGACGGCAACGCGGGCGGTTAGCGGATTCGCCGGATCGACGAGCCATTGCGCGAGCCCAAGTCGGTTGCGCGGCGCGTCGGCGGGTTGGGGCGGCAGGAAGCTGGGAGTGGCGGGCGTGACTTTGTCTCCAGGCTTATCGTAGGCACCGCGCAGCAGGATAAACATGTCGCGTGGTTCCGCCATTTCCGACATCACCATGGTGCTGGGGATCTTGTTCTCTGCGGAGCGACGTTCGGCGTCGAGTGTAGCGATGGCCTCACTTTCTTTGCGGCGTTCGACGGGATGGGTGAGGAAGTATTGACTCAGAGCCTTCGCGTCTTTCTCCGTGCGCGCGTCTGCGGGAGTGCGCAGAATCGTCGCCATGTCTTCCGGGACTACTTCGGGGAATTCGGAATCGGTGACGGAAATGCGGAAGCGTCCGAGCGGCGCGCCCTCGTATTCGCTGCCGATTCGGAAGGTCAGGGGGCCATCGGCGGAAAGCATGCGCGACGGTTCAATGACGGCGAAGTGCGGCTTGTTCATCTCCGGATTCACGCCCCAGCCCCGTTTCAACTGATCGGCAGGATGGAGGACGAGGTTCAGTTCGGACTCCTCCGATTTGAAATCCACAGTGATGCGGGACAGATCGATCTTCTTGCCGCCTGTCCGCACGTCGAACAGCGTCACGACTCCCTTGCCGTCGATGCCACGGCCTGAACCTCCGCCTGGCAGAGTGGAATCCGGAATCATTTCAAAACGGAAGGCAGTAATGTTCTTCAGCTTTGTATCGGCGGTGATTTCAAAGATCGCCGCAGGGGGCATGGCGCCGCCAGTGAGGATAGAACCATCGGGAAGGGCTTTCAGCGTGACCCCATTGTCCCCCTTAAGACTGGCCGGCGTGAGCACTTCCCATTTCGGTTGATAAGTAAGCGCAGTCTTTTCCCAGTCAGCCTGACCGGCGGAGAGCTGCTTATCGAGTGACGCCAATTTTTCGCGCGCACTTTTCAGCTCGGCATCCTTCGCGGCGATTTGCGCTTCAAGCTCGGGCGAAGGCAGTTTCAGATACGGCTTGTAGTTGCCCCGGCCATCGGCGCTGCCGCCGTTGCCGACTTCATCGACGTTATTGAAGTACGCTGCGAGGCTGTAGAAATCGCGCTGTGTGATGGGATCAAACTTATGATCGTGGCAGCGGGCGCAGCCAGCGGTGAGTCCCATCCAGACGGTGCCGGTAGTGGCGGCACGATCGACGAGCGTCTCGGCTTCGAATTCTTCGGCGATTGCGCCCGTCTCAGCATTGACCCGGGGATTGCGCTGGAAGCCAGTAGCGATTTTCTGATCGAGAGTAGCATTGGGCAGCAGATCGCCTGCGAGTTGCTCGATGGTGAAGCGACTGTATGGCATATTGCTGTTGAACGCGTTGATAACCCAGTCGCGCCAGGGCCACATTTCCTTCG
>CAIKAS010000146.1 GCA_903825445.1 uncultured Acidobacteriia bacterium
TGATCGAACCCTCGCACCGCAAGCACCTGCCCTTCGAGACGGATCACACCCACCGGCCCTGCGACTGCCGTTCCGATCTTCGTTAACGCTACACCTTCGAACTGTGCCGGCACGCGCGTACCACCGCGCAGGAAGAAGAGCAGTTCATACTCCTCGCCGCCTTGCAGTGCCTGCTCAGCCGATGCGCCCGGAAACCGTGGCGGCGTCACAATCTCCGCGCCCACGCCCGAAGCAAGACAGACGCGCTCCAGATCGAGCGATAAGCCATCGCTGATATCGATTGCCGCGGTCGCCCTCAGTTTCTCCCGCAGGAATTGGCCCAGAGCCAGACGTGGCTCAGGATTTAGATGTCGCTTTCTGGCCTTGCCTTTGTTCGTCTCGAGGCCCAGCGCCGATCCGCCAAGCGAGCCCGATACGTAAATATCGTTTCCCGCGCGCGCCCCGCTTCGGAGCAGCGCCGTTCCGCGCGGAACCGCCCCGCAAACGGTCACATCGCAGGAAAAGATCTCCCCGCGCGCCAGATCGCCGCCCGCCAATACAGTGTCATGCCGACTCGCAACGGCCGCCAGGCTATCGAAGAATTCGTCAATCCATCGATCCGTCGCCCATCCGGGCAGGCAAACGGAGCCGAGGCAAAAACGAGGCGACCCGCCCATCGCGGCAATGTCGCTGAGACTGCGGACCAGAGCGTTCCGCCCCACATCTGCGGCCTTATGCGTATCACGCAGGAAATGAATGCCTTCAATGAACAAATCGGTGGTGAAAAGCAAGTCGTCGGCACTGCCACGCGGGCGATAGATCGCGCAGTCGTCGCCAATGCCGGCAATCAGCGCCGATGATGGCTGAATCTTCACCAGCCCCCGTAATCGTTCAGTGATAGCTCTTTCGTTTCGCAAGCCGCAGTCTAGCACCGGAGTTATTAGCCCGCGCAGTCCGTTTTGACTCAGTCCATCAGAACCCCGCCCCAGGCGGATGCCGCTTGAACCTGCCCCCCTCGCTGTGAGATACTGCGTGACGCAAGATCACAAAGGCACCGTTCCGCACGCTAAACGCGGCGGCCATCCGGGCCTTTTCAGGAGAAGGTTTGTGAAAGAAAAAGGTACAGTGAAATGGTTCAACGCTGCCAAGGGCTTCGGCTTCATTCAGCGGGAGAGCGGGGACGACGTGTTCGTCCATTTTTCGGCGATCGCGTCCAGCGGGTATCGCAGTCTGGACGAAGGCGCTACCGTGGAATTTGAGGTCAAGCAAGGCCCGAAGGGATTACAGGCGGAAAACGTTACCCGCGTGCAATAAGCCATCCGGTCTTGAATCAGCTGAGCCCCGGAATTCCGGGGCTCTTTTCATTTTAAGGGCCGCGCGTTTCTCACTGCACTTACTGTCCGGCAAACCCGATCGTGACGCCCGGCTCCATATACAACTTCACGCGGTTACTCTCTTCTCCATCCACCACGATCCGCAATTCACTCGCACCACGATTCACCAGAGACGGCAGCTCCAGTTCCACCAGGTAATTACCGACGAACGTCGGCGCCAGCGTAGCCCGTGTCACGCGTACTGGTGCCCCATCCAGAAACGCCGTCACCGGCGCCACTACCGCGGGTGGCGAGTCCACTGGCGCAGGTACTCCGCTGGGCCATTCCGGCGTCACGCGCCCCAGTCCTGTTGCAAGAACCTGAATAGTGGACCCTGCGTGCAACGCCGTCCCGGCGTCAATCACCAGTCCGCTCGCCGCATCCTGAATCCAAGGCGTCCCGTCGACGTCTACGAAAATGGCAGGCGCAGCGCGCTTCACATTCAGCGGCGCCATCCAGACTCCGGCCGAGCTTTCCACCGCCAGTTGCAATGTGCCCGGCGCGATTTCAAAAGGAACCTGCAGCTGCGAACTTTGGTCCGACGCCAGCAAAATCGGATAAACATTCTGGCCGCTTCGCACCCGCGTTACATTGGCGCCAAGCACGCTGATCAGCGAGCCCGGTGCGGCAGCCCGATCGCTCATGTCCGCAGCGTTCACGATCCTCGGCGCCAGTACCCGATGAGGCGCCGGCGTCTCGTAAACTCCATATCCATCCAGCAGCACCGTGAGCGTATTATCGGCGTTCAGCCGCACATCCCATGCTGCCGCGATAGGCAGATCCCGCGAAACGGAAGTGGAAGACCACGCCACCTGCACCAGATCGGCGGCATTCAGGGAAAGCCGTCCGGAGAAAACCCCCCGGTCGGTTGCCGCGTACACAACACCCGCCGAGCTGTCGGCCGTAATTCCGTGAATCGCGCCAGCATTCAGCGAGCCCGTCACTTCGTCCCAATACTTGCCGCCGTTTACGGTGCGGAACAGTTTCGTGCCGGAGACTGCCAGCGCTGCCTGCGAATTGGCAGAATCCACCCAGATGCGATCGATACTGTGTTCCGTGCCTGCGACTGTCGAAGGCACCCACGTCGCGCCCTCATCCGCCGAAACCAACATCCCGCCATTCGCCATGCCGGCATAAATCATGGAACCAGCCTGCGCCGCAGCCGAGGGAGTAACTCCGCTTTTCTCAGCTACAGTCTTTAGCAGCACAGCTTCGGTGGCAACGCCTTCCACGGGGGTCCACTTCCCCGCCGTAACCGCTGCAAGCGTCGGTTCGCCTTCCGCCACTTCCGCCAGCTCTACTGTCCGCTGACCGGCCAGGCGGTTTGCGGGAAAATTCGGCAAGCCTTCATTCAGCCCCTGCCAGGAAAGTCCGCCGTCAAGGGACCGCCACACCCCGGATCGGTTCGCCGCTGTTACGTCCAAAGGATTTGCAGGCGAAACAGCAAGTGCGGAAAAACCGTCGCCGACAATCGAATGCCCGTTCATTCCTGTCAGATTCAGCCAGGCGCGACCATCATCTGTCCCGTATACATTGAACCAGGTCAACGAATATTTGCGCGTCCCCGAGGTCACCACCTGAATACCGGCTTCCGGTTTATCTGCGCCACGCGAGCTCGCCAGAACCGGTTTCGTCGCAGCCGCCGGCACTGGATCAGTATTCAGTTTCCATTGCTCAAAATCGGCCGTGGCAAAGACACGTCCCGATGCAGTCCGCGCAATCAGGCCCTTACCGCCCGGGGCATACCAAACAGACTCCACCGCCCCGGTAGCCGGACCCGCCAGGCCCGTGTTGATCGTATATCCCGCAATCCGCGTCCATAAAGGCGTAGTCTGCCCATACGCCGGCATCACGCCCACCATCAGCGCACTCGCCGTCAGAACCACCACCGCAACTGGACTTAGGAACCGCACGCCTCTTATATCTTCGACATTCCCCGGCAATTCTGTAACCAGCCCGGCCAGGCACTGTAGCTTGCCGACACATCTCCGTGTCCTGATTCTACCCTATTTGGATCTCAAGTGGTTTGGAACCACTTGATTCGGTGGAGCTTGTGAATTAAAATTCGTTTGGAACCGCGTCTTCCATGCACGCTATGGTGTTATTATTTGTATGAGTACGTACGTCGCCCAGACCGGGCTGGTTCCGGTCAGCGGTGTAGTTTGAGCAGCGTTTTTCGAGACTGATTTTGACGGTACGCTTGCCAGTTGCGCTGAGGAATATTCTGTCCGCGTCTCTCCTTGTGACGCTGACGGCGGCAGTTCTCTGCGCTCAGTCTCGCCTCCCCATGGACACCAAAGGCGCCGCACAACTGGTCTCGTTTACGGGCCGTGTGGTCGTGGAGCGTACGTCGCCCTGGAGACTCGACATCGGCGAATACGTCTATCCCTCGGAAGTCGTCTCGACGGGCCCGGATGGTTCCGCTGTGTTCAAAGTTGCCGATGGCAGCAAGTTCGAGGTTTTCCCGAACTCCCGCGTGGCTTTCCGCACCAACACTTACAACTGGGAGGACATGCTCGAACTCTGGCTCGGTAAAGTCAGGGTTCAAATCGAACATCCCGGTGGCGTTCCCAATCACAACAAGGTACGTACGCCAACCGCTGTCATTTCAGTACGAGGCACTATCTTCGACGTCGAGTATGATGCCGATTCCACAGCCACCACCGTCCTCGATGAGGAAGGCACTGTAGAAGTCGCGCGCGCCCTGCGGCTCGACGACAAAAAGATTCTGAATGCCGGCGAAGGCATCAAGGTTTACAAGAACGATTCGCTGGGCCGTCAGTTCGATAAGGGTGATGCGCTCAAACGCATTTTCCACGCCGCCATGGACGCACTCTCTCAGCAGGCTATCAATGAGCGCACCAGCACGCCTTCGGTTCCGACCAGCACCCCGGCTTCTGTCCCAACATCCACCGGCAGCGGTGTCGGAGTAGGCGACAAGAACAACAACCCCACGCCGCCACCACCACCTCCTCCTCCGCCTCCGCCGTCTGCTTCCACGCCGTAGGCGTCACCGTTGCGTTCCTCTTTCCTCCGTCTTCAAAGTGCTAGCCTGATTACGGATGCATCTGCGTAAGGCTTTTGTCGCCGGCTCTCTGGCTGTGGTTTTGGCTTGCTGGGTCTCCATGCGCGCTCAGCAGCCGCCGCCCGGGGCGCCACATCCGCCAGCCGACCCATCCGAAATCGCCAGCGCGGCCAATGCTGTTTCACAGCGCTCAGCGCATTTGACTCCCATATTTGAACAAGTGCATGCAGCCGATTGGGTGGCGAAAGGCGCGCCGGAGGCTTACGTACAGGAGTGGGCTTCGCTCGAAGAACAGAATCGTGCAGTTCAAGCCGATATGACCGGTATCGCGCGAATCATGGACGCAAAACAAACCGATGCTAACCAGGACGTCGCACTCACGGAGATTCTGCAGGCGCTCTTTCGCGTGCATCGGTTCGATAGCGATCTCGCTGAACTCCTGAAGCCCCTCCGCAGATACCAAAATCCGGCGCTGGGCGATCTCATGGAATCGGTCGCCGCCGGCGATCAGACCGGCATCGAAAAACTTCAGCAGTATTCCCTCGATCTGGCCGGCGAAAAGGATCGTCAGCTGGATCTCGTCGATAAAGAAGCGCAACGCTGCCGTTCCATGCTGGCAGGTCAGCCAGTGGCACGGCCCGCCGCTGCACGAAAGACTACGATCGGAACCCCCAAATGAGCCCCACCACTTTCACCTGTAGTATCTGCGATGCGGAATCGACGCGCATCTGCGCCCATTGCACCAAGGATGCCTGCGCTAACCATCTCTGCGAACGCTGCGGTCGCTGCAGCGATTGCTGCAACTGCGAAGTCAGGCTGGACCGCGAACCCCTCGCAAATCAAGAATCCTAAGCGCGGGCTATATCGGCCACGCCTCTTCGATCCTGGCTCTTGTGAACGCCAGATCCTTGGTCATGGCATTCACCTCGTTCGGCGCGGCATAGTCCATATGCATCGATAGCGGTCCGTGAAATCGCGCCGTCGCAAGCGCCGCAAAGAACTTCTTCCAGTCGATGACACCCTCACCCATCGCGCATGGGCGAAACTTCGCCGTGTCTTTGTCCGCCGTACCCTTGTCCACCGTATCCTTGCCCAAAAAAGCCACGTCGGAAACCGCCACCGCGCCCAGTCTCGGCAGTGCCGCCTGTAATGCCTGTTCCCACCCGTCATTCGAGCGCGCTTCCATCACCGCCTGAACCGGATCGAAGCAATAGCCGAAACCTGCCCGGTCGATTCCATTCAGCATGCTCTCAGCCTCCGGAATACTGCGCCCCGGATAACTACCCGCGTGGTTTGCCAGAAGAGGGGTGATTCTGCACTGCCTTCCCGTAACAGAAAGCTGCGCCAGATCGTTGCGCATCATGGCAGCGCGAATGCTGGTCAGTTGCCCCGTTGGATCGGGTGCCGCCATCGGTGCCGGCCACGTGCCGAGCCGCAGAAGGCGCGCCCCCAGCTGGCCGGAAACATAAAGGATGGCGTAAGCGTACGGCTGCGAGGCGGACGTGAAATCAGTCGTGACCATCGGCAGATCGAGTCCCGCATCCTGAAACGTCTGAAACGCGCGGTCAAGATCCACCATGTATCGGCTCGGATCGACGTGACCACCTTTCATAACCGTGAGATCGGTGCCGTCGTAACCCATATCGCGCACAATGCCGGAAAGCTCCTGATAAGGAATCTTTGCCAGGCAACCGGAATAGACGCAAACCAGCGGCCGAACGGCCTTCGCGTGCTCGGCTGCCACCTGAGGCGTCACTCGTTGCGGTGTTGTGGTCGGTGGCGTCGGTGACTCACTCTGGCCCGGAGCCTCCCGCGCGGCAACTCCCGCCGCACCCATCAACGCAAGAACATCACGGCGCGTCACGGAAGCACTCCTCGCACCGGCGCCGCGAAAACCGCCAGATTACTTCCCACCGCTCGTCCGGCAGCATTGTCCGATGAAGTATTCACAACGGCTGCCAAGTGCGTCGACGGATCTTCCATCGCCAGCGTCGTCGACCCGCCGCCATCCAGATTCAACGCGTTCCAGACGCCGAAGTCCCTCATCAGAATATCCGCCACTTCGCCCACTTTGAGGCCCGCGCTGCCCCCGCGGACGTCCACCGTGAACAGCGTGAGAGTTCGCCCGTCGCGGGAAATGCCGATCGCTGTCCTCGCCTGTAAAACATCGTACCAGGATTTCGCATTGGAGTAGTCATTCGGTCCGCCCGGTATGAGCGCCGCACCGGGATGCATATCGTCATCGTAGATTGGAATCGTCCTGACTCCATCTGTCACAATTTGCGCGGAGCCCGCCAGTGCCGTCCATAATTTCACTTTCTCAATGACATGCTTTCCCTCCGGCGATTTTGCATCACGATGCACGATTTCCGCATGGTTCGCCGAATCGATGTTGATCGCCGGAGCGTCGCGAACAAGAGCATAGTTTTGGACTGGCGTCTCGAAAGCCGAATACACGTTGCCGTCCGAAGCGGCCAGCCCAATCAGTGACACTTCCGTATCGGTTGTCGGGAACGGAATGAAGAAGTGCGCGTTAATCGCAATCTGCGCGTGCTCTTGTTTCAGGAAATCGAGTGTGGTCTGGCGTGCGGTTTCCAGTTTGCCGGACGGCGGCGTCAGCCGAAAACGCAGACCAGCCGCCTCAAGATCGATCTGCGCCACGTGCATGTGGATGTCACGCGGCGAAGTCTCTGTGCGATCGATATAAGTCACACCAGCAAACGGATGCGAGACATTCGACGCCGCGTGAAGCCCCGCGCTGGACAAAACAGCCAGCGCGAGCACGAAACGGCGTAACCGGACCGGCGTTCGCAGCATTTAGTTCCGCAGGGCTTTGCCGGTTTTCAGCATATTCTGAATCCGCTGCTGCGTTTCTCGTCTGCCGCAGAGGCTCACAAACGCCTCCCGTTCCAGATCCAGCAGGTATTGTTCGGAGACCTGCGGCGTCCCGCTCAGCCTTCCGCCACTCAATATGTACGCGAGCTTTTCGCCAATGAAGGCGTCGTACTCGGAGATGTAGCCGCCCTGCCGCGCCATCCAAACGCCCATCTGCATCAGCGCATAGCCCGCTTCGCCTGAAACTGTAATGTCCGTGCGCGGCGCGCCGGGCGCGTAACCGGGCACCAGAGAGAGAGCCAGTTGCTTCGCGTCGTCTACCAGTCTTTCCGGATTCATCGAAATCCGATCGCCCTCTCGCAGCAATCCGAATCCTCGTGCTTCTACAGCGCTGCCCGACACTTTTGCAAACCCGATTTGCTCAAAGATCTTCTTCACATCGCGCGACCGCAGCACCATCTCTTTGCAGCCGCCGCCTGCCGGGATCACGCCGACTCCCACTTCCACCAGCCCCATATACAATTCGGCCGACGCCTGTATCCCCGCGCAATGCAGCGGAATCTCGCAACCGCCGCCCAGCGCCATCGCGAACGGCGCAGCCACCACCGGCTTTGGCGCATACTTTAATGACATGTTCAGCTGCTGGAAATCTCTCACCAGCGCGTGCAGGTCATCCCACTCTTCGTCCTGCGCGGTGAGCAGGACCATCATCAGGTCCGCACCGGCGCAAAACGTCGGCCCCTGATTCGCGATCACCATCGCATCAAAATTCGTTTCCAATTGCGCCAGTCCGGTGCGCAGCATTTTCGATACGTCGCCGCCCACAGAATTCATCTTGCTGTGGAACTCACAGCAGATCACGCCATCGCCGAGGTCGATCAGCGATGCGCCAGCATTGGAATCCACCACTCCGCGCGCGCGCTTCAGCTCGGAAAGCACAGTGATGCCAGGGCGCGGCTCCATCTCCTTATAGCCAGCGCCAGCCAGGTCAAAGTACTCAGTGTATGGCTGCCCCGCCCGGTCCGCCGCACGATAGAAGCTCGTCGCACCTGCCGAGAGCATACGGCGCACGTTCTCCGGCAACGCGCGACCCTCCGCCTCGACGCGTCGTGCGGTCGCCTCAAATCCAAGGGCATCCCAAAGTTCGAACGGACCAAAAGTGTGGCCGTAGCCCCAGCGCATTGCCTGATCGATCTCGACAATCCGATCGGCGATCTCCGGCGTCATGTGCGCGGCGTAGAGAACGTGGTCACTCAATACCTGCCAAAGAAAACGGCCGACCTTATCGTCCAGCGCCACCAGCGCCTTCAGCCTGGCTTCGAGCGGTTCCAGTTTGCGCAGCGTCTCGAGCGAAGCGAACCGTGGCTTCTCCGCGGGATGGTATTCCAGCGTTTTCCAATCGATCGCATGGATAGCGCGGTCCTTGCCAACTCGCTGATAGCAACCCTGACCCCGTTTATCGCCAATCCAGCCTCGGTTCACCATCTCGGCCAGAAACGCCGGCATCGTGAAGCGCTCGCGGAATGGATCGTGCGGCACGCCATCGTACAGATTCTTCGTCACGTGCGCCCAGACATCCAGGCCCACAATGTCGAGCAGGCGGAAGCTCGCACTCTTCGGTAGCCCGATCAGTGGCCCCGTCAGCACGTCAACCTCTTCCACCGTGAGATCCTGTTCCACCGTCAGCCGCTGAACGGTAGCGCCGAAGAATGCCCCAATGCGGTTCGCGATGAAGTTCGGCGTATCCTTGCAGCCCACCACGCCTTTGCCCAAATGCTGATCGCAGAACTCCGAAACAAAATGAACGATCTCGGGCTTTGTCGCGGGACCTGGAATCATTTCAACGAGGTGCAGATAGCGCGGCGGATTGAAGAAATGGACTCCGAGGAAGTGCTCGCAGAAATCCGGCGGATACCCCGCGGCGATCTGTTGCAGCGGAATGCCGCTGGTGTTTGTAGAAACGATCGTGCCCGGTACGCGATGCTCCACCACACGGTCATAGAGCGCGCGCTTTATGCCAAGGTCTTCAGAGACAGCCTCAATGATCCAGTCGCAATCTTTGATACGCGACAGGTCATCGTCGAAGTTGCCAGTGGTGATGAGGCGTGCGGCTTCCGGCGTGAAGAACGCGCCGGGCTTGCCCTTTAGCGCCGCATCGACGCCATTGCGCGCCGCCTGATCCCGAAGTTTCCCGCTTGGAATCACGATATCCAGCAACAACGAAGGGATTCGGGCATTGGCGAAATGCGCGGCAATGCGGGAACCCATGGTTCCTGCTCCGAGAATCGCGACACGGCGAATTGGTTTCATGGGTTAATCCTGTTGGGGAGTTTAGCAGGCAAACATGCCACCTGCACGCCTTAATCCTCGCTGCCGCCCAGCAATCCGCTCAGCGCATCGAGCGGCGTATGCGAATCGCCGCCGGTTCGGGTTGGCGCCAGTTCACGACGCAACTTCTGCAGCGTCATGCTCTGCAGCACCACACGACCCGGCCCGGTCAATGTCGCCAGAAACAAGCCTTCGCCGCCGAACACCGCCGTCTTGATGCCACCCACATATTCGATGTCGTATTCCACACTGTCATCGAACGCGACAATATTGCCGGTTTCGATTTGCAATTTTTGCCCGGCCGCGAGATTGAACTCCACAAAATCGCCGCCTGCGTGAATGAAGACCAGCCCCGGTCCAGTAAGCCGCTCAAGAATAAAGCCTTCGCCGCCGAAGAATCCCGCGCCCAGTTTCTTCACGAAAGCGACAGTCAATTGCACCGATGGCTGCGCGAAGAGAAACGCATCGCGCTGTGCGAGAAGTCCTTGCCCGGGCGCGAGCTGGAACGCCTGAATCTTCCCCGGATAGCTTCCCGCGAAGCCAACCTCGCCCGGCCCTTCCGCGCGGAAATACGTAACGAACAGCGACTCGCCCGTCACCGTCCTGCGGAACGCTCCCAGCAACTTTTCGCCGAGCGTCTGGCCTGTCATGCGTGTATCCCACACCACGTTGGTCGTCTTGTAGACCATCTTGCCTGCTTCGGCGTAGACTTCCTGACCATTCTGGAGACGGATGCGAGCGATCTGCAGGTTATCCCCCTGAATGGTGTAGTCCAAGGTGTCGGGCACCATAGCCACCGGATTTCCCGGGCCCACCGGCGCTCCGCAAATCCCGCAAAATTTTGCCCCATCGGGCATTTGTGCGCTGCATTTTGTGCAATAAGCCATAGATTTCATTCTCCCAGGGGCAATATGGACGTCGCCGCTAGCAATTTTCGTGCCATTTAATGTCGGGCTCTACCCAAAACAATCTCGGGCGCTCTATAATAGCGGTTAAGAGATGCTTTCACCAAGGCTCCAGCTTAAGGTTTCACAGAAGCAAATCCTGACCCCGGGCCTCGTCCAGATGGTCACGGTGCTCCACCTGAACCGTCTGGAACTCAAGGAGATGATCAATCAGGAGATCGTCGACAACCCGGTTCTCGAAGAAAGCCTGGACGCGGAAGACGAGATCTCCCCAGAAGAACTCCAGCCACTGCTTGAAGCCGAGCGCTCTTCCGATCTCGCCGACAAAGATCTTCTCGAAGCTGCCGACATTCGCATCGAGCAGGATTCCGCCGAACTCATCAGCGCCACCAATTTTGGTGAAGGTGACACTGGCACGGATATGGGCGCGTCGTCGGACCTCCCGGAAACGGTGTCGTCTTCCGAGGTCGCCGACGTCCCCGAGACAAGCACGACCGATCCGTTTGACGAGATCGACTTCGGATCGTTCTTTGACGACTACCTCGATCCCGGTTACAAGAGCCCTGCGTCAGAGTCCGTCGAAAAGCCGTCGTTCGAGACCTTCCTTTCGCAGCCGCAGACGTTACCGGATTACCTGCGGACCCAGCTCAGCATCGGCCTGCTCGACGACGAAACACGCGACGCGGCGGAATCCATCATCGGCAATCTGGATGACGATGGCTATCTAACCGAATCGCTCGAGGACGTTGCCGAACAGGGACAGCATCGTGTGGAGGTAATGGAACCGGCGCTAAAGGCCGTCCAGTCGCTCGATCCCGCCGGCGTGGCGGCGCGTGATCTTCGCGAATGCCTGCTGCTCCAGATCAAGAGCGGAAACGGGGAGGGCGGCGTCGCATGGCAGATTGTCTCCGACCACATGCGCCTGCTCGAAACCCGCCAGTTCAAGGAACTCGCGAAGGTGATGGGCCGTCCGCAACAACACATAGACATTGCTGTCGCCCGCATTCGCCACCTCGACCCGCGGCCCGGCGCGCGCTACTCTGGTCCGGCGGCAAGGACCGTCGAGCCCGATGTCCACTTCATTCGCGATGGCGACGACTTCATCATCCAGATGAATGACGACGATCTGCCTCAACTGCGGCTCAACGCGCAGTACCGGCGCATGCTGGAGAAGGATAATGGCTCCACTAAAGATGTGCGCGATTACGTGCGCGAGCGCTATTCATCCGCGCTCATGCTCATCAAGAATATTGAGCAGCGCAAGCAAACAATCCTGAAGGTCTGCGAATCCATCCGCCGCCGCCAGCTCGAATTTCTGCTGCACGGTATCGACTTCCTGCGGCCGATGATGATCAAGGATGTGGCCGAGGAAGTCGGCGTGCACCCCTCTACCGTGAGCCGCGCCGTGGCCAACAAATATGCGGACACCCCGCACGGCGTTTACGAACTGCGCTACTTCTTTTCAGAAGCTGTGCAGGGCCCGCAGGGCGGCGATACGCCGCTGTTGCTGTTGAAGCGCAAGGTTAAGAAGATGATTGACGATGAGGATCCGAAACGCCCGTTGACGGACGATCAGATCACTGCGAAGCTGCAGGCCGAGGGCATTCAGGTGACCCGCAGGACGGTAGCCAAGTATCGCGAAGATCTGAAGATACCGTCCACGCATCAGCGCCGGACCCGGGACTGAGACGACATGAAGATTACCTACACCGGACGCCACATTTCGCTGGCGCCTTCCCAAACAGTGGAGCTCGACGCAGAGTTCGCCAAGCTCAAGAAGCTACTCGACACCGCCAACGGAGAGGCGGAAGCTCACGTGTTTCTGAAACATGAGCACCATACGAATCAGGTGGAAGTGAAAGTGACCTGGCGCCACAACGAGGCGGAAGGCGCGGCGGAGCATGATGATCTGTTCGTCGCCATCCATGAGGCCATCGGAAAAGTGCAGGCACAGGTAGTGCGGCAGCGCGAAAAGAACCGCGACCTGAAGCGCACGCCCGTCGCTTAGTTTATTGCTCGAATAGCTTGCTGGCCTCCAGTTCCGTCACCATCTGGTTAAGGAGACGGACGGCGTCTTCCGGCAACAGGAAGCGATGCTGCACCAGATCGTTTGCCTGTCGCACCGCTTTGCCGTAATAGGTGGCGGCGTCGGGATAACGCTCTTCGAGAGACAGGCGCGGGTCGCCGTTTATGGTGCGCTCCGATTTCGTTTTGGCGAACGGGATGTAGCCGGCCTGCAGAGAATTCTGCCTGCCTTTGAGCGCGCCTGATGGAATCGGATTCCAGCTGGTGTAAGTGCCCAGCGGCATGCGCATCAGAAGGGATGCAATTCCGCCCGTTTCATTGCCATCGGCATCCACCTTTGGAACCAGCGGCGCGACCACATTCTTGATAGGGGGCGGCACGTTGGTGATGATGCCCGAATCGTCGTTATAGCGGAACTCAGAGCCGTAATCGTAATCGAGCACCGGATTGACGACGCCATCGGGCTTGGGCGCGTGCGGGATGTTGGGCCAGCCCATAGCGGCTGAATTCGCCTGCACCAGAGTTCCGTTGGCGATCTGCGGATAGACGCTGGGCGGGGGCGGAATGTTGTGCACGACCCAATCGACCAGAGCGACGTAAAGGGCGCGGTCAGTCTCTTTTTCGGGATTGGGATTTGTTGCAAAGATGCGCGGATCCTGCGATGCCGTGCCCAGCGCGAAACCACCGCGACCACCTCCATGCGGCGTGCCGGGGTGATAGTAGCGGCGGACATTATCGGGGAGCGGCAGATCACTCAGTGCCGAGGTTCCCGTAATACCGACCGTGCCGTGGCTATACCAGTATTCCGGACCACCATAAGTCTCCGTGATTTTCGGACACGTTCTGCTCGCTTTGCAGCGATGCAGAATGCCCCACTCGACGTGACCGCGAAGGCGATCGGTGTAATCGTCCCACCAGAGCGGCCCGTCGGCGCCGGGAGCGTAGAGCTCGGCCATTTCCCCAGGACGGGCGAAACGGATATTGAAACCTCCCTGCATTCCGGCGATGCGGGCGTTGAATCCGTCCCAAACGATCTTGCCGTTCTCATCCTCGTTGAAGCCGAGGTTGAGGAAGGCCTTGCCGAAGCGGCCAGACTGCGACTCACCCATCGCAATGACGTGCGGGATAGTGCCGAAGAGCGGATTCGCGCGGCCGTCGTCATCTTTGGCGGCGTAGCGGAAGAAGGAGACCAGGTCGCGCGTGGCGGCCATGCCGACACCGAGAATCAGCGGATCCTTCGCAGTGTAGACAAGCTCGTAGAGCAGATCCTTATTGAAGCCCTCTCGGAGGCAGATGCGGGTTGCGTCGGGAATGCCGGGGAATGCGGTGGTGCGGCAATCGGCGAAAGCCCAGTCGGTGGGCAGGATGGTGACGACGCCGAATTTTTCGCCTGCCGGGGTTTCGGATGCTACTGAAATGAGACTGGCCTTTCGGGTTTCGAGACTGGCCGGTACGCGTCCGATCACTCCGGTAAGAGACTGCGTGCTCCCGATCACTCCGCTGAAACGTTCCCACACCGGGCCGGTAATCAAAGAGCCATCGGCGTTGCGGGCAGTGGGGACTTCGATGCCTTCGCGATCGGAACCGTCTGAGGTCAACTGGATGTCGCCCTGCCAGCCGCTCCAGAGAACGGCTTCACCGAGTTTGTATAGAAATCCGTCGCCGGGATCGCCACCGACGTGAAGCGTGGAAACACCCTGGTGATTGCCGCGGTTGACGATGTTGTAGAACAGGACTCCGGCGGACTTGCTCATATCGACCGGCTTCACGAGGGTGAAGTTGGTGCGGTACTCGACGAGACCTTTGGAGTTTTTGGGCGCGAACTGGATGTCTGTGATGACGGCGTTGCGGCGGTCTTTCGGGTCGAGCTCGCCGCTGGCGATGCCCTTGATTTTTTCGAACTGGCCTGCTGTGCCGAAGGATTGGTTGTTGAAGGCGGCGACGCGGGACGTGATGGTGATTTGGGTGATGCGGGCTTCAAGAAATGCCGGCAGCGTGAGGGCGAGGAGTACGGTAAAGACGGGCAGATGCTTGGTCATTGGCGTTGGCTCCAGTGCGGGGATACTTTTTTGATGCGCTCGACTGCTTCGAGCAGATTCGGGAGAGAGTTCGCGTAGCTGAAACGGATGTAGCCTTCGCCGTGGGCTCCGAACGCTCCTCCGTTCAGGCAGGCGACGCCTGCTTCATTGAGCAGATAGTCGGCCAGTTCCTTTGAACTGATGCCGGTGCCTTCCACATTCACGAAAGCGTAGAAAGCTCCGGTGGGCAGAGGGCAGCGGAAGCCGGGGATAGTGTTGAGACCGGCGCAAACTGCGTCGCGTCGCTTGCGGAATTCAGCGGCCATCTGATCCACGCAATCCTGCGGTCCTTCGAGCGCGGCTATGCCGGCGCGCTGCGTGAAACCTGCCGTGCAGGAGTTCGAGTTCACCATCAGGGTGTTCACCGCGTCGGCGAGCCAGAGCGGCATGACGCCGTAGCCGAGCCGCCAGCCGGTCATCGAATAAGTTTTCGAGAAGCCGTCGAGGATGATCGTCTTATCCTGCATGCCATCGAAGCTGGCGATGGAGACGGGCGTGCCGTCATAGCAGAGACGCGAGTAGATTTCGTCGCTGAGGACGATGACGTCGCGGTCGCGCAGCATGGCGGCGAGTTGGGCCATGTCTTCGGGCGGGATGGTGCCGCCGGTGGGATTCTGCGGCGAGTTGAGAATCACCATGCGGGTGCGGTCGGAAAGCTTGCTGCGGAAGAGATCGAGATCGAAGGAGAAGCCGCGGCTTTCGACGAGCGGGATGGCGACGGGAGTGGCGCCGGTGAAGCGGATCATCGACTCATAGATGGGGAAGCCGGGATCGGGGTAGATACATTCGACGCCCGGTTCGAGCAGCGCGAGCATGCTGAAGAACATTATCGGCTTGGCGCCGGGGACGACGCAGACGTTGTCGAGGCCGACGGGGATGCCACGCGTACGGGAGACGTAGCGGGCGATGGATTCGCGAAGTTCGGGGAGGCCGGCGGTGGGGCCGTATTTGGTGTAGCCTTCGTCGAGCGCGCGCTTGCCTGCCTCAATGATGTGGGGCGGCGTGGGGAAATCGGGCTCGCCAATTTCGAGGTGGATGATGCTGCGTCCCTGCTTTTCGAGAGCGCGGGCGCGTACGAGGACCTCGAAGGCGGATTCGACTTTCAACTGGCCCATGCGGGCGACCAAATGTTGGGGAGATTGATTATTTGCCACTTCGCACAGACTATCATGTCCGGACGCGAAGCCAGTTTTAGGGCTTAAGTGTGTCGAAAAGTGGCTCTTTTGGGGGCAAAATCGGGTTTGGAAATTTCCGAGTTTGCTTTGTTTTGTACGGATTAGGTCGGTTCGTCTGGCACCATTCAATGTTTCGCGCGGCGAGGGGGTCCGGCGGGCGGGCCCGGTGATGCGGATGCGCCTGGAGGAGATCGAGTTTGCGCACTGTCCCATACGATACGACTTTACAGGACACATCGACGGACGGAGGACTAAGTTATTGATTTAATGATGTGAAATAGATGGGACTGCTATTCTGTGCCGGTGACGGCAGGAGTGTGACGCGATGGTGGAGCGGTGGCTGCGTGGGGAAGTGATTGGCATTTGAGATGCCACGCAGTCGGAGCCTGGCCGGGCGATCCCGGCGTAACAGGTGTTTGCCACCATTCGCGCGTGCCATGCCGATCGGGTGAAGAAGAAGCGAATTGAGCCATAGGATTGTTTTCAGTCCCGAGGCTCTCGGCGATTTGATCGATCTCTACGACTACATCGCTTTGCACGACGGCGCTGAACGCGCGATTGCCTACATCGACCGCACCACATAGATCACGCCAAATGTTGTCGACGTGAAACGCGGCTGGCTTATCCGAGGCGCTCTCGCCAGTAACCCGGACAGCGGCGACCGTGAGCAATCGCGATGATCTCCAGGCCTGCGGCCGCATCTCGAAATACGATCACGAAAGGAAACCGCCGGAGGACGATGCGGCGCGTGCCAAAGTCATGTCGGGGATACTGTTCGGGATTTTGGCCGATCCGGTCGATGGCACGATCGAGCTCATCCAGAAACATTCCTGCAGCCCGTCTGCTTCGTTGCGTACCAATCAACGGCCGCCTCAGCTTCTTCCAATGCAGCAGGGTGGATTCGGAGAGACTCGACGCTCACCGCTCCAGCCGGTTGCGAAGACGCTTTCGTGCAGCTCTCCAGGAGACCAATTCCACGGCTCCATCGTCAATCTGCTTCATCCGAAGCTCGATCTCCCGCTTCCAGGCTTCTGTTGAACCTTCGTCGACGGTCGCGTCCAGGCTGTCGATCAGGGAATCGATCAGCGCGGACCGCGCCTCCGCGGGCAGGGCGAGGGCGTCGCGAAGCAGTTCGGCAGGATGGCTCTCCATGAATCGATTCTACCGCGCTCACGCCAGGGGACCGGACAGCGCGACAGAAAGTAAAGGATTACTCCCGATTAACGCCGTTGCATCGCCAGCAGCTGATTTGGGGGGCCTGAGCTCATTCGGACTCATAAAGCACCCGGCCTTCGCGGATTACGGTGGCGGGGAGCGATGCCTTCACCCAGGCTGCGCGCTGTTCGAAATCCGTTCGACGCTACGGCACAATGTCGGCCGTCGCATGGATTCCAGCCAATGCGGGCAGCGATGCTCCCGCGCGGAAGACTTCGCGCGGAGCGTTGTCGGGTACTACGACACAAAAATCGAGATCGCTGTCCGGGCCGTGATCACCCCGCGCGACGGACCCAAGACGGACCCAAAAGATACACGCGGACGGGACGATAGAAAGCCACCAGCCGTTGCGTGATTTCCTGGATGGTCCGTTCGTTCTCAACCATGGTTTTGGGACTCCGCAATTCGATTATGTCAGGTTCGGCTATCAGGGCAGGGGGCAGTGGAAAGAACGGTGCATCGCCACGGGGCGAACCGAGCGGCTTAACCCGCGGCCTCGCGGATGTCGAAACGCGTGACAAGGCCATCTTCGATCCGAAATACGTGGCCGACCGTTTTATCTGCCAGCAGATTGCCCTGCAGGTCGCGGACGACTTGATGGACCTCCACGATGACTTCCCGATCTTCGCCACGGGAAAACGAGACTGGCTCGACGTGCGGATCGATCATTGCCCACTGGCGCGTCCAGTAGCTACGCACGCCGTCCCGTCCGTGGACATGACCGCCTTCCATTCCGTTTGCCCACATGACGTCCTCATGCATGCCCGCGAGCACCGCCTCCATATCGCGAGCGTTGAACCGATCATACACGTGTTTTAGGAATTCTGTTTCGTCCGCCATTCGAAGCTCCGTTCGCTACACCAATTGTTACCGATTTTCATGGTTCAGCAGGGCAACCGAGGCGCGAACGTGGTTTACCGATTGGTGACTCGGCTCTGCTGCATGGGGATCGTGGGTAGACTATCCGGCTCCCGTTAGGTCATGCGCACTGCGCGCGGGGGCGCTGACGTCGCCATCTGCCGCGTTGCCGCGCAGTTCACGGGCGCCGGGTACGGCCACCACATGGTTTTACCTTCATCGGTTTACAAACCGAAATAACAGTGGCTCTCCAATTGCAGAACAATCCGTCGCGCTGATGACGGGCGCGGTGCTGCCAGGAACAGAAAACAGGAGTACAAAGATGCACTACAATCGGTTCGGATTTGCTCTGCTGGTTTTGTGCGCGCTCACGGGCTCAGTACGCGCCTCGTCCGTAGAGGCGTATTCGGGAGTAATCGCGGGGAACACGAGTTGTGGCGAGGCGGGTCCTCCGGCGACGATGGGAGCTTTCTTCGGGGGCCTTACCTTCGGTATTTCAGGGACCGGCAATGGGATTAGCGACTGTAATCTGGCTGGCAGCGTCAGCGACATCATTCAATCGACGGGGATCGCGTCCAGCGCATCCACGCTCAGCAGCGCTACTTACAATGGGGGCCTTACCACTTTTAGCGGAACTGGAACGGGAACCGCCCAGTACGGAGCCGTCGGTGCCGGGGCTTCGGGTACCTTGACGGGGACTGCCGCCGGTGGCACCGCGGAGTCCGTGGGTTACGGGATTGCTTCGGACACGATGAGTTTCAATCCGGGCGCGGGCGCCGGGACGACCGGCTACGCCGTGCTGCAATACTCCATTAGCGGAAGCCTCACCATGAATTCTCCGACTTCCGGGGACGCGGCGGCGGAGGTGGCAGTCCAGGTGGGTACGTATGGTCCACAGGACATCTTCTATTCTGTGTACAACAGCGGATTGGGCCTCGCAGTCGAGGGTTATGGCGGTTCGACCGTTTCGGGATGTATCGCCGGAACCTCCTCCTTTACCTGTATCAACGGCGTCATAGCGACATCTATGATGCCTGTCACATTTAATACGCCGACCGATGTCACCTTCGGCTTCTATGCCGGTGTGGACGGAGGAGGTGTGATCGATCCCGATATCAGCCTGACGGGCATAACACTGTATACGGCTGGTCAGCAGGAAATATCGAATTTCACGATCACGTCCGATTCGGGAACCCAGTACGGTGCGGACGGAGTCGAATCCAGTCCGGAGCCGACGACTTTACTGCTGGCTGCGGGAGCTCTGAGCGCGTTCGCATGGGCGCGCCGCGGCCGGAAAGATGGCATCGCGAACGCTGGATAACGTTGAGGTATGATTCCTCGTTGAACGGCGGGATAACGACGCTGATGGCCATGTGGTGTGCTGCCTTTAGTGTCACGCCGGGTGGTCACACTGACTGTCGAGGTGGCGCAAGGCAACGCAGGCACTTCCGAGAACAGCAAGAAACATCGCGAGCACAGCGCTGTTATTCAGGTTCCACGAATCCCACCCGCTCACCAGCATCGCGATGATTACTGCGACGGCTGCGTGAAGGATCCAGCGTGTATCGCGACTGGCTGGGCAACTGGCCGGAAGACGGCGGAGTGCGGCTACGAAGTCGCGCAGCGCCCAGGCGATCATCCACATCAGCGCGAGCATGGTGGGTACGCCGCGCTCGGCTGCATACTGAATGTAATCGTTCTCCAAATGACCGTAGTATTCTCCCGGAAGCGGGCGCGTTTCGCCGGAGGGAAGGTAGTTTTGGAATTGGCGCGATACCTGTTCAGGGCCAACGCCGAGCCACGGATGCGCCTTGATCATGTTCCAGCCTATTTCGCGTAATTCCACGCGATGCCAATTGGAATCCACCGCACCGTGCGGTGCGTATGACGACAAAACACGGTCACGAAGCTCAAACGGATTTGCCCATAGAAGCAGGGCCATCGCGAGTGGCAATGCAAGCAACGCCCAGGGTTTTCGAAACCAGATCAGGTATGCGCCGCCCAAAAATGCGCCGAGCCACATGCTTCGTGTCCACGTCAACAACAACGCGACGGTGATCAGGAGGGCGGAACCTATCAGGTATGGGGTCCAACGCCTGTGGGGGTCATAGAGAATCATGGCGGCGGCGACCAGCAGGATGATCATCATTTCCCCGCCAAATGTCATCCAGTGGTTGGTAAAGCCGGTAATCCGGCTGACAACGTAGTAGTCGTAAAACGGCTGATGGGCCTGATGGGCTTCCTGGAGTTTGCGGGCGAACTGAATGAGGCTCCAGGCTGCGGCCACAGTGGCCGCAAGAGCCCAGGCGCGGAAGATCCAGCGAATCTGACGCGCGTCCCGCAGGACGGTGGTTACGAGCACGAGCATCAGATAGATGTACATTTTTCGCAATTGCGGCAGGCCCTCGCGGAATTGTCCGGAGGCGGCCCAGGACACTAGTGTTCCCAGGAGGAAGAGAGCTAAGGGCATCCAGAAGGGCGGTAGCCGGAGCGGCGTTCGGGAAACGACGAGGCCGAGAAGGGCTAAGCCCATCAGAATTTCAAAGGCTGTGATTGAGATCGCGGTCAGAATGATAGCGGCGGCTACCAGGGATAGGAGTACTGATTCTTTTGTGAATGGCGGCTCCCGCATTGATGAACCATGATACTGGTGGGCGATAAAGCATGGGAATCGTGGGCAGATTACCAATCCGCCCCACAGTGCTGCGCTCGTGGAGGAAGAAGCCGCCTGAAACGCGGCTGCGGGCAGGATTGCCCGCCCTCCAATAAGATTCGTACAATTGCGCAACTACATGGGGGTGGGTGGCGTTGAATAAGATGAGGGTGAGGGGAAGATGATCACATCCAAGAGTTTGATTCCGGTGGTTTTGTCGGTGGCTTGCCTGCTGGCGCAGGAGCCGTTGGTGCTGAAATCCACTACGCGGCTGGTGATGCTGAGCGTGATTGCGCGCGACGGGAAGAATCAGCCAGCAATGGATCTGAAGAAAGACGACTTTCGGATCAAAGTGAATGGTAAGTTGCAGCCGATCACCGTGTTCTCCATGGAATCTACGGGACAAGTGAGCGTTCCGTCTTTCGGGCCGAGCGTTAGCGATAGTGGCGCGCTGCCTCCGAATGTTTACAGCAACAGGCTGGCGGTGCAGGGCGGCACGCCTTCCGGCGTCACGATCATCCTTGTAGATACGCGGAACACGAAGGTCACCGATCAAATCTACGCGAAGGCGCAGGTGGTGCGGTATTTGCACACGCTGCAGCCGACCGACCATGTGGGGTTGTATATGTTCGGCGGGTCGCTGAAGGTATTGCACGATTACACGTCGGATTCCGCGAGGCTACTGGCGAAGCTGGCGGCGGCGAAGAACTGGGAACTGCCGGACACATCGGAAGCGGATGCGCAGGGCGCGCTGCAGACGGACAGCGCAATTCTGGACGGCATCGCGCGCGGGGCGGGCGGGACGAGCCAGGCGGAGCGTGCGTTCTACACGACCGACCGAGTGCTGGCGACGCTGCATGCGTTCGATTTTCTGTCGCAGCATTTGGCGCAATTGCCGGGGCGCAAGAATCTGATCTGGGTCTCCGGCGGGTTTCCGCTGGATATCGGCTTCGACAGCCTGGCGGACTGGAAGAATCCAAATGTCGATCAGCGGATGTTCACGGACGAGGTGGATCGCACGATGCGGTCGATGAATGACGCGAATATCGCGGTGTATCCAGTGGATGCGCGCGGGCTGATGACGGACCCGCGGTTTTCGGCGCAGAACAGCAAGATCGCGAAACGGCCTCCGCTGGCGCCGCCGGTGGGCGCGAAGGAACAGGAGACGATGCAGGAGATCGCGAGCCGCACGGGAGGGCTGGCGTTTTACAACACGAATGATTTGACGCGGGCGATCAAGTCGGCGGCGGACGATTCGCAGGTGACTTACTCGATTGGGTTTTATCCGCAGGGCGACGGGTTTGATGGCAAGTTCCACAAGATCGACGTGGAGGTGGCGCGACCGGGGGTGAAGCTGCGATATCGCAAGGGGTACTTCGATGTGGCGGAGAAACCGCAGGACGATCAGTCGCGGCGGGCGGAGTTGCGGGATGCGGTGTGGAGTCCGATTGACGCGAGCGCGATGGGGATTGTGGCGACCGTGCGGCCGGCGACGAACGATCCGGGGTCGATTGATGTGGCGCTGAAGGTGGATCATTCGACGATTGGGTTACAGCAGGATCAGGGGCGATGGCAGGGTCGGCTGGATGTGCTGTTTGTGCAGAGGGACGACCAGGGGAACGAATATGGCGGGGTGGACGACACGGTGAATCTCAATCTGACGGCGGACACTTATCAGAAGCTGCTGAAGGATGATCTGGGATATCACCGGGTGGTGGCGCGGGCGGCGGCGGCGAAGTTGCTGCGGATTGTGGTGCGGGATGCGGCTTCGGGCGCGATGGGGTCGGTTACGGTGGCGCTGGCGAAGGTGAAGTAGGCTTATCCCTTTGGTTCCAACCGGCGGTGTTGCTTGCGTGCGCCGCTCTAATCTTTGCGGTAAGCCCGGCACCGCGCGAAATGGTGGAGGGGGCACTGGGGCGTACTGAACGGATCCAGGTAGATTCGGGCAGGCTGTCGATCCGGTACTTTAGGCGACGGTTGGCTCAGGGACGGAATTGTGCAAGATTGGTGCATGGAACGCGACCAGGTTTTGTCCGCATTGAGGGCGCATGAGGAAGAGTTGCGTGCCGTGGGCGTGGTGAGCGCATCGCTGTTTGGATCGGTGGCGCGCGGCGAGGATTCCACGCACGATGTGGATGTCGGTGTCCGCCTGAGTGGGCATTTTTCGGCACCAGGCCTCGATTACTTTAGCCGCCTGAACGAACCTGGAGGACGGTTGTCGGGGATTCTGGGGCGCAAAGTGGATGTCGTTTGCCGCCCGAATCAACGGTTCGCCGGAAAGTTGGTGACCCTGCCCCTGGCGGTAAAATGACTGCAAAGTCAGTTTGCCTTACATTCAGTTTGCCTTACATAAGGAGCAGGAACCGATGAGTCAAATCACACTCAGGGTGAACGGCGGCTCGCACACGGTGGACGTTGACCCGACCACACCGCTGCTCTATATACTTCGAAACGATCTCGGACTGCAAGGGCCGCGGTTTGGGTGCGGACTGGGCCAGTGCGGCGCATGCACCGTCATCATTAACGGCGCGGCGGTTCGCTCCTGCATCACGCCGGTATCTTCAGTGAAGGCCGAAGTCACCACGCTCGAAGGGATTTCGGCGAACGGCAAGCTGCACCCGCTGCAGCAGGCGTGGATCGATGAGCAGGTTCCGCAGTGCGGATTCTGCCAGAACGGACAGATCATGACGGCGAAGGCGATGCTGGACAAGAATCCGCATCCGACCGACGCGCAGATTCGGGAAACAATGAACAGTACGTTGTGCCGCTGCTTTAGTCACTATCGGGTTCAGACGGCTATCAAGCGCGTCGTGAACAAAGGTGTGGCTGAGGTTGAGCCGCCAGTTGCAGGCAAGGAGGCTCTGGCATGAGCCCGGTCAACAGTATTCCACAAGGCGGGGTTCCGAAACAAATAGAGGAAGCGCTGGTTATGCACCGACGGGGCTTTCTGCGAAGCTCTGGTTTGTTCGCTGTGAGCATTGCCGCTTACGCGACGGGTGGAACTGGCGAAGCTGCTGCTCAGGGAGTTGGCGGCGGCAGTCCGGGGCCTTATCCTGTTCCCGATTTCCATCAAATCGATTCGTGGATCGTCATTCATGAAAACAATACGGCCACATTTTATGTCGGCAAGACGGATCCTGGCCAGGGCACGGGCACGGCTTTCCGGCAGTTGATGTCGGACGAACTGGATATCGCGTTCGATAAGACGGCGTGCATCATGGGAAGCACCGATATCACTGTCGATCAGGTGGGGGCGGGCGGATCGAGCGCGATTGAGCGGGATTCGTTGCCGATGCGCCGCGTGGCTGCGGAGGCGCGCCGCGTGTTGCTGGGTATGGCGGCGGTGAGGCTGGCAACACCGGTGGATCAACTCGCGGTCAGTGACGCCGTCATTACGGTGAAGGCCGATCCTTCCAAACGCGTTACTTATGGGGAGCTGATCGGTGGAAAGAAGTTTAATGTCGCACTGACCGGGGGCAATATCAATGCGATCAACGGTCAGGCAAAGATCAAGCAGCGGCCGGATTTCAAATACGCGGGCCAGTCGATTCAGCGCGACGATATTCCAGCCAAGGTAGACGGTTCGTTGAAATGGGCGGTCGACGTCAAGCTGCCTGGCATGGTTCATGCGCGCAACGTGAAGCCTCCATTCGCTTGTGCGAAGCTGACGGGGATTGATGAAGCGTCGGTAAAGAACCTGCCGGGCTTCATCAAAGTGATGAGCAAAGGCAACTACGTGGCGGTGGTGTGCGAGCGCGAGGAGCAGGCTATTGCCGCCGCTCGCGCACTCAAGACTACGTGGGACAAGCCGAAGACGGCTCCATTCCCTTCATCGGACGATCTGTTCGACTATCTGCGCACCGCAACAATTGCCGGACCATCGAGACCCAGTGTGACGGGGGATCCCGAGGCGGCATTCGCGGGCGCGGCGAAGGTGATCGAAGCCGAGTACCAGATACCTTTCCAGGGCCATACGGCGTTTGCGGGCGCACATGCAATGGCGGATCCTTCGAATGGCCAGATGACCGTTTATTCGAACGACATGAAGACCTATGGGATGCGACGCGGCATCGCCACGTTTCTGGGCATGCCGCAGGACAGGGTACGGGTGGTGTACATGCAGGGTCCACAGGGGTTCGGCCGTACCGCTGCGGAGGACGCTGCCGCAGAGGCGGCCTGGATCGCGCAACAACTCGGCCGGCCGGTTCGTGTGCAGTGGATGAGAGACGAGGAGACGGCGTGGGATTCGAAGGGACCGGCGTTTCTGGTGAAGATGCGCGGCGCGTTGGATTCAGACGGGCGTCTGGTGGGGTACGAGTACACCGCGCGCGCCTGCGACCTGAACCATCTTGGCTACAACGATCCGCAAACCACGCTGATCGCGCAACTGATGGGCACGAGGACGGCACGGCCGGGAGGTGGCAGCGCATCGATGCCTTCGGACTCGTATTCGATTCCTCACCGCAGAATGACGGCGGACGTGGTGGGGCTGCCCGAGGTGTGGGAGACTCCACTTCGCACGGGTAACCTGCGCGATCCGAATGGTCCGCAGGCGGCGTTCGCATCGGAATCGTTCATTGACGAGGCGGCAGTGGCGGCGAAAGTGGATGCGCTGGAGTTCCGCCTGAAGATGCTGACAGCCGAGGCGGGTGAAGAGGCCAGGGTCCGGCGCGCGCGGTCGATGGCGGTTCTCAAAGCAGCGGCGCAGACCTACGGGTGGGATGCGAGACCTTCGCCGAAGCCACTCGGCACGGGAAATATTCTCACCGGACGCGGGATCGCCTATACGTTCCGCGGCGAGAGCATGGTGGCGCAGATCGCCGAGGTGGAGGTGAACCGCCAGACGGGTCATGTGTATGCGAAGCGGCTGGTATGCGCTTATGACGTGGGCTTTGTGGTGAACCCCCTGGCGCTGCGCCGCACCGCGGAATGCGCGACGCTGCATGGGTTGAGCCGATCGCTTTACGAAGAGGTGCGGTTCGATACCGAGAAGGTGATGAGCCGGGATTGGCTGTCATCTCCAACACTACGGCATGTCGATGTTCCCGAACAGTTGGAGGTGGTGCTGGTGAACGGCGATCCGAATCCGGACCGTGCGGACCTGCCTTCTTACGGGGCGGGTGAAGCAGCGATGAAGCCGATGATGGCGGCGATCGCAAATGCGATCCACGATGCCACGGGTGTGCGTATTCGCAGGGTGCCGTTCCGGGAGGATCGAGTGCTGGCGGCGCTGAAAGCTGCGCGGGTTTAGCGGCAGCCTATTTCTTGTCTATTTCTTAATTGCCTCGCCGAATATGCGGAGAAAGTTTCCGCCGCCGATCTTTCCGATCTCATCGGGGGTGAAGCCGGTTTTTAACATCGCATCGACAACTACGTAGTAGAAGCCGGCCGTTTGATCCTGCCACGCGAGATTGGTGCGTTCACCTACGCGCGGATTCTGCTGACCGCCGCGACCACCGGGGCCACCGCCTGGACCGCCTGGGACACCGCGACCGCCGGGTCCACTACCGGGTCCGCCAGGCCCGCGACCTCCGCCACCGGGCTGGGTGAGCTTGGTATCAGTGCCGATGCACACATGATCGACGCCAATCACATCGACCAGGGCGCGAATGTTCTTTGCATAGTCCAAAGGCGTGTCGGCAAGGTGTGTCCAGACACCGATGGCGCCGCCAGCGTTGGCGACCAATTTGGCCAGCTGTTTGCTAATGAGCCTTGGACGCATCATGCTCGCCATGTTCGGATTGCTCCCCAGTTGTGTATCGAGGCCGGTGTGAGAAATGATGACGGGCCGAGTTGTGACTTTCAGCGCGGCGGCGGTGGTTGGCACATTGGCATGCGCAAGATCGATGAGGATGCCGAGACGGTTGCACTCCCTGATGACCGAGGCGCCGAATGCGGTGAGGCCGCCATAGCGCGGAGGGTTGGTGTAAACGTCACCGAGGGGTTCGGAGGCGTCGCTATCGTGGAGCAGACCAAAGTGCCGCAAACCTCTCTCATAAGATTCAGCCACCCGCTCCAGATGGCCCTGAAGGAAATGGCCACCTTCTATCGCCTGGACGACCGTGGGCTGTCGATTCTTATGGGCGGCAGTGACGTCGGCCGGGGTGAGGGAACGCTTCATACCGTTGCCTTTTAACTGGCGATCCATGGAGGCGATGCCTTTGAGAAAGCGGTCGTAGGCGTCGCCCTGCTGGTAGTCGGTCGCAAAGGTCATGCAGATGGCGGAGAGGCCGGAGCGCTTCATCTCGCCAGCGAGGTCGATGTCGGGGCCGGGCATTTCGGCCTCGGTGAGGGGAACGTCGACGTGATTGTGGGTGTCGATCCCGATGGTGCTGGCTACGATGTCGGCTACCCGGGGATCGGTGATGTCGGCGGCCCAGAGTGGGTGCGGGCGCAGCAGGATGGCTGCTCCCCCTGTGACTGCAACGGTCGAGAGGAATTGCCGCCTTGAAGCGCTGGTCTTAAATCTCATTGGAAGTTCTCCTTTGTGATTCTCTGCCCCCTGGGATCATTTGGCAAGGAGCGGCTTTGGTGCATCATTGAGAAAGCCGCCTCGAAAGGCGGCTGCGGGCAGGATTGCCCGCCCTCCATCGGGCAGATTTCCCGTCAGGGGACGAAGGACCAGTGGCGCTTTCCGTTGTCGTCGACGGGGTGCAGGCCGACGCGGTCGGCGGGGCCTTCCCCGGTTCGAAGCAACTGGAACAGGTCGCCGACCACTGAACGGGCGTTCGCGAAGTAGGAATGGCCGAGGAGGTCAGTCTCGACGGCGGAGGCATCAATTGTGTCGATGCCGTCGCACACTACCAGGTCTGGGCCTGATTCGCCGGCACGGGAGCCAGCGTGGAGTTTTCGTGACGCTGCCAATGCGCGGTCGTGAGACGAGGCGTAAAGGGTCACCCTGCCAGCCGTACTTCGGAGGGCAGCGGCCAGTTGGCGGAAGACGCCGCTATCGATATCCGGCGCGGTCAGGATTACCTGTTGAAATGGCGGAGTGGTTCCGGCGAGAGACGCGAGGGCGCGGGCGAGGCAGCGGTTGCCCATGCTGTGCGCGATGAGGTGGATGGTGGCGGCACCGGTTTGCTTTCGCAGGTCCGTGAGAAACGCCGCAAGGTGAGGGGCAGACCACTCGACGTTGTTTTCATCGGCGGCGTAGGCCACGAAATCGCCGTGAGACGGCCAGCTGTAGAGAATTGGCGCGCCATCGAAGGCGAGATCGTACGCAAGCTGGGCAGTGCGGCGCGCGGCGTCTGCGAACGCGACGTTATAACCGTGGATGAAAACGAAGGCTTCGCCACGGGCGGAGGCGGCGACGCGCTGCTTCGCCTGGTTGAAGAAGTCATTCCCTTCGAGTGGTGAAATGCTGAGCAGAACAACGTGCTTTCCCGGGTCCGGGCGGAATTCCAGCCGCCAGATGGAGGGCGATTCCAGAGCTGCCATGCGGTGATCGCGCGGAATGCTCACTTCGCATGATCCGAGGTGCAATTGCTCGCTGGCCGAGCGTTCACCGCCAAAGAAGTCTGTGGGGGCTTGTTTTCCAGTGAGTGCGCGATCGGTGGCGTAGAAGATGCGAACCGTGGCGTAGTTGCGTTCATCGACGGCGAAACCGACGCGAGCTATGCCTGCAACGTGGAGGGCGGGCGGCGGCGCGGAGATACCTGCCAGGGAAAGGATGGCCAGCTGGCGGGCGATCTCTCGCAGGGTGATCCCTTCGTCATTCGGGATCTGAATGTTGGTGAGGGTCAGGCCGGAATCAGCCAGACGCAGCCGGAGACGGGTCCTAAAAAGGTTCCGATCCTGAAGTGCAGGAAAGCCAGCCTGCGCCAGAGTTTCATCGGCGCGATCCACGGGCACTCCCGCTACTTCACAGACCAATACGACGAGTTCATCGAGATTCATAGGTTTCTCCTTCCAATAGAATGGCGAGGATCACGGCTTCCATTTCATGGGGAGAGACGGACCAGTGGTGATCAGGTTCGGGGAGGGCGGCGACACCGGCGGCATTTTGTTCGGCGCACAGCAGCGAAGGGTCGGACGCAGGATCCCAATATACTATTCTGCCGGCGGCGTTCAGGCCTTCGATGACGATGGCGTGGGCGACGGATTCGCCGTCATAGACGACGGCGGAGATCATAGCGTCGGGCCCGAGGCTTTTGAGGACTCCGACGATCTGTGCTCCCGTGAGAAATTCTTTGCGCGCGATGCCCCAGGAGGGTTGGGGCGGCTGAAGGCGATTGATCAGACAAACGAAAGATCCGCCGAAGACGGCGTGCGAGAGCGCAAACCATTGTTCCAGCGTAAGGCCGTCCGACCCGCCAGCGGTCCCGCTGAAACGGAGGGGCTGGCGGTCACGGGAGGATGTGAGCGCGTCCATTTCCTTGTCAGCTTACTGCTGTAGACCGGCGGCGTCAAACCGATCGTTTTGGCTGGTTGCCGGTTCACCTGGTTTTCGCGGGTGGCCTTTGAGTTGCTGGTCTCCGATGGAACAGCGAACAACGCCGTTCAGCCAGGAGGTCTATTTCAATGTTTCTAGCCATTGCCGCCATTCTGTTTGTTGCCTGATTATTGGGGATCAGCGAACTTCATGTCTCTGGCGGACTCATTCATTTGCTGTTGATTGTGGCAATGATTTCAACCGTGGTCCATTTCGTCCTCGGCCGCAGCGAGGTTTAAGGCGGACGGATTCACCCTGGTATTCGCGCGACCCAGGCAGGCCGGGACGCGACCGAGATTCTGTTCAAGCTGACCTTCCGTAGCCATGTGACTACCGATGGTCGGCAACTTCAGACGAGGCGGACCAGTGTACTTAACACGCCCGCGATGGCATTGGGGTCATCGTAGTACGCGATCCAGCGGCCACAGGTTAAGATGCTCAGCCAGAGGAGCAGGGACGTAGCGCCGGCGATCGTGGCTTTGGCGGGCAGTTTTCCGTCCCGATCCAGTTCGGCGTTGTAATAGACGCTGCGATGAAAGATGACTCCGTGAATACCAGTGAGCGCGAGCAGGGAGAGCTTTAGCTGAAAGTAAAGATTCGGGTAATACTTGTCGAGATGTGAGCCGGCCAGCAGAATGCCACACGTGACCATAATCACGAAGCCAAATCGCTTCCAGACGCGAGTCGATTCAATGACAACGCTGGCGGGCGTATGCTTTAGCGCGACATTCAAAAGGCGCAGATTGGTCATCAGGACCATGCCGCCAAAGACAGCTATGCAGGTCAGGTGAGTAGCGAGGACCGACGGATATAACAATTCCGACTGACGAACGGCAGTGAAGAAGGCGCTCGACTGGATGGCATGGCTGAGAGACGCGATGGACATTGGAAATCGCTAATAGCCTCCCGCTGTAAAGGCAAAGAAGAGACCGGAGAAAATTACCGAAATCCAGAGGATCAGGGACACAGCGCCTGTGATTTTGGAAATGACCGGCGAGGGGCCGGACATCGCGACTTTGCGATGGAGCGTGTAGTTGAACACGATGCCGGCAAGCAATAACCACATTTTCAGGCGGAAGGTCGAGCTGTAGTAATAACGCAGCGGGTCAGATGAAAAAATAGCGAGTCCGGCGGTGATGACGATGACGAGACCCACCACCGTCCAGGGTTCGGTGGCCCGCAGAATTTGAGCGGAGCTTCGGCCTTTCACTCCCGCGCCCAGAAGGCTCATGTCGACCATGGCAATGGTTCCGACGGAAAGTGCGAAAGATCCGATGTGAACACACTCCATGGCGGCGAACAGCCACTCCACGGTGTTCATCGGGTTGGTGGAGACGTCGTAGGGCTGAATCAAATTGGTCTCAGAGGTCTCGAGCCCGCGAATTTGTTTTACGGAGCGGTGGTGCGTAACCGACGGTCCACTTCTTCCCACAGTTCGTGCGCGGAGATTGCGCGGTCACCGCGACCAGCGACAGTTTCGGTCTCGCGAGGCGAACCGTTTTCGAAGGACCAGACCAACCGGGCCTGGGGATCGACGACAACTATTTGCCGGATTCCCCACGTCGCGTACAGGCGGCACTTGCGCAGGACACGCGAGAATGAATCTTCCGGAGACAGAATCTCGATCACCACCTCGAATGGTTCGGTAGGATAGGGGTCGCCAATTTGACCCTCGGCGGCGATCACGTCGGGAATGGGTTCATAAGCGGGATCGAGCTTAAGGGTGACTTCCTGACTGGCCTCGTAGCCCAATGCATCGAGTAGCTGCACGAGAACTTTCTGAATAAGGGCGTGTAACCGGGTCGGCATACTTTTTTGAATCGCCTCTCCGTCCCAGTACTCGAAGTAAGGCTTCTCGCCACCATAACGGGCGTGAAAAACTTCCAACGAGAGTTTGTGTTCCGCAACTGCTGGCATGGCTTTTTAATTATCGCTCAAATGCTGCCGGGGTGCCTGATTGAGTGGGTGGTTCGAACGCCAGCGTTGCGGCCTGTTCGATGACTTCCTGGCCACGGGCGAGGATAGTTTCGCGCCAGCGTTCGTTGACGGGGCAGAACGTCTTCAGCAACTGTGCCTTGGCGGGTTCATCAATGCCGGGGTTTCCAAAGTGATGCTGTCGATTCTCCGCGCGCAGGGCTGCGAGAGCTTCGAGTTCGCTGCAACTGCCGAATTTCTGGGCGGTAAAGAGCAGCTTCGCGGCTGGAAACATACGGCGGTAAAGCTGGTCCAGTGAGCCACGAGTTTGTGACTCATCCACCTGCTGCACGGGGTCGCCATACGCGAGTTGCATTTCGGCGGCGTTGGCGGCGCGGTCACCTTCGCCATCCACGAACAATCGGTCGACACCAAACTTGCCGGGACCAGTGTGTACATCGATAGCGACGAGACGGTCGGCCCAGGCGAGGCGTCCGGATATATAAAGCTGAAACCGACGTGTGGTCTGGACGTGCTGTTTGCCGCCGAAGGAGAGGCCGCGCGGGAAATCGTATTGCCCGGCGGTGAGGGCTCGACGAAACGACGAGGGGCCGCAACGCAAAGCGTGGAACCAGGCCTGCACGCGGAAGAATTCCGACGAGGGCGGGGATTCGGGATTCAGCCATGAATCCAGCTGGGCGTATTTCTCCGGTGCGCCGGAGTATTCTTCATCCGCGCTCAGAAAGTTGCGATTGAGATCGACGTTGTTTTCATTGGCACGCCGCAACCACGCCATGCCGAAGGGATTCATGGCATGCACCAGGACTATGGCGGAATCTGGCGGCAGATTCGGGATGCCCTGCTCCAGCCACTGCAACTGCACGGCTGAGCCAGCGAAGCCTTCCACACCGTGCAGGCCGGAGGAATGTATCAAGGCACGACGCGGCCCGGGGTCACCGAACCAGCCGATATCGACAGTGAGATCGCCACCGTCGGGCCCTTTGGCATTGAGGAGTATGGATTCGACATGTCCGCCGTTCGAAAGAGTGGCGGTTCGAAACCGGTCGCGGGCGGTGGAGTAGTCGGGAGAGAAGAAATCGATCACGGCGCCGCTTTGATGTAAATGTAGACGGGCCGACCCAATGCGCCGCCGCCACTTGGCAGGCTGTTCTGCTGGACCAGGACCTGTACGGGGCTGGTGGGCAGAGAGATGGCATCCTGGGGAATCTGCACGTTGAGTTGCCAGACGCCGACGAGCGTGGGCGCTAATCCAGAGTACTTGACGTTGCCCGGAGGGACGAGATTCGCTCCGCCCACATAGACGGAAGGAGTGTAAGGCGTCGAAAGGGCTGCGTTGGGAATATCGCCATCGGCGGGCATGCCGCTGATATAGCCCTGCCCGGTCATATAGATAGTGACGATGCTGCCGGCTGCGGCGGGGTTCGACGACGTGTTGAGGGTGCCGTCCTGATTCTGGATGACACCCGTACCGATGCCGGTGGAAGTCTGCGTGAAGACGCCAGGGGACACACTATACATGGCCACAGTGGTATCACCGAGCACGCGTCCGGTCGCGACTTCGACGACCTGTATGTCGGCGGTGCCGCTCTGCGGCGCGCTGGATGGAACCTCAAAATTAATCTGATCTGTGCCGGCGTAGAACAGTGCGGCCGGCGTGTTGTTCACCAGGACCTGAATGCCATTCAACTGCTTAGGCAGTGGAATGGTACTTGCGCTGGCTGAAGTGGCGCCGAACTGGCCTGGCTGCCCGGTGGAATAGAGGGCAGTGATCAGACCCGGCGCAAGAGGAAACGGGACGGGCTGCGAGATGATTCCAAGATAGTTTGCGGCATTCAGGGCCGACAGACCGGGATAGTAAATTACCACGCGATTGGCATCGTCCGCGACGAAAACATTGCCCCAGTTGTCCTCTGCGACGGCGAGCGGAACGTAATCGGAAAGGGTGGCATTGGAGCTGTAATTCCCGGTGCCGATCAGGGTATTGAAGTTGGGGTAGCGAATTGCCTGACTGGCCCCGGCATCGGCGACCCAGATATCACCAGTCGCCTGATTGACATCCACGCCACGAGGTGTTTTGAGCCCGGCGGTGAGAGCGAGCGCGCCATAGGCGCCATTGGTAGCCAGGGAAACGCGATTGAAAATGAGGATTCTTCCGTTGCCTGAATCCGCCACGTAGAGACGCTCGTCGGTATCGAGAGCAATATGGTGGGGGCTGGCGAGCTGGTTCAGACCCGTCCCCGACGAAGCGGAGTTCATATCGGCCTGCCCGAAAACGATGGTCGCAGCCTCACTGCTGGTGAGGGTCTGCGGAGTGCCCGGGAAGTAGAGCACGCGGTTGTGCCCGAGGTCCGAAACGAGAACGCCGTGATTGGCATCGATGGTAATTCCATAGGGGGAAGCCATCGTCTGAGATGTGGGGTCCGTGATCCTTGTCGTGAAGCTAATCTGGCCGAGCAACAGATCGGCCGATTCGGTGACGGCCATGGGGGTGCCGGGCTGGAAATTGGCGAAGGGCGCGGGGAAGCGCAAAACGCGTCCATTGCCGGTATCGGCGACATAGAGATTGCCGAGCGAATCGACGGCAAGACCGGTGGGGATGCTCAGATTGCCGGATGTCGGCTGACCGTTGGGATAGTTGCTGACGGAATGCAGAAAGTCGGGCTGGCCGATGACGATATCCGCGTACTGACCAGCCTGGATATTTCGCAAATCGTAGAAACCGAGGATGCGGTTGTTATAAGGATCCGAGACGTAGAGGTGTGGAACGGGGGAGCTAAAATCGACGGCCATACCGGCGTCGGCGGCGTTGCCGGAATTGGAGAAATTGAATTCACGTCCCTGAATCAGATTGACGGTATTCAGGTTGGTCTGGAGCTGGCCGAGAACGCGCGTACCAGCACCGAAGGCGGCGTTGGGGGCGGCACTTGTTTGCGGCAGCACGATCATGCGGTGATTGCCGGAATCCGCGACATACAACTCGCCGTTATAGAAGAATGCACCGACGGGTGTGGAGAGCGAGGAAGCGCTGGCCAAAGGGGAGCCCTGATTAGCGGAGGCCGAGGCAAAATCTACCTGGCCAACGACGCCTATCGCCGCCTGATAAAAATTATTGAGATTCCATTGCTCAACGGGGGGGAAAAGCAGAAGGCGGTTGTTAAATGTATCCGAGACGCCGATCTGAGTGCCGACAGAGAAAAGAGCGCTCGGCGCCTGATTGAACTCGAACTGACTGATGGCAGGTGGCGGCGGATTGCTTGTATCGACGCCAAGCATTCTGGTGGCGGACTGACCGGTAGAGAAAGGCGGATACCAGACGAGCACGCGCCCCGGGCGGCCGCTGACGGCTTCGGACGCAAACAAGCGGCCAGCGGCGTCAAAGGCAAGTCCTGCAGGCAACGAGATGCCGGTTAGAGAGGTAAAGGCCGGAACTGTAGTGTTGGTTCCGGATACGAAGCTATTGACGGTGAAACTTGCCTGGCCCAACACGATATCGGCGGCTGGCCCGGAGGTTGCCTGCGCACCCAGAACACTGACGTTGAAACGGAGAATGCGGCTATTGGCGGAATCCGTGACCCAGAGATCGCCCGCAGCGTCGAACACGAGCTGAGACGCGCCCGCGGCGGAGAATGACAACGAGGTGGCGGAGAGGCCGCCCAGGTTCGCCGTGCCTGTAGTGAAA
>CAIKAS010000147.1 GCA_903825445.1 uncultured Acidobacteriia bacterium
CCCAGCCCAGGCTGTTCTGTGCCGGTACGTAGCCTGAGTTGGCTGACGCCATCAGAAGCGCGATTCTTGCCTTGGGGTCCCTTGCGACGCCATCACCGTTCGCGTAGCGAAGGCTCAGACTGTACTGGGCTCGCCTGGAACCATCGGCCGCGCGTTGCTCAAGAGCGGCGATCTCTCCGTTTGGAGTGATCGAAATAGCGCCGGTGTCTGGCACCGCGGCAACCGACGCCGCGGACAGCATCCAGCCAATGGTTGCCGTCGTGAGGAGCGTTCGGAAGGGGCGGCTCAAGCAGTATTCGGGCGGCGACATGAGGGCCTTAAGTTGGCGGACGCAGTAACGACAGAAGCGACATATAGCGCTCGCCGGGAGCCGTGACTGTGCCAGACGTCACGTACCGCAGGGGTGACCCAGACAGCACCATACCCACAGGTTTGAACGCTGGGGGCGCTGCCTCACCTGCTACGGATCACAACCCCCTGCAAGTTGCTCCCACGGGAGGTCTTTGAGCGCCCTGGAAACGATGTCGAGCAGGCCTGCCGCGGGCTCCTGGTTCCCGTACCAGATGACCACGAGTTGCGAATCGGCGTAGACGTTGTCGATCGCAGTAGACGTTAGCCAGGCCATATACTCAATCGGCGGCATGCGCGCGAACGTGCGGCCCCAGTTCGTTTCGAACTGATATTCCGGCGGAATCACGTGAGTGGGGCGCTCGCTCCAGTACTTCACCGCCCGTTGGCGCGCCTGCTGAACGAGCTTCGCGTCGAAGTCCGCATCCGGGGTACCCTCATACAGGCCGGCATAGGTTGCGCAGATGTGCATGGAGTCAATCTCGACAACCCGGCCTGAGGAAAGCGGAAAGCGATATTGGTACACAGTGCATTTCCCCAATAGCTAGATTGAACGGGCGATGAGGGTTCGATTTTCGAACGCGCAGGTCACGGTGTCATGGCCGGCGACCTCGCTGAAAGGCCGCGTATGAGATCCCGTCGGTGCGGTCGACACGACCCGACAGATACACACGCGTTACGCCGCGCCGCAGAGCGCGCTTCTTGAAAGGCGTGTACGTCACCGCCTTGCAGCCGTGTCCACCGCAGATCAGGCACACGACTCCCGTGCCCTTCGGCTCACAGACCCCGACGAACACGCCAGTTCCTCGGCATTCGTGACAAAACGCTTTCAAGGTAATCATCTCGTCTCCCGGTGCTGTTGCGCTGGACGTCGACGTTTCATGCAGAGGTTCCCGTATGTTTGCCGGAACCGGCCGCATCCCCGCGCGGGGTGCCACCTTGCCCGGGGGGCAGGTTGGCAGGAGCGTCTGCTCCATTCTTGATGCACCACGAGTGTAGCGCGTTTGATTCGTGACGCAAACGGACTCGATGGGTAGGCAGGGAGCTGCGACGTTGATGCTCCGGCAGTGAAACGGCACGCAGTGGACGGAAACACCCTTCAGTGAAGGCCGTCGGTGAATCCGCTGATCGCTCACCAGCGCGACGACAGCGTCCAGGCGGCTTATGTTCAGTGTTGATCGCGCGCGGTATCGGCGCATTCAGTGACATGGTTATCAGTCTTTGACTGGCGCTGGGCGATTCGTGACTTGATCGCGTTTCCCGATTGACAAGAGCTGCGCTGTCAACTACTTTCAATACCGCATCGAGAGAGGGTCGGCCCCCGCCAACCTGCCCAGTCCGGGCAAGGTGGTTCAGCTCGCAAGAGCAGATGTGGCCCGAAAGGGCAACCAAGCGGATGCCGACCCCGCCTTGTGCGGGGTTTTGCGTTTCTGGGCTGTCCACCTTA
>CAIKAS010000148.1 GCA_903825445.1 uncultured Acidobacteriia bacterium
TGCCAGCACACCAGCCGCGCGGCGCAGCCCATCCATCGCCGCCCGCCGATCATACGCCACCGCTGCCGAGACGATTCGCCTGCCAGCAAGCGCAGTTCTGACATATTCGATGTTTTGCTCGAACGAACGGTGAACGTGCCACGCGATCCATTCGCCAGCTTCAGGCTCAAACTCGGATACAACGCAAAGGGGAACTTCTGGCTCAATCGCCGAGAAATGAGCCAGCATCGCGCGGTTCAGTTCCGCAATGCCGGATGCAAATACGACTCTTACTGCTTTGCCGGGCTCGTGGCTCAGATTGGCGACTGGAGGCACGATTCGGAGTCTCCGGCCTCGAAAGCACGCCACATTTCGAGAGCCTGAATGGCGAACGTGGTCGATACCGGGTTCACGTGCGGAGACATCACGCCGCCGCGTTTCCCGAATAGAAATCCGCCGTTAAATCGCGGGTCGGTGTTGTCCGATTGGAACCCGGCAAGAGCATTAGCTTCCTCGCTGGCTGCGGCGACGTTCACCGGGATTACGTGCGAAGCTCTGACTCGTGCGCGCAGAACCTGCGCATAGACGTCACTGCGTACGAATTCCGGGGCCAACTCGCGCAGGTACCGGGCCGCTTCGTCAAGAACGTAAATATAAGTCTGCCTGCAATCGGACCGGTCGAGCAAAGGAGACAGCGCCTCCAAAAAATAAGAATACGCGTGCAGCCGATCCATGATCTTGAGGCGCTCGTTCGCACCCGCCAGAAAGCCGCGGCAGGTATGAATTCCAGACTCGATCAGGTCCAGATAATCCTGCCGGAGCTTAGCGTCGCCGGTAATCTCCGCCACTTCCCACCATGCCAGCGCGGACTTCGTTTGATAGCAGCCTGGAGCGGTGGACCACTGGGCCGTCCGAGGCGTGGGCTGTTTGTCCGGCAGCGTCAGAATAGCGTTGTAGTCGCGACCGTTCCAGAATGCAGACATACCGTGGGACGCAGTGCTCGCGAGCTCAATCAGACGGTCTTCGCGGGTCTCTTGCCACACGGCCACCAGGCATCGAATGATAATGCCGGAGTCGAAGAAATAGCTAAGATAGGGGCTGTCGGGCGTCGGGGAGGGGTGCTCGTACGGAAAAATACAAAGTTCCGGGTCCCACGCCAGGTCGATCAGAAAGCTTGCCGTGCGCCGCGCAGCGTCCAGGTACTCTGTCTGGCCAGTCGTGCGATACAAAAACACGAGCGCCTTCGCTGCGTACGCCGAAATCTCGGTCGAAACAGGCAGGTTTTTTCGAATTTCAGAACGGTAGAAGCGGGAAAAGCCGCCCGACGGTTCCTGAATGCCCGAATGCAGGAACCAATTTCCCGCCCGGACCAGGGAGAAAGCAGACAAGACCCGATTTTATCATTTGATCCGCGACGAGCAACCGGCAGATGTATAAGAACTTACTTACCGAACGCGACCGATCTTTTCAAAGGGCCAGTAAACCAGAACCGCCTTGCCGTAGATCTTGGCGCGATCAACAAAACCCCAACTCCGGCTGTCGCTCGAAGAGTTGCGGTGATCGCCCAGAACGAAGTAATCGTTCGGCGGAACCAGGCGAGGCAGCATGGTGTCCCGATCCCGGAATTCGTCGAGCACGTAAGGCTCGTCCAGCCTTTCCTGATTCACGTAAACGTCACCCGCCAGAATCTCGACACGGTCGCCGGGGAGGCCGACAATGCGCTTAATGTAAGACTGACTCGGGTCCAGCGGGTAGTGGAAAACGACCAGATCACCCCGGTGGATATTATTCGCCCCCAGCTTGTATTCGTACTTATTAACGAAGATGCGCTCCTGATCGGTCAGTCCGGGCATCATGCTGGTGCCTTCGACTTTTACGGGCTGGTAAATGAAAACGATCAGGATGACGGCCATCGCCACCGAAATGGCCACATCGCGCAATAGCGAGACGGGGCCCAAACCGGCGGTGCGCGGGGCCGGAGCCGGGGCGGTTACGGCGGACTCGGGGGCTGGATTAATTGGAGTGTCCATTCGGCGATGACTGCTGTCCTGAATTATAGACCAGAATCCGACCTGCAAACGTCTTCTGGTTGGACGCGCTAAGTAACGTTTTGTCACCCACCCGAAACTCCCAAACACTGGTATCCTCAGTGCAAGGCTATGCTGAAACGCGGTCGAAAAGCCGTTGCCGCCGTTGCCGTCCTTCTGGCGGCGTTAGGCGCGTTGCAGGCGTTTCAGAAGCCGTTTCGGCAGTATGCGGGGGTGGAATACTCTTCGTTCGAACTTCCTGAGGACTGGAAGGTGCCAGGCGAGTTCATTTTTGCCCGCCTGATGTATCCGAACGGCGGGCCCATGGACGGCTACTATCCACGCTATCAGGGCGATTGGCGGGAGGGCCTGTCCCTTTGGACGCAGGATTACCCGCGCGCTGACCGGCACTTTCTCGCCGCCGTCAGACGCCTGACCCGCCTGCAGGTCCGTTCCGTCGAGCAGCCTGTGAACCTCGACCAGCACGAGGAATTCGATCTGCCTTTCCTATACGCCGTGCAGGTGGGTGAATGGGCGCTGACCGAGCAACAGGGCGCGGAAATGCGCGAGTATCTGCTGCGCGGAGGCTTCTTCATGGCAGACGATTTTCATGGCAACGAAGAATACGCCGAGTTTGTCGCACGCATCCA
>CAIKAS010000149.1 GCA_903825445.1 uncultured Acidobacteriia bacterium
ATCCCGCCCATCATCAAAATCGGAATGAATACCGCGATCAGCGAAACGCTCATCGAAAGGACCGTGAACCCGATCTCCTGCGCGCCCTTCAGTGCCGCTTCCATCGGTTCGATCCCCTGCTCGATATACCGCGTAATGTTTTCGATCACCACGATGGCGTCGTCAACCACGAAACCCGTCGCAATCGTCAGCGCCATCAGCGAAAGGTTGTCCAGGGTATAGTCCAGCAGATACATCGCGCCAAACGTTCCGATCAGCGAAACGGGCACTGAAATACTCGGAATTAGCGTCGCCCAGCCGTTCCGCAGAAACGCGAAAACGACCACAACAACCAACCCCATGGATATCGCCATGGTGATCTGGGCCTCGATCACGGAAGCCCGAATCGTTCCCGTGCGGTCGTTATCCACGGACAGGTGAATCGTAGGCGGGAGAGATGCCTGGAACTGCGGCAGCAATGCCTTCACGCGATCTACCGTCTCGATAATGTTGGCATTCGGCTGCCTGCTGATAGACATCAGGATGGCTGGCTTGCCGTCCGCGATCCCGATGTTGCGCACGTCTTCCACGGAATCGATCACATTGCCAAGATCCGACAGCCGCACCGGCGAATTATTGCGGTAAATGACGATCAGATTCCTGTAGTCTTTCGCTTCGAGCAACTGATCCGTCGTATAAAGAGGGATCGTCATGTCCTTGGTCGAAAGCTCGCCCTTGGCGGTGTTGGCGTTGGCTCCGGCCAAAAAACTACCGATGGTATCCAGCCCAATATTGTAGTCGGAAATGGGCTGGGGATTTACCTCCACTCGTACCGCGGGCAACGAACTGCCGAACACCTGAACCTGGCCCACGCCCTGCACCTGCGCCAGTTTCTGCGCAAAAATGGAGGACGCGATGTCGTATAGCTGCGACCGCGGCACCACGTCGGACTGCATCGACATCACCACGATCGGTGCGTCGGCAGGATTGATTTTCCTGTACGTTGGATTGATGGGAAGATTCGCCGGCAGGTTCGGAGCCGCTGCATTGATGGCCGCCTGAACATCGCGGGCCGCGGCGTTAATGTCGCGGCTAAGATCGAACTGCAGCGTCACGTTGGCGGAACCCGTCGAACTGTTCGACGTCATTTCCGTTACCCCGGCGATGCGCGTGAACATCTTTTCGAGCGGAGTCGCCACCGACGCCGCCATTACCGACGGGCTCCCGCCGGGCAATCCCGCCGATACGCTGATGGTTGGAAAATCTACCTGGGGCAGCGGCGAAACCGGCAGCAGCGTATAGGCGATCGCACCGGAAAGCCCGATCGCGATCGTCAGCAGCGTGGTCGCCACAGGTCGATGAATAAAGGGTGTGGAGATACTCATCCGTCAACCTCCATAAAAACTCCCGCAACTGGCGGCGCAGGGGCACACCTCGCCATGTGACGTAGAAATACGTTCGCCACACGACTCCGCGTGCTGTCGCCGCCGATCATCACGCCGTGGCCTCCGGCAGAGGTGTCGGCCCATGATGCCCGGTAGTGGAAGCGCTGGTCTTCTTGTTCCTGCTCAGCCACGTCGCCAGCCGGCCGAACGCCAGATAGATCACCGGTGTTGTGAACAGTGTCAACACCTGGCTGACCACCAGTCCGCCGATAATCGTGATGCCCAGGGGCTTTCGCAGCTCCGAGCCCACGCCTGTGCCAAACGCCAGCGGCACCGCTCCCAGCAAAGCCGCCATAGTGGTCATCATAATCGGGCGAAAGCGAAGCAGACAGGCCTGATAGATCGCCTCCTCAGGGGTCTTCCCTTCGTGCCGCTCGGCTTCGAGCGCGAAATCGATCATCATGATCGCGTTTTTCTTCACAATTCCGATCAGCAAAATGATGCCGATCAGCGCAATCACATCCAGATCCTCTTTGAACAGCAGCAGCGCCGCGATGGCTCCCACTCCTGCCGACGGCAGCGTGGAAAGAATCGTGACCGGATGGATGTAGCTTTCGTACAACACGCCGAGCACGATGTACACGGTAACAATAGCCGCCAGAATCAAAATAGGCTCGCTGGCGAGTGACTTCTCGAAGGACGCCGCTGTTCCCTGGAACTGGGGCTCAATGCTGGCAGGCATCCCAAGTTCCGTCGTGGCAGCGCGAATCTTATCCACCGCCGCGCCCAGCGACGCACCTGGCGCCAGATTAAAGGAAAGCGTCACAACCGGGAACTGCCCCTGATGGTTAATCGAGGTCGGCACCGTAATTGTCCGCGCTCTTGTAAAAGCGCTTAACGGCGCTGAGGGAATGGAAGCAGCACCCGTCAGTGCGGTGTTCGTTCCAGCCAGCGCTACCGTGGACGCCAGATTCGCCGCCGCCGATCCCACCTGAATATAGAGATCTTTCAGCGAGCCCGCATCCAGTTGCCACTTCGGCCCGGCTTCCAGGATCACGTGAAACTGATTAGCCTGTGTGAAAATCGTCGAGACTTGGCGTTGCCCAAAAGCGTCGTAAAGCGTATCGTCGATGTTCTGCGGTGTGATCCCAAACCGGCCCGCGGTATCGCGGTCGATCACCAACTGAATGCCCACGCCGCCGTTCTGCTGATCGGTCGCAACATCCCGTAATTCTGGTATCTGCTTCAAACGCGCCACCAGAGGCGGAATCCATGTATCCAGAACGTCTTTGTTCGGGGCGTCGAGCGAATACTGATACTGCGTGCGACTGATGCGGTCCTCCACCGTCAGATCCTGCACCGGCTGCATGTAAAGCATGATACCCGGCACCTGAGCCAGCTTCGGCTGCAGCCGGCGAATTACGTCCATGGCGGACCCGTCGCGCTCCTCAAGCGGCTTCAGCGTAATCTGAATGCGACCGTCGTTCGGAGACGTGTTGGTACCGTCAACGCCGATAAAAGACGTCAGGTTCTGAACCGCCGGATCTTCCAGAATCACCTTCGCGAGCCTTTGCTGCAAATCGCCCATGCTCTCGAACGATACCGATTCGGGCGCTTCCGAAATACCAAGGATCACGCCGGTATCCTGCACCGGGAAAAACCCTTTCGGAATAATATTAAACAGATAAACAGTCAGTCCCAGCGTCCCCACCGCTACCAGCAGTGTGATGTACTGATGGCGCAGAACAACGCGCACCATCTTGCCGTACTGTTCGATGGTCTTGACGAAACACCATTCCGACATCCGGTAAAAGAAGCCCTGCTCGCTTTCCGGATGATGCCTCAGAATTCGGGCCGCCATCATCGGTGTCAGTGTCAGAGAAACGAACGCGGAGAACAAGATCGTTACCGCCAGCGTAACCGCGAATTCGCGGAACAAACGACCGACGATGTCGGCCATGAACAGCAGCGGAATCAACACCGCAATCAGCGAGACGGTCAGAGAAATGATCGTGAAGCCGATTTCTCCCGACCCCTTCAGCGCCGCCGCCATCGGCGTCTCGCCCATTTCGAGATAGCGGGAAATATTCTCGATCATGACGATCGCGTCGTCGACCACGAAGCCGGTCGAAATCGTCAATGCCATCAGCGAAAGATTGTCAAGGCTGTAGCCGAGCAGATACATCACGCCAAACGTGCCGATCAGAGAGAGCGGCACCGCAATACTCGGAATCACTGTAGCCGAGAAACTGCGCAGGAACACGAAGATGACCATCACGACCAGGAACACCGTGAGCATCAGTTCAAATTCCACGTCCTTAACGGAAGCCCGAATTGTCGTGGTGCGGTCTGTAATGACCCGAATCTTGACCGCGTCGCCAATCGACGACTGCATCTGCGGCAGAAGCTTGGTGATCGTATCGACGACTTCGATGATGTTGGTTCCCGGCTGCCTCTGAATGTTCAGAATGATAGCGGGAGTCGTATCCACCCAGGCTCTTTGCTTGGTATTTTCAGCCCCGTCGATAATCGTCGCAACATCTTTAAGGCGCACAGGCGCGCCGTTGCGGTAGGCAATTACGATCGGCGCGTATTCAACGGCCTTTTGCAGCTGGTCGTTATCGTTGATCGTCCAGGCCTGATCCGGACCGTCGAAACTACCCTTCGCGGCATTCACAGTCGCCGTCGAAAGAGCGCTGCGCAGCGTCTCCAGACTCAAACCGTAAGACGCCAAAGCCACCGGATTCGCCTGGATTCGCACCGCGGGTCGCTGGCCACCGCTGATACTGACCAATCCGACGCCGCGCAACTGCGATATTCGTTGCGCCATACGGGTTTCAGCCAGCTCTTCCACCTTCGGCAGAGCCAGGGTATCCGAAGTTAGCGCGAGCGTCAGAATCGGCGCATCCGCAGGATTCGTTTTCGAGTAAACCGGCGGCAACGGCAGACCCTTGGGAAGGAATCCGCCGGCCGCGTTGATAGCGGCCTGAACTTCCTGCTCCGCAATATCGATATTTAGTGATAGGGAAAACTGCAAAGTGATCAGCGAACTGCCAAATGAACTGATCGACGTCATCTGGGTCAGGCCCGGCACCTGCCCGAACTGCTTTTCGAGCGGCGCAGTCACCGCCGATGTCATCACTTCCGGACTCGCGCCCGGATAGAAGGTCTGGATCTGAATGATCGGGTAATCGACCTGCGGCAGCGCCGAAACAGGTAATTGCGAATACGCGACAAAGCCGGTCAGGATCACCCCGGCCATCATGAGCGACGTGGCAACCGGCCGCTCAATAAAGATTTGGGAAATACTCACTCGGGTGAGCCGCCTCCACGGCGTCCTCTGCCGCTGCCTCCACGGCCACCGCGTCCGCCGCGACCCTCACGGCCGCCGGCTCCCATGCCACCGCCCGCATCCGCGCCCGCGCCATCCCCACCGCCGCCGCGGCGTCCCCGGCCACGTCCGCCGCCATCAGCCGCCGCGCCATCCGGTCCGCCAGCCCCACCTGCATCCGCTCCGCCCCCGCCACGGCCACCGCGTCCGCCGCTGCCGCCACGACCGCCGCGGCCACCACCTGCGCCACCGCTGGCCGGGCGAATCCTAACCGTCGCATTGTTCTGCAAGCGGTCGGTTCCGTCCACCACGACCTGCTCGCCTTCTTCAAGACCGGTCAAAATCTGCGTGCCGATTTCATCGCTGACGATTCCCGTTGTCACCGGGCGAATCTGCACCTTCGACTGATCGTTCACCACGTAGACAAACGAGCCCTGTTGGCCATTCTGGACCGCCACTGTGGGAACTACAATCTGATCGTGCTGTGTGTCCACCAGCAGGCGGATGTTCACAAACTGGCTCGGAAACAGCGACTCACCATCATTCGGGAAGATCGCCTTGAGACGTCCAGTCCCTGTCGTGTTGTCGATTTGATTGTCGATCGTCAGCAGATAACCCGTATCCAGCTTCTTTGAACTGTCGCGGTTCCATGCCTCTACCTGCAACTTGACTCCCTGGCGGAGCTTCTTGACAACCGGCGGAAGATTGTCTTCAGGAACGGTGAAAAGTACGGCGATAGGATTCACCTGCGAAATCACAAGGAGACCTGTGTTGTTCGCCGTCACTACATTCCCCGGATCTACAAGGCGCAATCCGCAACGTCCCGTGAAAGGTGCCTTCACTTCCGAATAGTTGATATTCAGTTTTGCGCTGTCGATATTCGCCTGGTCGGTCTTAACTGTTCCCTGTAATTGCCCAACGAGAGCATCCTGAGTATCCAGCGTTTGCACCGGAATCGCATTCATTGCAATCAGGCCTTTGTAGCGGGCCTGATCCAGCAGAGCATCCTTGAGTTGCGCCTGATCGCGCGCCAGTTGTCCTTCGGCCTGTGCCAGCGCGACCTGGAAAGGACGAGGATCCACAACGAAAAGTACCTGGTCTTTCTGCACCAGATCACCTTCCTGGAAGTTGATCGACATGATCGTCCCGCTGACGAGCGGCTTCAGCGTCGACGTGAAATACGGCGTCACATTACCCAGTCCGTTGTAATAAACAGGCACAGTTGAACGGCGCGTCTTTGAAACGACCACCGGCACAGGGCCCAGACCGGCGCCTCGTCCGCCTCGCCCACCGCTGCCACCTCGTCCGCCGCCACCGGAAGTGACGATGATCTGGCCCGGTTGCCCGGCCTTATAGACCGCGTAGCCGGCAATACCGGCAACGAGCACAAAGGCAATCAGCCATACCAGACCACGCTTGCTTGGTTTGCTCTCAGGAGCGGGGGAAGATTCGGAGGTGGGTGTGTTTGTCGTCATTCGAACCGTGTTCTTCGCTGGATCTGCAGCAACTGATGAACCAACCCTGCGTCAGGCAAAGCGCAACACGGCGCAGATTTCAATGCAACAGATTACCGCAATTAGTAATTGTACTGCCTAGGCATCATTCCAAGAGGGTGAGCAACTGTAAATGGCGGTAAAGATAGTGTCCTCCCATACCCGAAGACACCCAACAAGATAAGGAGCGCGTAAACATCGCCAGAATCAATGTGATGCCCACCACGCTAGCACCCGGGATTCGGGCACCAGCCACAACGGGCTGGACGTCTGGACCGCCGCGCGGGCCGGCCTGCGAAAGGGCGAGCGACGGCCCGCCGCCCGCAAGCCCATGAATTAAAAGGACAGTGATCCGACCAGATACAGCTCGAGGGCCCTTTTGCCAAGGAGTTTCATGATCCAGGAGCGGTTCGATGCGCCAACTTGCCGCCAATTTGGCGCCTGCAACCATAAGATCGTGTGAGAATAGTTTTTGAGACTGCTGACCCCTGTCGCGTTCATCGCTCCGTTGATTCTACTGGTCTCGAATTGCGGAAGCGGCCCTGCCCCTGAGACTCTGACACCGGCACCCGCGGCACTTCCGGAAGCACACGTCGACCCCGCCACGGCTGGCAGCATATCCGGACGTATTCTGTTCGAAGGCAAACCGCCAGTCATGCCGATGATCGACATGTCCAGCAATCCATCCTGCGAACGCCAGCACAAAGCCCCGGCAAAGGCCCAGACTGTCGTCGTGAATCCGAATGGCACTCTGAGATACGCTTTCGTGTGGATCAAAGACGGCCTGATTCCCGCACGCTGGACGCCACCAGCCGAAACAGTGCAATTGACGCAATCGGGCTGTATCTACGCACCTCACGTAACTGGTCTGATGGTAGGGCAGACGCTCGAAATCATCAACGAAGATCCGGTCAACCACAACGTTCACGCTGAGGCCGAAGTCAATCAGGCGTGGAACATCTCCGAGGCGCCAAAAGATGAGCACAAGCTCCGGAAGTTCGCCAAACAAGAGATTTTGTTCCCGATGACCTGCAGCGTGCACCCATGGATGCGCTCGTATATCGGCGTATCGTCGCACCCGTTTTTTGCTGTCACCGGCGAAGACGGCGCGTACACTCTGAAGGGCGTTCCCCCCGGCACTTATACAATTGAGGTTGTCCAGGAAAAGCTGGGAAGGAAAGAAGGCAAAGTGACGTTGTCCGCCAGCGGCACCGCCACAATCGATTTTACGTATGGCAGCTAACACCGCTGGACATCCCTATCACCGCGGCTTACACCGCTGGTCGATTCTTCTCGCCTTCTGCACCCTGCTGCTGGTAGTCGCCGGGGCGCTGGTGACCAGCCGCGATGCCGGTCTCTCCGTCCCGGATTGGCCACTTTCTTACGGCAAGCTCATGCCGAAGATGGAAGGCGGCATCCTTTATGAACACGGCCACCGCATGATCGCTACGACGGTCGGGATTTTCACGATCGTGTCGCTCGTCTGGATTCTCCGCGTGGAACGCCGTGGCTGGATGAAGACATTGGCAGTGGTTGCGCTCGTTGCCGTTATTGCCCAGGGCGTGCTCGGCGGCCTCACCGTGCTCTATCTGCTGCCCTGGTGGATATCGTCATCGCACGCCAGCCTGGCGGAATTGTTCTTTTCATTAACCGTTTCGATGGCAATATTTACCTCTCAGCGCTGGCTTGCCGGGCCATCGATAGTGCCGGAGGACAGCGAGAATCCGCTCCGTGGTCTGTCGCTTGCCGCAGCGCTCTGCGTCCTCGGGCAGCTGTTTTTGGGAGCTGCGGTGCGACACAAGGCGCTTGGCTCGATTTACCACATTTGCGGGGCTCCTCTTGTCACCGGCGTGGTACTTTGGGTTTCGATGCGAATTCTGCTGCATTACGCGCGGAATCGCGAGTTGCGCGCCTGCGCAGTCACTCTGATTTCAGTTACTCTGACCCAGGTCTTTCTCGGTATTGCCGCCTTCATGACACGTATTGCATATGCCGACGCAGTCCAGCCGATGCCCCTGATGGTCACGTTCACCGTCCTTCATGTGGCGGTCGGCGCACTGACTCTTGCCACCAGCATCGTACTGGCAATTCTGGTACGGCGCAATCTGGGCGAACGCATCGTGATGCAACCATTAACTGCCGACGCTCTATCTGCCTGATCTTTTTGAAATGCGCCATTACATCGAACTGACGAAACCGCGCATCACCTGGCTCATCCTGATGAGCACGGCAGTGGGCTATTTCTTCGGTCTGGATCGGACGGCACCGTTCAACTGGACCCTGCTGTTCCACACAATGCTGGGCACCGGACTGATCGCCTCCGGTACGGCGGCGCTGAACCAATGGTGGGAGCGGGAATCGGATAAGCTGATGCGGCGAACGGCCTCGCGGCCGCTGCCGATGGGTCTTCTCACGGCCAAACGCGCGCTCTGGTTCGGCATTGGATTGGCCGTGGCAGGTGCGGTCGAATTGGCGATCGGCGTGAATTTGCTCTCGGCATTACTGGGCGCGATTACGCTCGCGGCTTATCTTTTTGTATACACGCCGATGAAGTCGCGAACACATTTATCTACCGTTGTCGGCGCACTTCCAGGCGCAATGCCACCGCTGATGGGTTACGCGGCGGCCAGCGGCATTCTTGATCGCGAAGCGTGGAGCCTGTTCTTCATATTGTTCGTGTGGCAGTTCCCGCACTTCCTCGCCATCGCATGGATGTACCGCGACGATTACGCGCGCGCCGGAATTCGGATGCTGCCTGTCGTCGAGCCGGATGGCCGGTCGACCGCGCGCCAGATCATTCTCTATGCCACAACTCTGATTCCCATCAGCCTGATGCCTGTGATGCTCGGCATGTCGGGCAAGGTCTACCTGGTGGGCGCATTGATTCTGGGCTTTTGGTTTCTCTATACGGGAGTTCGGGTGGCGATGGACCGCACCAACACACGGGCACGGCATGTGCTGCTGGCCTCGGTGATTTATTTGCCCATGATTTACGGTTTGATGGTTTTCGATAGACCTTCTTTGTAATGCGCGCTACCTTACTGATTGCGGTTCTGCTGACGCTCGCCGGATGTGCGCGGCAACCGCTGCCTGTCTATGGCGATGTCCCCGCCTTTCAGCTGACTGACCATTTAGGCCGGACGTTCTCAAGTTCAACGCTTGCCGGACATGTATGGATAGCGGACTTCGTGTTCACCAACTGCGAAGGCCCGTGTCCTCGCATGAGTTCACATATGCGGAGCCTGCAGAGCAAGACACCTGCTGACGTGAAACTGTTGTCGTTCACCGTAGACCCGGCACACGACACGCCGGAGGTACTTGGACACTACGCGAAGAAATTTGATAACGACCCGTCGCGCTGGTTCCTGCTGACAGGTGAAGTCGCCACCCTGAACATGCTGGATCAGGATGCATTCAAGCTTGGCTCGATCGGAGCGGAGATTGAACACAGTACCCGTTTCGCGGTGGTCGACAAGAAAGGCCAGATCCGCGGGTTTTACGGAATCTCCGATGGTGATACCGAAGCTAAGATCACGCGCGACGTGGCCCGCCTGGAAAAGGAATCCTCTTGAGCTTCTTCGACGCGCTTCCAACGATCAACGCCTTCCTGAACGGGATTGCGGCGTTACTCCTGCTTTGGGGGCTGATCCTGATCAAGAGCGGCAAGCGCGACGCTCACAAAAAGGTGATGATCACGGCGTTCGGTGTATCGACGATATTCCTGGTCAGCTATCTGACGTCTCACGCTCATGCGGGAATCGTCTATTTCAAGGGCGCGGGAGCGATCTGGGTCATTTATCAGGTAATCCTCTGGACCCATACTCCCCTCGCGGCCGCCGTGCCGGTGCTGGCAATTATCACGATGAATCGCGGCCTGAAGGCTCGCTACGACAAGCACAAGGCGATTGCGAAGTGGACTTGGCCGATCTGGATGTACGTGAATGTCACCGGCGTAGTCATCTATTTGATGCTCTATAAGATGTATCCCTAACGCCTGAACTGGCGTGGATCGGCCAGCAGCAGGTAGATTGCACCAAACGGAATCAGCGTCGCGGCGGCGGCGAGCCTGGGGTCGTGCATTGGAAAATGCAGTTTGATTGCCCATGCCACGGCGGCGGCGATTATTGCGGAGCCCCACAATCTGGCCATCCAGGCTACACCGATGTGCGCCGCACCGATTCGTCTCGAAAGCGCGTGACGCAGCAAGAGAAATTCGATCCAACCGCTGACGCCAGCGGATGCGGTCAATCCGGCGGCACCCCACTTGAGATCCACGCCCAGCATTTGGGGTAGCTGACGCGAGCAGATATATCCGAGAATCGTGGTCAACGCTACGCGAATGACGGCGAATTTCAGCGGTGTGCGGGTATCTTTTAACGCGTAGAATGCGGAAGAAAACAAGCGCCCCTGCGTGGAGGCGAGCAGGCCGACCCCCGATCCGGCAAGTACGGTCCAGACGTAACGTGAGTCGGCGGCGGTGAATCTCCCGTGTTGATAAATTGCCCCGGCGATCATGTCGCCGAGCGCGATGAACGCAACTACGGAAGGAATCACGAGCAGAGTGATGCGGCGCAGTCCGGAGGTCAGACGTTTGACGAGAAACTCCTTAATCTGAGCCTCGCTGCCCACGGCACTCGACATTTCGGGCAACTCCGAAGCAGAGACCGACATGCCAAACAGGCTGACGGGGAGCAGATACAGGGTCTGGGCGTTTGCCACAGCCGCGACCGCGCCTTCTCCGAGGTAACTGGAAAGCATTCCGTCTATGAATGCGCTCAACTGCACCACGCCGCGACTGACGAAAACCGGCATGAAGTTGCGGACCACCGTTCGCACGCCATCCACATCGAACGCTAAACCGATTCGCAAAGCGGGAACCAGCCGCAGAACGAATGGCAACTGAACCGTGAACTGGGCAGCGCTTCCAATCACGGACGCCCAGGCAACCACGACGGCGAGCCGGTCCATTGGAGTGTGGCGGCCGAAGCCCAGCAGCGCGCCAATCATCACCAGATTCCAGAGAACCGGCGCACTGTAAGAGAGGAAGAACTTCCGGTGGCTATTCAGAATACCGAGGCACCAGGCTGACATCACGAGCAATCCGGCACCGGGGAAGAGGACCTTCACAAGCGGGATCGTCATGCCGCGGCGAACCGGGTCGAAACCTGGGGCAATCAGGTCCACCAACAGCGGCGTGGCCAGCACACCGAAGGTCACGATCACTGAAGTCACGAGCGCCAGAATCGCGAAAATGGCGCCTGCAACCCGTCCGGCCTGTTCCTGCCGGTCGCGCGCGAGCAGGCTGGCATATACAGGGATGAAGGATGCCGAGAGCACACCTTCACCGAAGAGATTCTGCAGGAAATTCGGGATGCGAATCGCAGCGCGAAAGGCGTCGGCGGCGGCAGAAAGACCGAAGTAGTGATTGAAAATACTTTCGCGAACGAGGCCCGCGATGCGGCTGAGCAGAATTCCGGCTGCTACCAGCGTGGCCGCATGGCGGGGACGTTTGGGGGTCATTTTTCTAAGAGGAAGTTGCCGGCGACCATCGCGTCGATGCCGGACGAATAGAAACTGCGCACGGCGTCGCGCGGGGTACAGACCAGCGGCTCGCCGAAGAGATTGAATGACGTGTTGTAGAGAACCGGCAGCCCGGTCTTAGCGCCGAACGCGTGGAGTAAGCGCCAATAGAGCGGATTATCTTCCTTCGATACGGTGTGAACGCGTACGGCATCTCCGGAAAGAATCGCGGTGCGGAACTGTTCTTTGTACTGCGGGCGAACCGTGCCGACGGTGGCGAGATGGCGGGCGTTGGGGCCAGTCTCGAAATACTCAGAAGCGATCTCCGCCGGGACCGACGCGGCAAATTTGCGCGACGATTCGCGATGCTTGATGAACGTATTCAGGTTTTCCGTTGAGTAGGGATCGCGCGGCGATGCGAGAATGCTCCGATTGCCTAACGCGCGCGGGCCAAACTCCATGCGGCCCTGCATCCACGCGACGATGTGGTTCGTTTCCAGCTGCGAAACGGCAGCGTCAATGCGTGCGGGTATGGTCTCTAACAGGCGGAAGCGGAGCTTGCAGTTTTCGAGCGCTTCCTTCACTTCCTGGATGGTGAAATCCGGGCCAAGGTAGTAACTGCCGGCATCGAGACGGCTGGCTCTTCCGGCGACTCCATGCCATGCGTGGAGCGCGGCTCCAAGCGCGGTTCCGGCGTTACCTGCAGCCGGCTGGGCGAACACGCCTTTGTAGCGACGTTCGAGCGCAGATATGAGAACTGCGTTCCAGGCTACGCCGCCACCGAGGCATACATTGGTGGCACCATCCGCAATCCGCATCACGTAGGTTTCGAGCGCGTGCTGCATACTGGCGGCGATATCGGCGCGGTTGGAAATGTCGTTGCCGAGACCAGAGAGATGTTCGGCGGCAGTAGAGTCAATGGCGCGATCGTGAATGATCTGAGAAAAGAGATCGGCGAAGCGCGGCTTGCCGGTCATGGATAGCCACTGAATTCGGTGCTCATCCGATCGCGCGCGCAGACCGAGGAGTTCCGTCACATGGCCGTAAAGTTCGGCGATGGAATCGGGATAGAGAATTTCTTCCTCGATAGTGAGGGTGTTCCCCGCTCCATGCCATTTGGCGCCGCAACGGAGGTCGCCTTCGCGATCCAGAGTAATGACCGTGGCTTCTTCGAACGGAGAAACGTAGTAGGCGGCGGCGGCATGCGCGGCGTGGTGATCGACCGTATCCACCTTCGCTTTGGTAAAGACGCGAAGCGCGGAGGGCAGCGCGGACCCGGTCGGCAAAGGCCGTGCGAGAGCTACGTGGTCGATATCGCCGGGTGTGAGGCGCGCGATTTTGAGGCAGGCGGCGATGGCGGCTTCGGGCAGACGGCCGGGTTCGGGCCTGCGCGTGAGCTTGGCTTCTTCGACGGCGGCGGCGATCTCGCCGTTTTTGATGACAGCGGCGGCCGCGTCGTTGAGGACTCCGCCGATTCCGAGGATGTTCATTGGGAGCACCGGTCCAGTTGCCCCTGGGCAAGCCGGGTGGAAACCCGGCTGCGGGCAGGATTGCCCGCCCTCTTTTGGCTGGGGACGGTCATTTGGTCTTCTTCTCGATCTTGGCCCAGGCGTCGCGGAGGCCTACTATGCGGTTGAACACTGGTTTACCCGGCGCAGTGTCGTTGTCAGCACAGAAGTAGCCCAAGCGTTCAAACTGGCAGCGAAACTGCGCTTCGGAACTGCCCAGCGCAGGCTCCAGTTTGCATTCTGTCAGCACTTCGAGCGATCGGGGATTGAGGTCGGCGAGGTCGTTCGGACTTTCGCAATTGAACAGGGTTTCGTAGAGGCGAACTTCGCCGTCAATGGCGTGCGCGGCGGAGACCCAGTGGATGGTCGCTTTCACTTTGCGGCCGTCGGGCGCGTTGCCGCCACGGGTGGCGGGGTCGTAAGTGCAGTGGATCTCGACGATCTCGCCTTTTTCATCCTTGACGACGCTGGTACACGTAATGAAATAGCCCCAACGGAGGCGCACTTCCTTACCGGGCGACAGGCGGAAGAACTGCTTCGGCGGATCCTCTTTGAAATCGTCCTGCTCGATGTAGAGCACGCGAGAGAACGGAACCTTTCTGGTACCGGCGGAGGCGTCTTCCGGATTGTTGACGGCCTCCATCAATTCGGATTCGCCTTCGGGATAGTTGTCAATCACAACACGCAACGGGCGAAGGACAGCCATCAGGCGCGGGGCGCGCTTGTTGAGATCGTCCCGAACGTGATGTTCGAGCAAGCCAAGTTCGATGGTGCCATTGGTTTTCGAAACGCCAATCGCTTTGCAGAAATTGCGGAGCGCTTCAGGCGTGTAACCACGGCGGCGAATGCCGGAGAGAGTGGGCATGCGCGGATCGTCCCAACCCCGAACGTGTCCATCCTTCACGAGCTGCAGGAGCTTGCGTTTGCTCAGCATCGTGTAGGTCAGGTTGAGACGGTCGAATTCAATCTGCTGCGGGTGATAAATGCCGAGTTGCTCGACGTACCAATCGTAGAGCGGGCGGTGATCTTCAAACTCCAGCGTGCAGATGGAGTGGGTGATGCCTTCGATGGAATCGGACTGGCCGTGCGCGTAGTCGTACATCGGGTAGATGCACCACTTGTTGCCCGTACGGTGATGTTCGGCGTTCAGGATGCGATACATCACGGGATCGCGCATGTTGAGGTTCTTCGACGCCATATCGATTTTGGCGCGAAGGGTGCGGGAGCCATCGGGGAATTCGCCGTTCTTCATGCGCTCGAACAGATCGAGATTCTCTTCGACGGTTCGGTTCCGATAAGGGCTTTCTTTGCCGCCTTCGGTCAACGTGCCACGGTATTGGCGGACCTCATCGGCGGTGAGATCGCAGACGAAAGCTTTGTTCTCGCGAATCATCTTCAGCGCCCATTCGTAGAGCTGGCCGAAGTAGTCGGAGGCGTAATGAATTGGCTCCTGCCACTGGAAGCCGAGCCAGCGGACGTTGTCGATGATGGAATCGACGTATTCCTGCTCTTCTTTTTCCGGATTGGTGTCGTCGAAGCGGAGGTTGGTTTTGCCGCCGAATTCCGCGGCGAGGCCGAAATTCAGGCAGATGGATTTGGCGTGGCCGATGTGGAGATAGCCGTTGGGCTCCGGGGGAAATCGGGTGTGTACGCGGCCCTGGTATTTGTTCGTTTGGAGATCGTTGAGGATGATGTCGCGAACGAAGTTGGAGGGGCTGGAGTCGGGCTGATTCATTATCTATCTCAGTTTAGCGAGGGTCATCCGGAGTTTCACGCAGAGCGCGCGGAGTGAAGACGCAGAGGTCGCAGAGGCCGTCATTGGTTTGCCAGTTTCGCTAACGCTTTCGTTATACGGGTGAGGCAGGTTTCCCGGCCCAGGACTTCGAGGGTGCCGAAGAGCGGCGGGGCGGTCTTGCGTCCGCAAACGGCTACGCGGATTGGCTCGAACATTTGTCCGGCTTTTATGCCGAGTTCGACGGAGGCGGCGCGGAGGGCGGCGTCGAGACCATCGTGGGTGAAGTCGGCGGTGGCGAGAACTTCGAGGGATTTCTCCAGCGCGCGGGCGGCCATGGCGGCGTCGCCTTTTTTGGGGATGAGTTCGGAGACGTCGTAGGGGGCGAGGTCGGTGGCGAAGAAGAAATCGGCTACTTCCCGAACGTCGCGCAGGAGCCGGATTCGCTCCTGAATGAGCGGTGTAATTTGCCGCATTTTCGCAGCGTCGACGGGGACAAAGGGCATAAGTTCCGCAGTCAGATCGTCGACGGACATGTTGCGGATTAGTTCGGCGTTGAGCCAGACCGCTTTCGCATCGAACGGATCTTCGTCAGTGAAATTCACCACGGCGTTGCTGCGGTTGACGCCTTCAAAGGAGAAGAGCTGTACGAGCTCTTCGCGCGTCATCTGTTCGCGGTCGTTTTTGGGCGACCAGCCGAGCAGGCAGAGGAAATTCATGAATGCATGCGGCAGGAAACCGGCATCGCGGTAAGTGGTGACGGAGACGACGGGGCCGTGGATGCGCTTGGAAAGC
>CAIKAS010000150.1 GCA_903825445.1 uncultured Acidobacteriia bacterium
CCGCATCTGCGTTCCCGCTATCGTTTTGTTCCTGGCTGGGTGCAACAAGGCCACCCCGACCGCAGCCAAGACTGAGGCTCCGGCAGCGCCCGTCTATTTCAAGGTGGATTCTTCCACTGCGGGAACCGTCACTGGCAAGATTCTTTTCACGGGCAAGGCTCCAGCGCGCAAGAAGGTCAACATGGAAGAAGATCCGCTCTGCGCGAAGCTACATAAGACGACTCTCTATGACAGCAGCGTCGATGTTGGCCGTAAGGGCGGGGTTGCCAACGCTTTTGTCTACATCAAGCAAGGTTTGGAAGGCAAGAAGTTTGAGCCGCCCGCCGATCCGGTTGTCATCGATCAGCATGGTTGCTGGTTTGAGCCGCGTGTGATCGGGATGCAGGCAGGGCAATCGCTGAAGGCCGTCAATTCCGATCCCGTCACGCACAATATCCACCCTCGGGCGAAGGTGAATTACGAGTGGAATCAGAACCAGCCAGAGGGGGCCGAACCCGCAATTCGCAAGTTCGCGCTGCCCGAGGTGATGATCCGCGTGAAGTGCAATATCCACGCGTGGATGAAGGCCTGGATCGGTGTGGTGGATAATCCTTACTTCGCGGTGACTGGCGCCGACGGAAGTTTTGAGATGAAGAATGTACCTCCCGGCGTTTATACTATTGAGGCCTGGCAGGAAGAGCTCGGTACGCAGGAACAACAGGTGACGCTTGCGTCTTCGGGAACGGCGTCGGCTGAGTTTACTTTCAAGGGAGAATGAGAACCGCGATGCAGATTCGCAGTGGGTTAAGGCTGGCACTAGTGGCAGGCGTACTTTTAGCGCCCGCGCTGTTTGCGCAGGACAACGCCTGGAGTCTTTCCACGCTGGACAGCTTCGCGAACTTCACCGTCAAGCACCTGATGGTCAGCACGGTGCATGGCTCGATGGGCGGGCTCAAGGGCACCGTCACCTACGATCCGAAGGACCCTTCGAAGGATGTCGTCGACGCAACAATCGACGTGAATACGCTGCAGACCGGCGTCGCGAAGCGCGACGATCAGGTGAAGACCGACTACTTCGACGTCCAGAAATTTCCTACGATCACTTTCAAGTCCACAAAAGTGGCGAAGGCCGGAGCGGGAAAGCTCAATATGACGGGAAACCTCACGATCAAGGGCACTACGAGGCAAGTGGTGCTGGCGATTGACGGTCCCTCGGCCATTGTGAAGGACGCGCAGGGGCGTTCCAAGATCGGCCTGACGGCAACGACGAAGATCAGCCGGAAAGATTATGGAATTGTGGGGACCGCACTGGATGGCGTGGCGGAAACCGGCGGCATCATCGTGTCGGATGAAGTGCAGATCGAGCTGGATATCGAACTAGTGCCAACATCGCAGGCCGGCATCGTTGGTCCCGCCGCTAAACCGAAGTAGGCGCAAAAAAAACCGGGACCCGAAGGTCCCGGTCCGAAGCGGATGTTAACTGAATCCGCGCCATGTCGATCAGATTTGAACCTGTAACTGGAATTTCCTGGTCCCCTTCTCAACGGGGTAGTTCTATCATATCATCTCGGCAATAGATTTCGCCTGCAGGAACAAGAGCAGATAGTCCGGCCCGCCCGCTTTCGAATCCGTCCCCGACATGTTGAAGCCACCGAACGGATGCGCTCCCACCATGGCACCCGTGCACTTTCGGTTGATGTAGAGATTGCCGACGAAGAAATCCTCCCGGGCCCGGGCCACGTGCGCGGCGTTCGTTGAATAGACTGCGCCGGTCAAGCCATAGGGTGAGTCGTTCGCCATGGCCAGAGCCCGATCGAAATCGCTTGCCTTTGTGACGGCGAGTACGGGTCCGAAGATCTCTTCCTGAAATATTCGAGCGTTTGGCGCGACGTCGGCAAACACGGTGGGAGGCAGATAGTGACCCTTGTCGGGAACGGCGCCATCGCCCCAGAGCAAGCGGCATTCTTTCTTGCCGATTTCGATGTAACTGAGGATGCTCTTCTTGGCGTTCGCGCTGATTACGGGCCCCATGGCGAAAGCGGGTTCTTCCGGTGAGCCAACCGTAATGCGGGCGACGCGGGTGTGCAGCTTTTTCAGAAACGCATCGTACACAGCCTGATGGACGATGGCGCGGGAACAAGCCGAGCACTTTTGGCCGGAGTATCCGAATGCCGATGCAGTCACGCCTTCCACGGCGGCGTCGAGGTTGCAATCTCCATCGACCACAATGGCATCTTTGCCGCCCATCTCGGCCACGATACGCTTGATCCAGATTTGCCCGGCTTGCGGACGGGCGGCAAGTTCGTTGATGCGCAGGCCAACATCGCGCGAACCAGTGAACGAAACAAAGCGTGTCTTCGGATGCTGCACGAGAATGTCACCGATAATGCCACCGCTGCCGGGCATGAATGAGAATGATTCGGGCGGGAAGCCGGCTTCGAGCAACGTCTCAGCGAAGACTGCGCCGATGGTGGGCGTTTCGCTGGACGGCTTAATCACCACGGTGTTGCCGGTGACCAGTGCCGCTACTGTCATGCCGCAGAGAATCGCCAGCGGAAAATTCCACGGCGGAATTACGACACCGGCACCCAGGGCGAGATAACGGAGTTCGCCGCGCTCGCCGGGCAATTGCACAACCGGATGAGGGCTATCGAGCCGGGCCATCTCCCTGGCGTAATATTCGCAGAAATCGATCGCTTCAGCAGTTTCGGCTTCCGCCTCTGGCCACGTTTTGCCTGCCTCGACGACCAGCCATGCGTTGAAATCAAACTTGCGTCCGCGGATCAAATCCGCGGTGCGGAGCAGCATGGCAATGCGGTTAGCTGCAGGTGTGCGGCTGTAGGACGGAAAGTTTGCATGAGCGGCCTCGATCGCGCGCATCGCGATCTCCGGCGTAGCTTTGGAATGCATGGCCACGATTTCATCCGGGTTCGCAGGATTCGTAGAGATAAGTTTCTCGGTTGTGACGATACGTTGTCCGGCCACGGTCAGGCTGTGTTCGCGACCCAGCTGCGAGCGCACACGCGTAAGCGCTGCTTCCATAGCGGCACGATTGGCGGGCAAGGTGAAGTCGATATAAGGCTCATTTCGGAAAGCAGGCAGAGTGGTCAATTCGGCAAGCTCCTTTGCAACGCCCCCACCAGCCCAGTGATCGCAGAATGGGAAACATTCTCCCAGTGCACGATCGCCAGATAGACGCCCTTGTGGAACTTCACCTCGTTCGCGGCCGCGGGCATGCGCTGCTCTGCCTCAAACGCCGATACCCGATATCCGCATACATGCACGGTGACGTCCCCATTGCCAGTGTAATCGGCTTTCCAGCAGACCGGCGGCGTTCCTAATTGCGGCAGGTCGGCGGGCGGTGCGGACGATTCCATTGATTTCATCGTCCAGCCAGGCGAAACGGAGGCGGGCAGATCGGGCTTTGCGGCATCACCCGATCCGCATCCCGTGGAGCAAATGGCAAGCAGCGCCGTTGCGAATAGTAGACTGGAAGTTCCTCTTCTCCGGTTCACGTCCAACAGCGTAGCAACCGGCAGATGTTCCATCGATTCGAAACCGAATGGCAAAATATAAAGCCGTTAAGAAAAAGCAGGACCTTCCACCTCAGATGCGGCCGGGTGTGCCATGCCTGGTAATTGTGGTGGGCGTCATGATACTGATTGTTTTTGCGATGTTCTTTGCGATGAAAAATGCGGGTTGATTCCAGACAAACAAACGAACTCCGTGCCGTCACGATAGTTCCAGGTTACCTCAAGACGGCGGAAGGCTCGGCGCTGATTACCGTAGGGAATACCCAGATACTCTGCGCAGCGAGCGTTGAGAATTCGGTGCCCGCGTTCCTGCGCAACTCCGGGAAAGGCTGGGTCACGGCGGAATACGCCATGCTGCCCCGCGCCACGGGTACGCGTACTCCGCGCGAAGTGACGAAGGGCCGCCCGAGCGGACGCACGCATGAGATCCAGCGGCTGATCGGGCGCTCGCTGCGCTCCGTGATTGACCTGAATTCGCTGGGTGAACGGTCGATCTTTATCGATTGCGACGTGCTGCAGGCCGATGGCGGCACTCGCGTGGCTTCCATCACCGGAGCTTACGTGGCGCTGGCGCTGGCGATCAAGCAGATGGTGGGGTACAAGATGCTGCAACGGTCGCCGATCACCGGCATGGTGGCGGCCATCAGCGTTGGCATTCTCAAAGGCGAGGCGATACTGGATCTGAACTACGAAGAAGATTCGCGCGCCGAGGTGGACGCTAACGTAGTGATGACCGATGGCGGACGATATGTGGAGTTTCAGGCCACGGCAGAAAACCGCAGCTTCGATAACCGGCAAATGGACGAGATGCGCGAACTCGCGCGTCACGGCATTGCGCAACTGATCACGGCCCAGCGCGATGTGATCGAATCCGCCTGAGTATGAAAGTCTGGTGTGCCACTGGAAATCCCGGTAAACTGCGGGAGTTTCGCCTGGCCGGGGAACTGCTAGGAATCGAAGTTGAGCCGTTGTCTGACCTGAAGTCTATACCCGCGCCGGATGAGACGGGCGCCACCTTTGAAGAGAACGCCGCGCTGAAAGCGGCTTATTACAGTAAGTTCGCTCCCGGTCCGCTGTTTGCGGACGATTCCGGACTAGCGGTGGATGAACTCGACGGCGCGCCCGGCGTTTACTCCGCCCGATACGCGGGCGAACATGCCACCGACGATGCCAACAACAAGCTGGTGCTCGAACGGCTTGGAGAAAATCCAAATCGGACGGCACGGTTTGTTTGTGTGATCGCGCTGGCGAAAGGCGGGGAAGTGCTGAAGACCTTTCGCGGCGAGGTGGAAGGGCAGTTGCTGCATGAAGCGCGCGGACCGGCAGGGTTCGGTTACGACCCTCTTTTTTTCTATCCCCCGTTTGGATGTTCGTTTGGCGAAGTGGATGGTGAGAAGAAGTTCAGGGTGAGCCACCGCGGCAATGCGGCCCGGGCTATGCTGCAGTACCTTTCAAAGTAGCGCGGGGCTGCTATCCTGTCTTTCTCATGCGGCAACTGATCGTCCGCGCAGAACAGTACTTTGAATTTGCGGCGCTGCGAACTTCCTGGCGAACTGAGATCCTCGCTGGTCTCACGACGTTCATGACGATGGCCTACATCATCTTCGTGAATCCGTCGATCCTGCACGAGGCTGGTATGCCCATTGCCGCGGTTACCGCAGCCACCTGTCTTGCTGCCGCCGTCGGCAGCCTGCTGATGGGCGGCTTCGCCCGCTATCCAATTGCGCTGGCTCCAGGCATGGGGCTGAATGCTTACTTCACGTATTCGGTGGTGAAGGGCATGGGTATCGACTGGCACGTCGCTCTCGGCGCAGTGTTCCTTTCTGGCGTTGCGTTTCTGGTCCTTACAGCGCTGGGCATTCGGCAGATGATTGTAAATGCCATCCCTTCCGAACTCTACTCGGCGGTGGCTGCCGGTGTTGGTCTGTTCATCGCGTTCATCGGTCTGCGCAACGCCGGGATTGTGGTTTCGAACGCGGCGACGACCGTGGCCCTGGGAAACTTGCGTGCGCCCGCCACGCTGTTGGCGCTGTTCGGCCTGATTCTGACCGGTGCGCTGCTTTGCGCGGGCGTACGGGCCGCAATTCTGCTGGGCGTCCTGACTACGTGGCTGCTGGCGGCGCTGACAGGCACTATCCAATGGCACCCCGAACCTTACAGTGTCGCCAGCATATCCGCGACCGCGCTGCAACTGGACATTCGCGGTGCGCTGGGCAGAGGTCTGCTGGAGATCGTGTTTGTGTTCCTGTTCGTCGATCTGTTCGATAACGTCGGAACTCTGGTCGCGGTTGGAAAGAAGGCGGGGTTGTTCGACGAAACGCACAAGATCCCGCGCGTGAACCGGATTCTGTTCAGCGACGCCATCGCCACGATAACGGGCGCACTGAGCGGGACGTCGACGGTGGTCAGCTATATCGAGAGTTCCGCTGGCGTGGCTGCAGGCGGGCGATCTGGCGTGACGGCCATCGTCACTGGGTTACTTTTTCTGGTGGCGCTGTTTGTGGCACCGCTGTTTGGCGTGATCCCGGAATCGGCGACAGCCCCCGCGCTCATCATTGTGGGGAGCATGATGATGACAACGGCGGCCGAGATCGAGTGGACCGATCCCGGCATTGCGATCCCGGCGTTTCTGACGATGATCGGAATTCCGCTCACCTTCAGCATCGCGAACGGGCTGGCGTTCGGGTTCATCGCGTGGACATTGCTGAAGGTGTTGCGCGGCAGGTTACGCGAAGTGAACTGGATGGTCTACTTACTCACAGGGCTGTTTCTGATTCGATTCTGGTATCTGGGCAAATGAGAACAATGAGAGCAGTGGAAATCGCACAACCTGGCGGGCCTGAAGTTCTGCGTCTGACGGAGCGCCCAGTGCCTGTCCCCGGCGTGGGCGAGGTGCTGATCAGAGTGGCGGCTTCCGGCATCAACCGGCCTGATATTTTGCAGCGAACGGGCCGTTACCCGCCACCGCACGGAGCATCGGATCTGCCTGGTTTGGAAGTTTCCGGTACCCTTGTTGAAGGGGACTGTTCGACAGAAAACCCATTCGGGCTCAAGGCAGGTGACGAGGTTTGTGCGCTGGTGTCAGGCGGCGGTTACGCCGAGTATGTCGCCGTCCCAATGGGCCAGTGCCTTCCTGTGCCCAAGGGCCTCAGCCTCATCGATGCGGCGGGGATTCCCGAGACATTCTTCACGGTTTGGAGCAACGTTTTCGATCGCGCCCGGCTGGGGCACGGCGAAGGCGGCGAACACGAGAGCCTGCTGGTACAGGGTGGTTCCAGCGGCATTGGCGTGGCGGCAATTCAAATCGCTCACACGCTCGGCCATCCCGTATTCGTGACCGCTGGCAGCGAGGAAAAGTGCCGCGCCTGCGAGGCGCTTGGGGCGCGCGCTATCCAATACAAGACCGAAGATTTCGTGGAGCGCGTGCGTGTTTTCACGGGCGGCCGAGGCGTGGACGTAATTCTCGACATGGTCGCCGGCGATTATGTTCCGCGAGAACTGGATGCGCTGGCGGAGGGTGGTCGCCTGGTTGTGATTGCAGTGCAGGGTGGTGCGGTGGCGACCGTCGAGCTGCCGAAACTCATGCGGCGGAGGCTGACGATCACAGGTTCCACGCTGCGTCCGCGTCCCGTCGCCTTCAAGACAGCCATCGCGAGAAAGCTGCGCGAAGTGGTGTGGCCGCTCATTGAAGCGGGCCGGGTTCGTCCGGTCATCTTTGAGGTGCTGCCAGCGGCGGAGGCGGCGCGGGCGCACTCGCTACTGGAAAGTGGTGCTCATATCGGCAAGATCTTGTTGCGGTGGTGAGAAAGGAATTCCAATGGCAGATCCAATTGAACACGTCGTAGTCCTGATGCTGGAGAATAACTCGTTCGACCGCATGTTGGGCGCGATACCCGGCGTTGACGGTGTGGATCCTGCGCATCCACAATCGAATCCGGACTTTCCGGTGCCTACTCCCGTTCTGCAGGCGGTAACAACGGAGCGGGCCATGACGCCGGATCCGGAACACGAACTCGACGACATTCTTCGACAGATCGACGGACCATGCACCGGCTTTGTGACGGATTTTTCCCAACACTATCCTCAGACATTGCCTGCTCAACGAGCTGAAATTATGGGTTATTACGCCCGCGGCTTTCTGGGCGTGCTGCATAAGCTGGCTGAATCCTTCGCGGTGTGCGACCACTGGTTCTCGTCTCTCCCGGGCCCGACATGGCCAAACCGCTTTTTCGTTCATAGTGGGACGTCTCTGGGGCATGTGAAGATGCCCAACGGAGTCTTTCATCCAAATCTCCACGTGTATGACCAGCCAACCGTGTACCAGCGGCTTTCGGAGCAGGGGGTTGACTGGGCAATCTATTTCGGCGATTTTCCCCAGTCAATTGTGTTGACGCAGCAGTGGCTCCACCTGGATCGTTATCACCCGATGGCACGCTTCTTTGAAGCGGCGCAGGGATCGGCAGATAGTTTTCCTCAGTATTCTTTCATTGAGCCGACGTACTTCGGCGCCTCACAGAACGATCAGCATCCGCCTTCGGATGTGGTGGCAGGTGAAGCGCTGATTGCCCAGGTTTACAACGCTCTGCGGAGTAATACCGAGTTGTGGCAAAAGACCTTGCTCGTCATCCTGTACGACGAACATGGTGGCTTCTACGATCACGTTCCGCCCGGTGCCGCCGTCCCGCCCGACGGCAATACGGATGAGTTCGCGTTTAATCTCTATGGAGTGCGGGTGCCCGCGGTTCTGATTTCTCCCTGGATTGACCAGCAGGTGATCCGGGATGTATTCGACCACACGAGTCTGCTGAAATATGTCACGGATAAATGGGGACTGGGCCCGCTTGGCGCGCGTACCGCGAGTGCGCAAAGTTTCGGCAAATACCTGAATACAAGAGCAACCGCCCGAACGGATACTCCGGGTCCGCTGGCGGTTCCCGCGTTTACGGCCACGCCGAAAGCGACGGAGGCCAACGCAAACCAGAACTCGCTGGTCGCATTCAGCCGATTCCTGGAAACCAGCATTGCGAGCAGTGCAACCGATATCGATCAGACTTTGCACGATATCGGTGCTCGTCTCGTGAAGTCTATGCAGGATGACGGCCATCATGCTGAAGTCGCGGTTGAGCGCTTGGGCGAGTTCCTAAAGAGCAGAACGTCGGGAGCTGCGGCTGTGGCCGGTAGCTGATCTCCGGATCCTTAGCTAAGGTAGTAGACTAATGTTATGCCAAGCGTGATAAATATGCATCAGGCGAAATCGACACTCTCGCAACTCGTCAAACAGGCGGAAGCGGGCGCAGAGATCCTGATTGCGCGCAACGGGAAGGCCGTGGCTCGGCTAACGTGCATCGAAGTGCCCAAGCCTGCGCTGCCGTGGGGTGCGTTACGAGGCAAGATGCGCATGGCGGATGATTTCGAAGCTCCGCTTGACTCTATGAAGGATTACATCTGACCGAGACGGCTCTGCTGCTCGATACCAACGTCCTGTTGTGGATTCTCATGCAGGAAGAACGTAAGGTCTCGAAGCGAGCGATGAAGGCGCTGTCTACTCCTGGTGTCCGCCTGGTCGTGAGCGTTGTCAGCATTTGGGAGATTCTGCTGAAGCTCCACGCAGGTAAGCTGTGGACCGGTGAAGATCCGGACGCAATTGTGACTCTTATTCGGTCGCAGTCGGCCTGGCGGATTTTGCCGCTTGAGACGGCGCACCTTCATGCGCTGACGCGGCTGCCCGCCTTTACGGACCACACCGACCCGTTTGATCGGTTGCTGATCGCGCAGGCCAGCAGCGAGAAGCTGAAGGTGATGACAGCGGATCCGCAGTTTGAACGGTACAGCCCAGTTGTGGTCTGGTGAATACGCGGTAGACTCTCAGGTGTAAAAGTCGCCCTTCCGGAGGCCAGTGAATACCCGCAAAGAATTACCGCGTCAGTCACATGCCTCGCGCCGTAAGAGCGCTCTGCTGTTGCGCGAACCATGCACTACTCGAAGGATATCGACTCCGTCTGGCTTTCTTCAAACGTTCATCCAACTGGCGGTGTTTGGCTTCCCAATATCCGGGTCGAACCTATATGGGATTTCCCGAATGGAGGCCTTCCAGCGCCAGACTTTCCAGTTCGTCCAGCGTCGATTGCTCCGATTCAACGATGCGCGCGATGTAGGCGTCAACAGTAAGACCCGCGGCATCGGCCCGCGCACGGAAACGGGCCTCGACTTTCGGATCAATAGTGATGGTCACGTTGTAGGCCTCTATAGGAAAGTTTACGCTAAGACAGCCTGTGCCGCCACCTAGGATTGCCCCCCCGACTGCGATGTCAAAGGATTCGACACTAACCAGGCTTTGGTGCGTGGTTCTGCGACACCCTTGATCCCGGCCGTGCTTCAGTGGCCCAGGTGGCGTGAATCGCCCCACAAGGCCTGGCGCAAGTTGTTGAACCAGAATCCGCTGTGTGCTGGAATGCCAATTGCTACAGTCCGTCCATGCCGCCGAATGCCGTCCAACAATCCACAATTTGCACCATTTTGGTTCTGGCGTTCGGCATTACGTTAATCGCTGTAAGATTGGCCAAGCCTCAGACAGTGACAGCGCAGCCAAGGTTTGAGGTCGCGTCGGTCCGTGCCTGCAAGGCGACCGACGTTCCGGGCGGCGGACAGGGAAGAAATGGAGGGGCTGGCCGGATCACCACGTCACCGGGCAGGCTGGACGCGGAATGCGTAACGGTCGATCGCCTCATTCGTGAGGCCTATCTTCTGTACGCCGACGGAAATCCGTGGCCGGTGGGGAAAACCCGCGTGCAGCAACTGCCGGTCTCAACCAGGCTCCTCGAACAGACAATCAAGGGAAGCCCCGCATGGCTCGATTCGGAGCACTACACGATTGCGGCAAAGAGCGACGGTATGCCTGGCCGCGAGATGATGAGGGGCCCCATGCTGCAGGCGCTTCTTGCAGTCCGGTTCCGGCTGAAGATCCACAGGGAAAGCGGAGCGATACCGGTCTACGAACTGAGGATCACGAAGGGCGGGCTCAAGGTTGAGGCGGCAAAGGACGGAGGCTGTATCACCGTGGACCGCGATCATCCGCCTCCGTTTCCTGTTCAGGGACAACCGCTGCCACGAGTGTGTGGCGGGTGGGCCGGCGACGCTATCTATGGCACTACGATGGCGAACCTGTGTAGTCAGATCTCGCCTTTCGCGGACCGGGATGTTGTCGACAGGACCGGGATTACCGGCGTGTTCGACGTTCATTTTGATTTTCTGCGGGCAGACATACTCCCGGACCAGTCCGTCGACGGGAGATCGGAACCGTCCGAGGCCGCGCACTTCAACGCGATACAAAGCTCATTGCCCCGACTCGGCCTGATGCTGGTACCGGCAAGGGCAGCTGGCCAATTCCTCGTCATCGATCACGTGGATAGACCGACTGAAAATTGATCTCCGTCCGGAGAATCCACAGCAGCATATCCAACTCTCCTCTTGACTCCGGTTTTCGTTAATGGTACAACTTGTACCATGACAAAACGTGCTACCGCTGCTCTCAACGTCCGTTCCCCGCTTACGGATCTCGAAAACGAGGTGATGCAGGCCGTTTGGGGCGCGGCGCCCTGCACCGTCGAAGCCGTGCATCAGGTGGTCGCACGCAAACGCAACATTAAGGAAACGTCAGTCCGCACGCTGTTGCGGCGACTGGAGCAGAAGGGCTACTTGCGGCACGAGGAAGACGGCCGGGCTTACGTTTACCGGGCGGCCGAACCGGCAAGCAGTCTGGCGGCGCATGCGGTTCGCCAGATCATCGATCGGTTCTGCCGGGGTTCGGTCGAAGAACTGGTGAGTGGCATGGTGGACGCCAAGGTCCTGAGCAAAGGCGAGATGGATCGGCTGGAAGAATTCGTTCGAACGCGGAAACAGGGAGGCAAGTGATGCAAGTAACCCAAACGCTGCAAACGCTGATGCTGGAGTGCGCTGTGAGATCGCTGCTGATTGCGGCTTTCACGGCTGCGGCGCTGTTTGTCTTTCGTGTGAAGGCGGCACGGATTCGCCATGCGGTGTGGACGGGCGTAGTGGCGCTGATGCTGGTGCTGCCACTTTGGAGCGTTTGGGGTCCGAAGGCGGAGTTTCGTGTCCTGAAGCCGAAGGTCACGCAGGTTGTTGCGACCTCCCCGGTCCTGGAGACATTAGACGAGGACGCGGCCACGTCAGTGATCACGCGCAGGCAGAGCCGCGATTGGGCAGATTATCTGCCAGTTATCTACTTCCTGGGACTTAGTCTGTTGCTGGCGAGGCTTGCGATTGGCACTGTTCGGGCGCGTGCCATTATTCGACAAGCCGTGCCTCATGACGGTCTTCGGTCCAGTGGGGCTTGCCTGACCCCGTTTACGACTGGCTGGTTGCGTCCCGCGGTGATTCTGCCGGAGGACTGGCCGGAATGGTCGCCGGCGAAGCTGAACGCCGTGCTTGCGCACGAAGGCGAACATGCGAGCCGTCGCGATCCGCTCGTGCAGTGGCTGGCCCTGCTCAATCGGGCGATCTTCTGGTTTCATCCGCTGGCCTGGTGGCTGGAACAGCGGCTCTCGGTGCTGGCCGAAGAGGCCTGTGACGACGCGGTTCTGGCGGGTGGTCACGATCCTCTGGAGTACTCGGAACATTTGCTTTCACTGGCACGATCCGTGCAACGTCGCGGCGCGCGGATTGGCGTCGCGGGCATGGCGATGCCGGGGGTCTCGCTGCCAGGGCGCATTCGGCGGATCGTGGCGGGTGTGCCCCTGGGGCGAATCTCCGGAGGTCGTTTGATTTGCCTGGTTGCGGCCTGCTCCGCCGCAGCGACGGTTTTCACGGCGGGAAATATCGGCTACGCCCAGAATGAGTCTCGGCCGAGTCCGCGTAATACAGCTACGGCGGTACAAACTAATGCCGCACCCGACGCGGCGGGAACGCCAGATCTTGCAGAGGCACAAGCGCCTTTAGGCACCTCGTTACCGCTTGGCAAGGACAAGGCAACCTCCGCCAGTGAAGCGCCGCTGCTCCGTTGGGCTCCCAGTTGGCAGGGGCAACAGGGGAAGGCGACGTCGTTCAGGATCAACTCTTCACATGACGGAGTGATCTTAGCCCAGGTCACTACCTCCCGGCAGCCGACCGACGGATTTGGTGCCGCATACCAAACGCTGTCAGGTACAGTCGTCGATCCCTCGAATGCCATAGTTCCAAATGCGCAGGTCATTCTCAAGCGCGCGGACGGCAGTATCACGTCAACGGTGACGACCAATTCTGCCGGCATTTACCTGTTCCAGAATATTCCGCCGGGAGTCTACTCGGTTACGGTAAGCGCACTGGGGTTCAAGCGGCAGATTCAGACGGATATCTCTCTGGCGGCCGGTGAAACACGCGCATTTGGAAGGACGTTGCTGCAGCTTGGGAACGTGCAGGAAAGTATGACAGTCCAGGGGTCGCGGTCTATGCCGGTCGCCGCGGCGGCGCCTCCGAGTCAGGCGGCGGAGAGAAATCAATTCGTTGACCAATTCTGGCTGCGGCGCGATGCTCGACCTGCTCCGGCAGATTCTGGGCCCGGTGGCCCCATCCGCGTGGGCGGAAATGTGCAGGCGGCAAACCTGATTAACGCAATCAAGCCTGTGTACCCGGTTGATCTTCAGCAACAAGGCATTTCGGGTACTGTCAAGATCGAGGGGGTCATTTCAAAGGACGGATTGTTGGGAATTTCGCAAGTTGTGAGCCAGATAGATCCACACCTGACACAGCTTGCTCTTGATGCCGTGACGCAATGGCGGTACCGGCCAACACTGTTAAACGGAGAACCGGTTGAGACCATCACGGTGATTGACGTGAACTTCACGCTGACGGACTAGCAGGAAACAGTGGGGATTCCAGATGCCTGTCCCGTTACTGACCACTTATCGTCATAGGCTGCAGGCAGGTTAATTATCGGCTGATTTAAGTCCTTATTTATTAAATATTTCGAGATGGCGACTGAATTGCTCCTCCTTGGGCACGGAATACTGGTCCAAACAAAGGGGCAAGACATGAAGAACTTCGCTTTGACGGCAGTATCCGGCCATTCAGGTAAGTCTCGTGTAGGGTCCGCAGATCAACCCCCAAGCGATGGGGCAGCAGCGCCAGATTCCGGCAAAGGGGTCGCTTTCCCCGGTGGACTCCATATCGTTTGGACGCTCCCCTTTGCAGACTCCGTCGCCGTGCACAAACTTCGGGACCTTCTGGCCGAAGGGGTGAAAGCTGAGTTGTTCAGTTTGGTCTCCTGGAAAAGCCACGATGGCCGCGTGAGCGCAGTTCTCGCGCCGAAAGCGCCGCTTGAGGCGATAGCCGACCTGATCTGGAGTACCGGTCAATTGCCTGCGGGACTGTGGCTCGAAGCTTTGCCTTCCACAACCGTGAATTAGACTTACCCGGTCCATCGCCCAATACCGAAATACAAATGTGATAGTGTGGATGTCCAGCCGGTTCGTTTGGTCCATCCGGCCTCAGCCCCGTTAGGAGTTGCTTAAGGAGACTCTATGCTGACACCTCACCTTGAAAACGACTTCCTCGCGCGCGGTGTTTCCCGCCGCTCTTTCGGCAAGATAGCCAGCCTGCTGGCTGCTGGTTCCTCTCTGCCCTTTTACAACGAAATGGCCATGGCGCAGGCGTCGCGGATTAACAATGCCCCGGCGGGCGCGGTCATGATTAACGCCAATGAGAACCCGATGGGGCCTTGCAAAGAGGCGCTCGACGCGCTGCACGCCATTGCCGGGCTGGGCGGGCGTTATCTGTTCGGCGAGGCCGAAAAAGTTCAGAACCTGCTGGCGGATGGCGAAGGCCTGAAGCCGGATCATGTCCGCATCTATCCGGGATCAAGCGCGCCTCTTCACCAGACCGTGCTGGCGTTCTGTTCGCCCGCGAAATCGCTGGTGATGGCGGACCCGGGATATGAGGCGGGATCGGGCGCGGCGGAAGTGGTGGGCGCCAGAACAGTTCGGATTCCGCTGACCAAGACCTACGCTCACGACGTGAAGGCGATGGCGGCGGTGAAAGACGCCGGCGTCATTTACATCACGAATCCAAATAATCCGACGGGGACGGTGACGCCGAAAGCCGATATCGAATGGTTGGTCGCGAATAAGCCTGCCGGGTCGTTATTGATGCTGGATGAGGCGTATATGCACATTTCGCCGAATCCGCAGTTCAATTCGGCGCTGGTGGCGGCGGGGCAAGATATCGTGATCCTGCGGACCTTTTCAAAGGTCTATGGGATGGCGGGGCTGCGCGCGGGCGCGGTGCTGGCGCGGCCGGACCTGATCGAAAAGCTGGACCGGTTCAGCCAGAACGGCATGTTGCCGATTACGGGAATGGCGGCGGCGGGCGCGAGCCTCAAAGTGAAGTCGCTGGTCGCGGAGCGCAGCAAGATGATCGGCGATATTCGCGAGGATGTTTTCGCGTGGCTGAAGAAAAAGAACCTGCGCTATGTGCCGTCGGTGACGAATTGCTTCATGGTGGATACCGGGAAGCCGACGAAAGAAGTGATCGCCGCGATGCAGAAGGAAAACGTGTTCATCGGGCGGCCCTGGCCGGTGTGGCCGACTCATGTGCGGGTGACCGTGGGGACGCGGGAAGAGATGGAAAAGTTCAAGGTTGCGTTGGGTAAGGTGCTGTCGGTGTAGACGTCTCCCAAAAAGCACGGCTCGTGGAGCAGTCACACGTTTGTGATAGTATTCCGTTTTTGAAACGGAGGCAGCATCCGTGAAAGTCTACGAGACGAAGGACATCAGAAACGTTGGCATTGCAGGTCACGGCCACTGCGGAAAAACTTCCGTAGTGGCCGGACTTCTTTTTGCGGCAGGTGCGACCAATCGCCTGACGCGCGTCGATGAGGGAAATACCATCACCGACTACGACGAGGAGGAGATTCAGCGGAAGCTTACAATATCCACATCGATCGCCGCTATCGAGTGGAACAAGACGAAGATCAATCTTCTTGACACGCCCGGCTTCAACCTTTTCACGAACGATGCCAACGCCACGCTGATTGCGGCTGACGGGCTGATCATCGTGGTGGATGCCGTGGCCGGCGTGCAGGCGCAGACCGAGAAGATGTGGGCGTACGCGGATCAGCGCGGGCTGCCCCGGGCGATCGTCATCAACAAGCTGGATCGGGAGCGGGCCAGTTTTGACCGCACGATGGAAAGTATTCGCGAGCGGTTCGGGCGAGCGGCGATTCCGATCCACCTGCCGCTTGGCAGCGAAAAAGATTTTACGGGTGTAATCGATCTGGTGCACATGAAGGCGCATGTCTTTGTGCCGGACGGCGACGGGAAATCGAAGCAGGTGGAAATACCCTCCGAATACGCGGAGGCTGCAAAGAAGGCTCACGAAGAACTGGTGGAACTGGTTGCCGAGGGTAAAGACGATCTGATGGCCGAATTCTTCGAGACCGGAACGCTGCCGGAAGAGCACATCGTCAGCGGACTGGATGAGGAAATGCGCAAGGATCTGGTGTTTCCCGTGCTCTGCATGTCCGGGCTGCACGATGTGGGGTCAGACCGGTTGCTGGACCTGATTGTGGAGGCGTTCCCCTCGCCGCTCGACCGGCCGGCGAATAAGGTGACGCTGAACGGCGCGGAAAAGGAGCGCGTTTGCGCCGATTCTGGCCCGGTGGCGGCGCACGTGTTCAAGACCACGGCCGATCCGTTTGCGGGAAGGCTTTCCTACTTCAAAGTGCTTTCGGGCGTGGTGAAGAACGATGCCAATGTCTACAACACGCGGCGCGAGACGACCGAGCGCCTGGCGCATATCGGCGTTCCGCTGGGGAAGACCATTTTGCCAGTACCGGAACTGCATGCCGGCGATATTGGCGTGGTGGCCAAACTGAAAGACACACTGACTGGTGACACGCTGGCCGATAAGGTATCGCCGGTTGCGTTCCCGCCGGTGAAGGTGGCGGAACCGTCGATCGCCTTCGCGGTGGAAGCCAAGAGCCGCAATGACGAAGACCGTATGGGAAATGCGCTGCACAAGTTGCTGGAAGAGGACCTCTCCCTGCGCTTCTATCGCGATCCGCAGACGCGGGATTTTCTGGTGGCCGGGACCGGGCAGCAGCATGTCGAAATTGCCGTGAGCCGTCTGAAGAAGCGGTATGGGGTGGATGTGACGCTCAAGCCGCCGCGAATTCCGTACCGCGAGACGATCCGTGGCAATGCAGATGTCCAGGGTCGGCACAAGAAGCAGACCGGCGGACACGGGCAGTTTGGCGATTGCTGGATCCGGATGGAGCCGCTGCCACGCGGGGGTGGGTTTGAATTCGCCAATGACGTATTCGGCGGCTCGATTCCCAAAAACTATATTCCCGCTGTGGAAAAAGGGATTGTTGAGACGGCGGAGCGCGGTTTCCTGGCAGGTTATCCAATGGTGGATTTCAAGGTCACAGTTTACGACGGGTCGTACCACGATGTGGATTCGTCCGAACTGGCGTTTAAACTGGCCGCGAGGAAGGCGTTCCGGGCAGCCATGCAGACGGCGAAGCCGAGCCTGCTGGAACCGGTGATGAACGTGGAGATTCAGGCGCCGGTGGAGTTCGCCGGGGACCTGATGGGTGATCTGAACGGGCGGCGCGGGCGCATTTCCGGCATGGAAACACTGGGGGCGACGCAGGTATTGCGGGCGCACGTTCCGATGGCGGAAATGCTGAGTTATCAAAGCGATCTGACGTCTATGACGCAGGGCCGGGCATCGTTTTCCATGGAATTCGACCACTACGATTACGTGCCGCAGTTGCAGGCTGAGAAGATTGTGGCGGCGGCGAAGGCGTCGCGGACTGGCGAAGAAGAGACGGACGAAGAATAACGGAACATTGGCCAGGGTTTAGCCGCGCTCGCAGGATAAAGGAGTGGGGTTTCAGTTTGGTGAACCCCTACTCTTTTTTGCCGGGTGGCTCGTGATAGCCTGTTTAAGGAAGCACTGCGGCCGAGCTGCGCTTAGACGCCCGAGTACCGGCCTTTTGAATATCGTCTATAAGGAGACCGAATGGCCCGGCGCCGTAATTTCATATCCGCCCATTATCGCCGCGGTCTTGCCTTAGGCCTTTGCCCCTTCGTTTTTTCCCTTCCGATGTTTTCGCAGCAATCCGGCATCCAAAGTTCTTTTCTGCCTGCCGTGATCCACACGCCGTCTGCTGTGGGTATTCTTCCGGACATCGTGGAAACCGAACGTGCCCCTTATCTTACGGAAATCACCAGAGAGAATCAGGGCAATTCCGGCTTCCGCCCCAACGCCGCCGATCTTTTGATTCAACAGGCGGAGGAAAAGGTTCGCAGTGGAGGCAGGTTTTATCAGACTGGCGATTTCGACCATGCACGGTCGGACTTTGACGCCGCGATTGCGCTGATGTTCCGCGCGGCAGAGGGCGCCAGCAACCGCAGCCTTTTCGAACACACGCTCGAAGAGATGGTGGATACCATCAACCGGTACGATCTGACGGGGATGGGTGCGGCCGAGACCGATGAAACCCCAGGTTTCGATAAGTCGCCCCTCGACGACATTCTGCAGATGACGTTCCCGGTGGACCCGCGGATTAAGGACAAGGTGGAAACGGAGTTGAAAACTACCTCTTCCGTGCTTCCCCTGACCACGAACGACGCCGTCCTCGGTTATATCAACTATTTCAGTGGGCGTGGCCACCGAACGATTGAGAACGGGCTGATCCGCGCCGGGAAGTACGACGCGATGATTACGAAAATTTTCGCCGAAGAGGGGATTCCGCCGGAGTTAATCCGCTTGGCGCAGGCCGAATCGGGCTTTATGCCGCGGGCTGTTTCCGTTGCGGCGGCGAAGGGGATGTGGCAGTTCGTCAAATTCCGTGGCAATCAGTACGGACTGATGCAAACGCCATGGACCGACGACCGTCTGGACCCGGAAAAGGCCACCCGAGCTGCCGCCCACCACCTCCACGACCTGTTTAACGAATTCCATGACTGGTATCTTGCGATGGCGGCTTATAACTGCGGTCCGGGCGTTATCGAAAAGGCCGTGGAGCGCACGGGATACGCCGATTTCTGGGAGCTGCGGTCGCGTAAAGTCATTCCGGCTGAAACCGCGAACTATGTGCCGATTATCCTGGCGATGACCATTGTGGCGAAGAACGCACCGGAGTACGGGATCTATGAAATTACGCCGGAACGCCCTGTTGAATACGAGACGCTGAAGCTGGACGCGGCAGTGAACCTGGGGCTGATCAGTGATATTACCGAAACGCCGATTCCCGAGCTGCAACAGTTGAACCCGGCGCTGCTCAGAGGCACGGCACCCGAAGGATATGATCTCCATGTCCCGAAAGGCGCGGTGGGAGATGTGAAGGCGGGCCTGGACGCGATCCCCGCAGATGCGCGGGCCACGGCGCGCTTGCACAAGGTGGAACCGGGGGAGAGCCTGACGGCTATTGCGACGCGCTATAAGTCGACGTCGGTGCTGATTTCCGGAGCCAACGGGTTGGCGAAGGGTGCGGACCTGACAGCGGGTGATCGCCTGGTGATCCCTGGGGCTTACCACGACGCGCCGCCGAAGACCGTACGTCCGGTAGTGGCTAAGTCGTCGAAGTCGAGATCCCGCGCAAGCCACAGCAACGTCGTCGCCTCTGCCAAAACACCGGCCAAGACTTCTGCGGCCACGCCAAAGGTTGCCTCGAAGGCCCCGGTCCACAAGCCGGCTACGACCGTCGCCCGCACCGGACAGCCGGTCGCGTCATTGATCCGTTAACCCCCAACATGGATTCGACAAGGCACTACCAGGGCTGATTGGTGCTTCGTGGCGCCCCTTCATTGCCCTTCATCTCTTTTTCTTCAGATTTTTGCGTCAAAAAGCGTCCAGGACTGTTGCATGCAAATTAAAAAAAGGTATGCTAATGGTGATTGCGCCGAATCAGGAGGCCGACAGAATGTTTGACGATCTGAAACTTGTTGCCCGGGACGAAGACGAGATGGAAGATTTCCGGGATTATGACGATGAGGTCGGCGGTGAGCCCGCCAAGCTCGACGACTACGAGGCGGGTGAACTCGAGGACGATGAGGAAGATGAGATTGTGGCCATTGTCACGTCGACTCCCGTAATCGTAACCGAGGTGGTGGAGATTATTGACATGACCCCCGTCACTTCGTCTGAACCGGCGCCGGTCCCCGAACGCAAGCCGGCGAAGAAGGCACGCAAGGCTGCAGCACCGGCGGCTGCTTCTCCTGCGCCAGCCGCTGCCCCTGTGCCAGCCCCGGCGGCCGCGCCTAAGGCAGCCCCTAAGAAGGCTGTGGCAAAGAAGGTCGCACCAAAGGCAGCCCCGAAAAAAGCTGCCGCGAAAAAGGCGGCTCCGAAGAAGGCCTCTCCCAAGACAGCAGTAAAGAAAGCGGCACCTAATAAAGCGGCGGCAAAGAAGGCTGTCAAGAAGGCCGCTCCGAAGAAGGCAGTCAAGAAGGCAGCGCCGAAGAAGGCTGCGGCGAAAAAAGCAGCGCCGAAGAAGGCAGTCGCAAAGAAAACGGCACCTAAGAAAGTAGCTGGGAAGAAGGCTCCCGCGAAGAAGGCTGCTCCGAAGAAGGCTGCTCCGAAGAAGGCAGTGAAGAAGGCGGCCAAGAAGAAGTCAGGCCGCCGCTGATCTCACGAGGGAGGAATCCGCGTTCTAAGTGCGGGTTCCTCCCGTCTCAAACCTACCCTCTACTTCGCTGCTGCCACCGGTTTGGCCACTACGGAACGGCATTTCTCAAACAGCTGCAACAACGCGTCCGTATACTCTTCCGCCGATTTCGACGGCTTTCCCTGAAAGCCGGCTGCGGCCGAACTTCCTTTTCCGTACCCTGTGGTCACGGCAATGAATTTCATAAGTTCCAGTGCGACTTCGTCGCGGCTCTTTTCGGCACTGGCGGCAGCGGTTTCAGTCGGGGACTTGGTTTCTTCGGGCAAGTGATACTCTCCTCAAAATTGAATTCATTCTGCCAGCGGTGCGCATGCCCGTAAACGCGCGCCATTTCATCCGTAAGATGAGGGGCGGCGCCCAGGCACACTTGCTGGAAGCCGACGACGGACATTGCTACGTCGTCAAGTTCCAGAATAACCCGCAGACGCGCAGAATCCTCGTCAACGAGTGGATCGCAGGTGAAATTCTTTCACATTTGCAGATTTCCGCGCCTGAGCAGAGGATGGTGGCGGTATCGCGCGAGTTCCTTGAAAAGAACCCGGAGGTTTGCCTGCAGTCCGGCAATCGTCCGATTCCGATAGAGCCGGGCTGGCATTTCGGGTCTCGGCATCCCGGTACTCCGCAGTCCACTGCGATCTACGATTTCATTCCCGATGCACTGCTCGGCCAGGTGGCCAATTCGGAACAGTTTCTGGCGTCGCTGGTGTTTGACCGGTGGGCCGCCAACTCCGATGCCAGACAGGCGATCTTCTTCCGCGCACAGTTGAAGGACTGGCTGGTCCGCCCCGGCATTCCGCCACGAAAAATGGGTTTTGTGGTGCTGATGATCGACCACGGCTTCTGCTTCAATGGACCCCACTGGGACTTTCCAGAATCGGCGATCACCGGACTGTACATGCGCCGGGTTGTATACGGCAAGGTGGTTTCGATGGGAGACTTCGAACCCTGGCTGAGCCGCGTTCTGCATTTTCCGGACGAAGTGCTGGATCGCGCGCTGCGGCGAATTCCTCCGGCATGGATCGGGGACGACGAGGGCGCGCTGATCAGGATGCTGGAAGAATTGCTCAAGCGGCGGACGCGCATCCATGAACTGGTGTATGGGTGCAGGAACACGGAAGCAAATCCGTTTCCAGCGTGGAATCTGAAATAACGGGCTTTTAAAGGTGATCCTCAGCCCGGCCCGAACTGGTCAGCGATTATCTGCGCCGTATCCGGCGTCAGGAGAATCCCGTTGCGGAAATGCCCGTAGGCGGTCCAGACATTGGTGTCCCCGACGCGGCCGAGCACTGGACCCACATCCGTCGCCGGGCGTAAGCCATTCCAGCAATCGGCGGGTTTTGCGTCCGCGAGTTCCGGAACCAGCTTAGCGGCGCGCTTATGAATATCCTCTGCAACTGCCGGGTCCACGGTGCGGTCAAAGCCCGCGTGCTCCATAGAACTGCCGGCAATCACACCTCCAGCTTCGCGCTGGAAGACGTAGGTATGTCCACTGCGCACGATTGTGTTCAATAGCCCGGGCTCCATCTCGAAATAGAGCAAATGGCCGCGTACCGGATAGACGAGCGGCAGGTCTGCCATCAGCGTGGTGCTCCAGGCACCGGCGGCAATCAGGACGCGGTCGGCCGTATATTCACCATGCAGCGTTCTTACCACCGGGCCGTGAGGCAACACTTCGGTGACTGCTTCGTGCTCGCGGATTGTTACTCCTCTGGCGCGGCACGCCGTGACCAGAGCTTCGTTGATGCTGAGCGGGTCCACCACCGCGTCGGCCAAATATCTTCGCCCTGCCCAATCCCGGTAACGGCAAGGTTCGGAGACAATTCCAATTGCGGCTTGCCGCTCGGCTTTGGCGTTGAGTGCGGCCAGTCCAGCATCGTCGAAGGCGACTTCCATGGCCCCGCATGATGTGTACTCGATGCTGACGTCGGAATCCTCTTCGAGACTGCGCACGAATTCCGGATACATACCCAGACTGCGCAGCGCCATTTTCGCCAGATTGGCGTTGGAATCGATTTCACCGCCGGGGGCCAGCATGCCCGCCGCCGCCCAACTGGCCTCGCTAACGGGTTCGCGGGGGTCGAAGACAGTGACGTTCCAGCCGCGCTGCGCCAGTCGCCAGGCCGAGGCAAGGCCGATGATGCCCGCACCGGCAATGATCACGCTTTTCATAGTTCTCCGAGACCAGTATATTTCCCGGTGTTTGCCGGACAGGTGGTGGGTCCGCCGCGCAGATCGGTAGTCTTTATTGCATGAGCAGCAGTTCAGCGCTTTCACCCGCCACAAACACGCTCCCGTCTTCGAGCAGGGTGACGGTATGGCCCGTGTGCGGTCCGTTGAGGTTCGGGCCCGCGCTGAACGTACCGGCTTTGGGATCGAAGATCTCGGTTTGCATCGGGCCTCCGGTGATGAGAGCCCTCCCGCTCTTCAGCAGCGCGTCAACGGTTTCGGTGTGAGCGGTCGCCATAGGGCCGATAGTGTGAAATGCGTTGGTCACTGAATCGAAAATCTCTGCTCCGGCCGCGCTGGTGACCAGAATCTGGCCGTTATCGAGCAGCACGGCGGAAGGCCTGGACTTATCCACGCTCGTCCCATTCTGTTGCAGGCCCATACGGCCCAGCGATTTGAATACGCCGGTTTTCGCATCGAAGATCTCAGCCGTTGCGCCGACGCCACCGGCCAACAGAACTGTGCCATCTTTCATCGTGACGGCACTCAAGTAAGCCCGGGGTGCCGTCATATTTCCGGCACGAAGGAAGGTTTTTGTGCGTGGATCATAGATCTCTGCGCTGATGAGAGGCTTACCGGCGATGCCCGTTCCGCCGCAGATCAGGACACGGCCGTCAGGCAGCGGAGCCGCTGCCTGCGCATACCGCGCCTCGTGCAGATTCGCTGTGCTGGAGAATTTTCCGGTGGAAGGGTCGAAGATCTCAACCGCAGCCAGAGGGTGCTCTGCCGCTTCGCCTCCTGCAATCAGCACGGTACCGTTGGGCAGCAAGGTTGCCGTATGGTTTTGGCGCGCCGTCAGCATATTGCCGGTGTTGACGATGCTGCGCGTGGCCCAGTCGAAAATTTGCGCAGAAGCCAGTTCGTGGTGATCCGCGGTTCCCTCGCCGCCCGTCAGCAGAACGGTGCCATTTGCCAGTCGTGTTGCCGTGTGGTTGGAGCGGGGAATGATGCCTGAGATCCGCAGCGGCGCGGGCGCATGGCGCGTGGCGGGCGCATCGGTATCATCATTCTCCGGCACATCGTGCTCAAGTATGACCGGCTCGGCGGCTTCCGGCGGGCTGCTGTGTTCGAGTTCCAACTCTCCTTCAACGACCACCGCGACGCCGCTGAGCGAGGCGGGGCGGAAACGCCAGGTCTGAACTACTCGCGTCACGAGCTTTTCCCAGACCGCATCGTTGGATTCGAGGACGGTCACGTCCTTGGGCACGCCGGAGGAATCGACCTTCAAATGGATGCGCAGCGCCTGGTCGCCGGGCGCCTTCGGGTTGCCGGGCAGTTTGCCCACGATCAGTTCGGGCCGCGTGGTGTCGGGCGGAAGAGTGAAGTTGAGGCGGGCGCGCTGGCCGCTGTGGTCCTCAGTATCATTGCGGACCAGGACGCTGAAATTCATTTCAATATTGGCGGGGAAGGGAACTGGGTTTCCGTCATGTGTGGCGGGTTTGAACCGCCACTTGTCCATTGATTCAATCGCTTTTTCGTCCAGTCCGAAACCGGCGCCCTGTTTGATCTGGATGTCGCGAGCCCTGCCATCTTCACCGATGATGACGCTCAATATCACGGTGGATTGCACACGCGCGCGCGTGGCTTCCTGGGAGTACTCTGGCTCGCTGCGGTAGATGAGGGCTGGCGGCGTGTCTCCGGTAGTTTGGGCGCAGGACAGCCCGCCGAAGACTGCGATCAGAGTTGTGGCCCCGAGAAGACGCACCATGCTTCTCTTATTCGAGCACAGAGCTTTCGAGCACAGAGCCCGGCGCGATTGTTTTCGGATCAGACGGATATCGCCGACGGCATCGGGGCGCTGAGTGCTCTTGAATAGTCGGAAACCTTCACCCAATAGATAATCCAGCAGATGAAACCGGCGAACGAGAAGAGTACCCCGACGACCGGAATCAGTCCGGCAAACGCCAGAATGCACATCGCCAGACCGACGGGTTGCCCGGGTTCGGGTTCCACATTTGGCATTCCACGCCGCAAAAGCTCACTTCTCAGGGATTTCGACATATTCGAGACGACGACGAAATTCCAAACTAAATTGAAAATAGGAATCAACAGGAACCACACTTTCCCGGGTTCTATGGTTCTCGATTCCGGTGCGCATTTCTCCAGCGCCCTTTGCAGGCTGAGTAGATAGAAGATGGCGGGTAGCAGAACGATGCCGAACACGATTGGGATGACGATGACAATGAGTTCCACGGCGCTCGCGCCAAAGAATCCGGCAGTATGAAAATTTTGAGGTATTTGCGAAGGCTGCATCTGCGGGTGTCTCCAATAAACGCAGATGAGAGTATAACCAATTTTGCCGCCCAGTGCGGTTGGTGCCGGGCGGAGCTGCTGAAAAAATATTTTATTGGCAGACGCCGTCTTGTAAGCCGGTTTCTGTACCCTTGCGGGCGATAGCCATTCATCCTGGCCTCGCATTACTGCGAGGCTCGTTGCTTGTGCGCTTTCGCGCCAAACTGTAGCGACCTACCCGGAAGTATAACGGAGCGGGCCGCTCCTCCTCCCCTATTTGGTCTTGCTCCGCGTGGGGTTTACCCTGCCAGACGAATTGCTCCGTCCGCGGTGCGCTCTTACCGCACCTTTTCGCCCTTACCGGGTCCCCGTGAGGGAACCAGGCGGTATATTTTCTGTGGTACTTTCCGTAAAGATCCCTTTGAGAGATCCCCCCCGGTCGTTAACCGGCACGTTGCCCTGTGGAGACCGGACTTTCCTCTCGCTTGCACGAGCGGCTATCCATCCGGCGCCTGCCAGACTCAAGTGTCGCATGTGCAGATTTTTAGTTCTTCGAGCGTGACCAGCCCCACAGGGTAATCCCGACCGGTATGAGGATTGCTCCCAGGGCCATAAGGCCCGCCAGGGCCGCCGGCTGCGACGGATTCGGCATGGTGGCCACGATCAGAACTAAAGTGCAAGCCACTGCAGCATGGGAAATTCTGCCCATCCAGATCAGCGGGGCCTGGGCGCGGCGCACCTGTTCCTGGCGCTGGCGCAGGCTTAGACGCCACCATATCGCCGCTGCCAACGGTGCGGGCGTCTCATATGGCTGGCCAGCCAGTTGCTGCATCGCATGCGCGACAATTGCCGATTCGGCGGATTGGTCCTTGTCGTTCGACATGTGATCGTCTCCTTTCATTTTATTCCCGATCCATCCCGCGTCGCCTCAGGATATCGGCGAACTTCGCCCGGGCGCGAAACAGCATGGGGCGTACGCTTGCGGCGCGCACCCGCAAGGTGGCCGCGATCTCCCGATGATCGAAGCCCTCGACATAAGCCATCCAAAGCATTTCGCGCTCCCTGGGCTTCAGGTGTCCGAAAGCCGTGTTGAGGTCGTGTGAGACATCGCCCGAGTGCGGCGCAATTGACTCCGGTGGATCTTCCGGTAGCGGTTCCATTCGGCGGGATCGACGATGATCCCGAACAAGATTTGTCGCGATGCGGTAAAGGTAGTTCTTTCTGTGCGCGGGTTCCATCTCCTGGGAAAGCCGCCCGTTCATGAGACGGAAATAGCTCTCTTGCAGCAGGTCATCCACAAGGCTCATGTCGGCAGTGTTGCCGCTTAGCAGCATAGACCGGATGTAGCCGCGGAGATTCCCCGCGGTCGTTTCGTAGAATGCATGGAAGGTCGCCTCGTCCATTGAGAGTGGCTGAGGGCGCTTACGGTTGGCGACGGTTTCGTTGCAACAGACCCCACGACTCACTCAACCGGTGCGAGACGCCGGCTGAAATCAGGAAGCCGGCGCCGATCGCGATTCCCGGAACTCCTGTAAGCAGAAGCCAGATCCGGACTATTTCGTCGTCTGAGGCGGCCCTCACGATCAAAAGCGAAATCCCGAGCAGCAGCAGCACGATTCCCAGCTGAAGTCCGTTGAGAATCCGGGCGGCGGGGTTTTTCATGTCGATCTCCATGGCCTCAAAGTAGCGGCGGCCGGATTCGCCTTCGAGAAACGCGATGAGTTCCTGATTGGCAGTGAAACGGTCGAGCAATCGAGTTTGGAGTTCGGCAGCTTTCGCGGCCGCGCGGCCGCGTCGGATGTTCGTGGCGACCACCCATACAGCCCATCCAACTGCGAACGCAATGACGGAAACGATAATAGCGCCCAACGCATTATCTGACAGTCCTGCGTCGCCGGGGCGACGGACAATATTGATGAGTGGACGATTTGGCTGGGCTCCTGCGACGCCGGTGGTGAGGGCGAACAGAGTCAGAATTGCGAGCTTTGATTTCATGTTCATGTTAGTTCTCCGATGCCTTTGTCGCGCTGTCGATGACGAGCATTTCCACTGGCCCTCTTCGGGAATCTAGGCGCAGTCCGAGTTGTTCCTGAAGTGCGGTGAAGATGGAAGGCCCGTCGGTCGTGCTGTCACCATTCCCTTGCAGCCCGACATCGGGCGTGAATGACATCTTGAAGTCATAGTCCCCTTTGAGGCCGGTCTTGTCCGTTACCGTGCGCCCCACCTGATTCGACAGGATTCTGGTCAACGAATCCACGGATGTTCTTCTACCGGTGACCTCCGTCTGACCAGTGTCTCCGCGTCTCACGGTGAGGCCCGGATTGATTCCCTCATCTTTGGGCGGCTGAAGTTTCTGCCCGTTCTTCGCGATGACCAGATCGTAACTGGTCAACTCCCGGGTTTCCCGGTGAACCTTTAGCTGGAAGCGGTCCGCCAGCAAACTCTGGAGCTTCAGAACCAATTGCTGTTTGAAAGCGAGACGCTGTTCGCTTGTCATGGCACGCAATTCGTCCTCGGAAGCGCTCATGCCGTTTCCCTTGGCGACGATGTCGTACCTTTCGCTATCGAGCCAGCCTGGTCCGCCGGAGATTTGGAAGTCCCGGACTTCAAAGGCCTGCCCGATCAGGGCCTTGACCGTCACGTTCTTTGCGGTAAAGACGCCCCCCGGTGCTACTCCGATCTGCATTGCGCCGCTCCCGGGGTCACTGGGCTTGATTGACGCCACCTCAAATCCGGAGGTTCCGTGGGCCGTCTGCGCCAGGCACAGCAAGGGGCTTACCCAGGCAATGGCCAAAATTCCGACGACTCGCAGTCGTTTTTTGTTTTTCATTAGCGATGACTCTTCCTTCTGCTGTCTATTACGGAGCAGTGAGGCAGATTGTTATCGGAAATAAGTCCAAATGCTAAACTGGTTTTTCAGGCGGCGTAGCTCAGGTGGTTAGAGCGACGGTCTCATAATCCGTAGGTCCGCAGTTCGAGTCTGCGCGCCGCCACCAACCTTTTCCCTTCAGCGCTTTCGGAAGTCTGGCAGCTTTGTGTTGGCCTTTGCGGCCAACGACTTTACGGCAGCTTCGTCTCCCAGGGTCTGCCGCAGTTCCTGGATCTCTCGTGCCACCGTTCGTTGCAGGGTTGCGTCTGCCTCCTGACTCGGCCGCGGCATTAACGGTCTTTCGACGATCTTGTAAACCACAACGTCGAGGATCTCTGCGGCGGGAATGCCGCTTGAAAGACCATTGTGGGCGGCCCGAGCTACTGTCATCCGGAGCTTCGCCTCTTCGGTAACGCTCTCCCAAAGCCCGAACTGGTTAGGGCCGACGAACTCTCCGTCCGAGAAAAACACCCCGTCGATGGCCAGCGTGATCGACTTTACGGAGGTTACTTGCCTCTGGGCGTCAGATCCACCGGTTCCTCCCGCATCGTTCCAGAACTCATCGGGAGCGGGCTTCCGCACATCGGTATTGTCCCCCGCCGTTTCCCTTTCGCCCAGGTACCTTTTCGAACCGGGCAGGATGGTGTTCCAGTAGGCCCGCGTTCTCAAGCTGGACGTCTCGCCGTTGAATGGAAGAAGTACCGACTTGCCGAACGTGTTAGCCCAGGCATCGTTGTAGATCTGGCCGTTGGTGTCCTCGTATCGCCAAACCAGCTCTAGTGCCGCGATGGATTTACCGCTGTTGTTCAGAAGGATCGCCGAGGTGGCACGCTTCTCGGGAGAGATCGTGCCGACGATAAACGGACGAAGTTGAACGGGTATCGCCAGCACTTCCGGTGAAGGGTGGTCGAGGCGTTCCTGAATGTCTTTCAGCAGTGAATTGTAGTCGGGCGATGACGGAGGTACAAGGACCAATCCGGCATCGCGGAGGCTTTCGCAGCGAAGCGACACTGGTGTCTGAGCCAGTGACGATCCGGCTCCAGCCACCAATGCCGCTGCGAGAGCGAGAGCGAGAACGCGAAGGCCTTTCATAGCCTATCTTCCAATGACGCCCGCGAGCGGGCTTGACGCGGTGGCGTAGAGTTTCTTTTCCATACGGCCGGATTCGAAGGCCAGGCGTCCGGCCTCCACCCCGAGTTTCATGGCCACCGCCATTTTCTCGGCGTCTTCCGCAGCTGCGATAGCGGTGTTCATCAGGACGCCGTCGGCACCGAGTTCCATAGCCAGTGCCGCGTCCGAGGCCGTTCCTACGCCCGCATCGACGATCAGGGGAACTTCGGTGATCATCTCGCGCAGGATGCGTAGATTCGTCGTGTTCTGGATGCCGAGGCCGGAACCGATGGGAGCGGCGAGCGGCATGACGGCCGCGGCGCCAGCATCGATGAGGCGGCGTGCGTTGACGAGATCGTCGTTCGTGTAGGGCAGGACGACGAAACCTTCTTTGACCAGGATGCGTGTCGCTTCGAGCAACCCGGAGTTATCGGGGAAGAGCGTGCGCTCGTCGCCGATTACTTCGAGTTTCACCCAGTTGGAAAGGCCGACTTCGCGGCCGAGGCGCGCGGTGCGGATCGCATCGTCCGCCGTGTAGCAGCCAGCCGTGTTCGGCAGGATGAACATCTTATCGCGGTCAATGAAATCGAGCAAGGACTCCTTCGAACGGTCCGTGAGGTTCACTCGCCGGACGGCAACGGTGACCACTTCGGCACCCGATGCGGCATGGCAGCGCGCCATTTCCTGGAAGCTCCGGTATTTTCCCGTACCAATCAGAAGGCGGGAGTGGAAGGTACGACCGGCGATAACGAGAGGCATATGACTCCAGTCTAGAAGATTCACTAATACGGCGAACGACAGCAAACACCGCGTTGTAATACAATGAAATCTGAGGTAGGCGCCATGCAGATTCCATACAACTTTCAGACCGCCAATATCTTTTCCGGCCAGGATATTATTGTGATCCTGGTTCTCGGCGTCTTTCTGTTCGGCGGAAAGAAGCTGCCGGAACTCGCCAAGGGGCTGGGCGAGGGCATCAAGAATTTCAAGCACGCAATGAAGGAAGAAGAAGCACCCAAGGAGCCCGCGAAGCCCGAGAACGTCTCCAACGTTTCGTAGCTTTCGCGCAGCACCGTGCGCCATGAGCCCATGAAGGCCCGCAGGCGCGCGTGAGTGACATCCGCACAGCGGCCATCCCCTGAAGGATCCGTTGGTTTCACATAGCCGCCGGCAAGATGGGCGGTGAGCGGCTCCGGAATCAGAGAGTTTCCCAAAAATAAACCCCCGCAAGCGACCTTATAGCGCTTGCGGGGGTTTTAGTTTTCTTTCGCGAACCAGACTACTTACTTCTTCACCTTGGGCGGAACGATCGCGTCCTTCGCCGACTTCGCGACGCGGAACTTCACAACCTTCTTGGCTGCAATCTTGATCGATTCGCCGGTCGCGGGATTGCGACCCAGGCGGGCCTTGCGATCCACACGCACCAGCCGGCCAATGCCGGGCAGCACGAAGAGACCATTCTTTTTCACTTCACTGATTGCCAGTTCCGCCAGGCCATCCAGCACGCCGCGGGCCTGCTTGTTCGTCAACTCACCTTTTTCAGCCAGCGTACGTACCAACTGGGTCTGGGTCATTCTCTTTGTTGTAGCCATTCAACCTCCCGATTTGAAATAGTGTGCGAAAACTAATCCCGGCTTCCAATCTTGCAAAATCGCCTGTGTTTACAGGGCTCCCGAGCAACTCGTAATTCGCGCGTCGATTTCATGATACGGAACCTGAAGCGTGAAGTAAAGAGAAAACATGCGAAAAACAGGCCTTTTGCGATGTTTTTTTGTGTGAAGCGCCACTGGCGGGCGTTTGCATGAAAAAAGCGGCGCTTTCGCGCCGCTTTTTTTCATTATTCCGATTCGATGCGGTGTTACGCGGTGCGCGAAGATTCACCCTTCGCGCCGCCGTTGGCCGCTTCAATCGCACCCTGCGCGGCCGCGAGGCGCGCGATCGGCACGCGGTACGGAGAGCAGGAAACGTAGTCCATGCCGACACGCTGGCAGAACTTCACCGAACTCGGCTCACCGCCGTGCTCGCCGCAGATGCCGACTTCGAGATCCGGGCGCGACTTGCGTCCGGCGTCGACGGCCAGCTTCACGAGCTTGCCAACGCCTTCCTGATCGAGCACCGCGAACGGGTCGGCCTTGAAGATCTTGGCTTCTTCGTAGTCCTTCTGGAACTTCGTATAATCGTCGCGGGACAGGCCCATCGTGGTCTGTGTCAGATCGTTGGTGCCGAAGGAGAAGAACTCGGCCTCCTTCGCAACGCGATCCGCAGTGAGAGCGGCGCGCGGAATTTCGATCATGGTGCCGACCATATAGTGAACGCTCGTGCCCGACTTGGCGAAGACTTCTTCGGCAACGCGGACGACGATGTCCTTCTGGTTCTTCAGTTCTTCCACCGAACCAATCAGCGGGATCATCACTTCGGGGATGACCTTGATGCCCTTCTTTGCCACCTGAACGGCGGCCTCGAAGATGGCGCGGGCCTGCATTTCGGTGATTTCCGGGTAGGTTACACCGAGACGGCAGCCGCGGTGGCCGAGCATCGGGTTGAATTCGTGAAGCTCTTCGACGCGGGCGAGCAACTCCGGCAGAACTTTCTTGAGATCTTTGACCGGGATGCTGTAGCGCTCGGAGATTTCCTTCTTCAACCTGGCATCGGCATACGGGAGGACGGCGTTATCGACCATCAGGTTCTCGCGCTTCGGCAGGAACTCGTGGAGTGGCGGGTCGAGAGTGCGGATGACGACGGGGAAGCCGTCCATCGCCTTGAAGAGACCGACGAAATCCGAACGCTGCATGGGCAGGAG
>CAIKAS010000151.1 GCA_903825445.1 uncultured Acidobacteriia bacterium
CTCCAGTCGGGGCTCCGCCCCTCCTTACGTCCGGCCCCAGCGGGCAATCATACCGGCCATCATAGTTGTCGCTCAACCGGCCAAGATAATTGTCGGCGGCGAGTGGCGCGCCGCAATGGCGAGAATGACGTCCATTTCGCAGGCTACTCCGGCGTAATGCACGACGAAGATTGCCCGCGTCCGCGGCGTAATCGCCGATTCGACGAGAGATTCATCCAGGTTGAGGGTATCATGGCGAATATCGACAAATACCGGCACGGCCCCGCGAAGCACCGCCGCATTGGCGGTGGAAACGAAGGTGTACGACGGCATGATCACCTCGTCGCCAGGCTCCAGCCCCCCCAGTATCGCTGCCATATCGAGAGCAGCGGTTCCCGAATGAGTCAAAAGTGCCCGAGGGACTCCCAGTCTCTGCTCAATCCACGCATGGCAACGCTTAGTGAAACTGCCATCGCCGGAAATGTGCGCCAAATCCAACGCCTCGCGGATATACGCGAGTTCGTCATGGGTGACCGTCGGACGATTGAATGCGATTCTCATTGAGCGAACCGGTTCCGGGTGCGGTGCGAAGCTTCGGTCGCCACTGGAGGCCATTTTCAGATTAACCTTATTTTCCAATGTCCGGATGTTTCCGCTCATTCCGGCATGCGCCCGTTAACTCGACGACCGGATTAAACAGTCTCTCGGCAACAACCTCATGGCCGATCGCCCGCATATGGCCATCATGACGGTAATAATGATTGGGGGTCAATTCCTTGGCCTGCCTCAGGTCGATGAAATAGGCGCCGATCTCGCCGCTGAAGGCGCTCAGCCACTGCCCCGCGACCGCCCCATCCGCCGGGAAGGGCGGGATCTCCCCCGGCAATTGCTGGCTCAAAGGGAGATTGACCACGATCATCCGTGAGCCGTATCTCTGTGCCGAAACTCCAATCCGCGCCAAGGCGGCGCCAGTGGCCTGCCATGCCTTCTGACAAGCCCCCACATTGAGGCAGGCAAAATGAGCAGCCCCCGTACTCCCTTCCATTAGACCCAAATTGTGAAGAAGGTCGGTCGGGCTCCGAAAGGCGTACTCAAGAAGAGACGCGACACCAGAAAAAGGAATAAACCGCAATAGGCTAATTGCTGTAGGAGAAAACACGTACTCCCCACTATTGCTAAGTGGATCATTCGCAACAAAGTTAACAAGCGTCAAGTCTGGATGGAAGACATCTGCCAATTCCTGATATAGCCCCCCCTCTCGAATTGTGTCATATCCATTTACGCCAGCATTGATCACCGAGTACATCCCGGGAAAGGCAACATCGAGCCTCTCCTGCAAGAGGTGGGAAAAGGTTTCGTCATCGTTGACGCCGTGACCGAAGACAAATGAATCACCCAACATCATAACTCTGCAGGGACGCCTGGAGTCAGCGTCGTGGCCGCGTAGGCCGAATGCATCGGTTGTAACCCTGGTGTCGAACTCCGCCGTTTTGAAGCGAAAATCCATGTTCGATTTCATGCGGTAGTCATACAGTGGCGAATATACATATGAGACAGAAATCGGCTGCGTCAGTCGGATATAGCCCTCCATCATCGCCATAGACAGAAATATTGACACAATTAAAGTTACGGCATTAGCGACCCATCTCCGGGCGCGATTCTTTTTTATCATGTGCGGCAGCGGCTTGTCATGTTGACCCATAAGGCGGCTTGATCGGTCCAGGAGGTCGAGCTACGCTCACGGCCATGGCGAAACAGTTGTCCCTGCTCGACTTTCAAACGTGGTTTCCCGACGAAGATAGCTGCTACCAACTGCTGC
>CAIKAS010000152.1 GCA_903825445.1 uncultured Acidobacteriia bacterium
GCCTCAGCTGGCCAAGGTAAGTCGACAGCCGCGCATAGCCGATCTCGATTCCGGCTTCGTTCAGCCACACATGAATGTCTTTCAGGGTGTGCCCCGCGTCGAACAGGTCCTTGATATGCGGCCACGCCTGCCGGATTTGCCCCGTCTTCGTGCGTGGTTTCTCCCCCAGGCGGGCGCGGAGCCGGGTGAGGTCCAGTTTTTCCTTCGGCGTTTGATCCAAGCGGCCTCTATTCCGTAGGCCGCGAAAAAGGTGGGGCGTGACAGAGCTTTCACGATTTATACGCAAAGTTTCGGAAAGTTTCTACGTTCCGGCCCCGGGCCGCATCGGTTTTCAGAATGTTTCCACTTCATTACCACTTTCTTTCCGGTGCGACGCTGGCAGCGGCGACCATACCGCCCCAAAAGACCGGTAGTGGAACATAAAGGGTTGTTGCACGGTTTGGGCTGCATTTCGGCTTAAGTTCTATTGCGGGAGGCAGTTGCGGCGGGCACGATTCGCTTCGATATGTGCACGTTCGTGCACGCCCTTGTCACGCGCCCGACTCGCGGGGACGTACAGACTGTGAAGACCTCGGCGAAGGGAAAGACAGTGTGTCGCGGACTGAGAATCGATCAACTGCTGATCGGGCGCATCGAGCGCGCCGCTACGGACGGCGGCTTCTCCAGCCCGACCGCGTTCATGCGGGCAGCCATCGAACGGGAGTTGGCGGGGCGTGAGAGCGGCGTTGACGCGTCTGAGGAACGGATTGCCGCGAGTCTCGACCGCCTGGCCCGCGAGATCCGGGGCGTCAAACTCGGGCAGCAGGCTCTGTTTGCGTTTGTCGATTCGCTTGTAAAGACTTTACTGACCTGCATTGCGGAACCGCCGAGGGACGCCTACGATCAGGCCATCGCCCGCGGGAAAGCCCGTTACGACCGCTTTCTGAAGAGCGTGGGCGCGGGAATGGCCGGTGACTCTCAGGCAGCGATGACGGAGCTGGTGAAGCGTGGCGAAGAAAGCTGACGACGAAGCCGGGTTCCGCATTCGACCCAACCGCCCACACTCCGGTGGGAAAAGCGAGGCACGCGCCTGGTCCACGGCTTTGCGGACCGTGCTCCGCTATTTCGGGACTTCACGCCGGTGGAAGGCAGCACCGAAAGGCGGCTCCGGCGGCGCGCGTCGGCAGTTCAACCAACGCTGTGCTGTCCGCACGATGTACTCGGCCAACAAAACAGCCGGCCAATGGAAAGCTCACGGGCGCTACATTGCGCGCGAGAGTGCGGGCGGCCCGGCTCAGGACCACGTCATGAGCGGAGGTATGGACCGCGGGAATGGGCCTGCCGAACCAGCGAGGGAGTTGGCGCGCTGGCAGAGCGAGGGCGACCCGAGAATGTGGAAGCTGATTGTGTCGCCGGAGTTCGGCGAGCGGGTCGACCTTGACCGGCTTACCGGCGATCTGATGGACCGGATGGAGAAGGATCTCGGAACGAAGCTGGAGTGGGTGGCGGTCAAGCACTTCAATACCGAGCATCCTCATGTTCATATTGCCTTGCGTGGCGTCCGAGAGGACAAGTCCGCGCTGGAACTGCCCCGCGATTACGTTCGCCACGGTATCCGGGCCATCGCGGAGGATCTCTGCACCCGGCAACTGGGACATCGTAACTACCTGGACGCGGCGGCTTCGGAACGCCGCGAAATTCAGGAGCGCCGATTTACATCGCTGGACCGGGCGATCAGCCGGCCGAACTCGGTCGAGGCAGCGGATTCCGCGGAGCATTTCATTGTCCGGCGCTCCGGAGAAAACGCTGGCCGCGAACGAGAGCAACACATCGATTCACGGTTGCTCGTGCTGCAGCAGATGGGTTTGGCGGAACCGGCTGGGACGCGAGAATGGATGGTGCGACGCGATTTCGAAACCGTATTGAAGGCCA
>CAIKAS010000153.1 GCA_903825445.1 uncultured Acidobacteriia bacterium
CCCGCAGCGTGACCAGAGAAGGCAATGAAGCGGCGCGTCTGAGAATGCTGGAAGTGTTCGAAGTCGCGGACCGCAAGTGGCGAGGCATCGGCAACATCCTGCAGTCCGGCTACCGCCTGCGCCCCGAGTATGCTGCGTTCGACGCTGAAAAGATATTCGGCGTCTCCGATACGCACGCCGAAGAGCCGCCCGAGTGCATCGCGGCTTTAGTTCTGCAGGGTATCCGGAAGCCTGTCGATTGCCCTGTCTTCGGAACCCGCTGCACGCCGGAGAAGCCCATGGGCGCGCCGATGGTTTCGAGCGAAGGCGCCTGTGCGGCTTATTATCGCTATCGGCGGCATGACGATTTAGTGACGGTGTAAATATGGCTACCACTTTCAGCCTTTCCTGCCCCATTCCGCTTCAGCTGACCGACCGCATTCTGCTGGGTCACGGGTCGGGCGGAAAACTTAGCGCCGCCCTGCTGAGCGACATTTTCTTCCGGGCCTTCCAGAGCCCTGTGTTGGCCCGGATGGACGACCAGGCCGTATTCGAGATCAGCGGAACCCGGCTGGCATTTACGACCGACACGTTTGTCGTCAAGCCTCTGTTCTTTCCCGGCGGCGATATCGGTTCGCTGGCCGTCCACGGTACGGTTAACGATCTTGCTATGGGCGGTGCCGAACCGCTCTACCTGAGTGCCGGGTTCATTCTCGAAGAAGGTCTCGATATGGACGTGCTGCGCAGAGTTGCCGCTTCCATGGCGCACGCAGCGCAGGCGTCGGGCGCCGAGATCGTTACGGGCGACACCAAAGTTGTCGAGAAAGGCTGTGGAGACGGTATTTTCATCAACACGACTGGCATCGGTCTGGTGCGAAAAGGCGTCAATCTCTCCGCTGCCAACGCGAGCCCTGGCGACCGGGTGATCGTTTCGGGCATGCTGGGCGACCACGGCATGGCTATTCTCTCTGAACGCGAAGGCATCGGCTTCGATACGTCGATCGTCAGCGATTCCGCCCCGCTCCATACACTTGTTCGAACCATGCTCGATGCGACGGCGGGAACCTCACTCTCCGCCATCCGCTGCATGCGTGACCCCACGCGCGGCGGTCTCGCCAGTTCCCTGAATGAGATCGCAGCCAGCGCTGGCGTGGGTATCGAATTGACCGAGACTGCCATTCCAATTCGGGAAGAAGTGCGTGGTGCGTGCGAAATGCTTGGCCTGGACCCGTTGTATGTCGCCAACGAAGGGAAGCTGGTCGCTATTGTCGCGCCGGAAGCGGCAGACGCAGTCCTCGCCGCCATGCTGTCACATCCGTTGGGCGCCGACGCCCGGTTGATCGGCACCGTGCGGGCGAAACATCCGGGGTTGGTCACGATACGAACCGTATTCGGCACCACGCGAATTGTCGATATGCTCTCCGGTGATCAGTTGCCGCGCATCTGCTGAGGTTGCCATGCACGAAATGGGAATCGCGAGTTCGGTGCTGGATGCTGTCAGGGTAGAAGCAGGGAGGTACCCCGGGTCGCACCCATCTCGTGTCGGTGTACGGGTGGGTGAATGGTCCGGCGTGGACCGGGAATCGTTGCAATTCTGCTTTGAGGCCCTGGTGACAGGTACAGATCTCGCCGGGTTGCTGCTTTCTATCGACTATCGCGAGCGCCGCAACCGCTGCGGGCGATGCAGCGAAGAATTCGCAGTGCGGAACTACGAAACCCGCTGCCCGCAATGTGGCAGTGACTTTACCACCGCGATAGGCGGCACCGAACTGGATATCGCATTTGTGGAACTGGAGGAATGAATGGAACGCGTCGCAGTTGAGAAAAAGGTGTTGAACGAGAATGACAGAGTCGCCGCCGAACTCCGCCAGCGCTTCGCTGAAGAGAATACCCTTGTCTTCAATTTCATCAGTTCGCCCGGTTCTGGGAAGACTCTGTTTCTGGAACGCACGCTGGAGGCGCTGCCGCAGGATACCCGGGTTGCGGTGCTGACCGGTGACGTGCAGACCGATAACGATGCTCGGCGTCTTGCCCGCGTCGGCTTTCCTGTGCAGCAAATCACCACGGCAGGGGCGTGCCACCTGGATGCGCGTATGATCAACAAGGCCTTAGCCGCATGGGCTGGCCAACGTTTCGATCTGTTGCTAATCGAAAACGTCGGCAATCTCGTCTGCCCCACCAGTTACGATCTCGGCGAAGAGCGCAAGATCGTACTTCTGTCCGTGACTGAAGGCGAAGACAAGCCACTGAAATATCCCGGCGCGTTCTTCAAATCGAAGGTCATGATTCTGAACAAGGTCGATCTGCTGCCCTACGTCCCTTTCGATATGCAGACTGCACGCGACAACGCCCGGCGCATCAACCCGAATATCGAGATTTTCGAAACGTCATGCACCTCAGGCAACGGCTTGCCTGAATGGAATGCCTGGCTGCGTCTGCAACTGGCTCTGAATCAGAAGGAAGTGTCGGCGCACGCGTGAGCTGTCACCGATGCGTCATGTCGATGGTTACTGGCGCATGATCGTCCATCACGATGTAGTCTGACGGGGTGTCGAATAGCGACTGATCGGGTTCTTCCCTGCTCAAGTTTGTCAGCTCCCGATCGTTGCCAATGGCGCCCGCGGCCGTCCTAAATGTCTACAGCTTACCTTCCACTGTGATTCCCGCTATTGTAATTTCACCCAGATCCTGGCTGGATTCCACACTGTGGGCGTGGCCATCACCGGCTGTGGTGGCGTTCCCGGGTGGGAGTGGATAGCCACTGCAAAGCATATCGTCGGTGGGGCGGTTCTAATAACGCATACCTCGGCCGTGATTCTGGTCGGTTTTTTCGCCGTGCCGCTCCTAGAGCCCGCACACTGTACTGTAATGGTTCTGTAAATCCACATTCACAATCAGCCGCTACACTCCACTCCTGGAGGATGGAAATGGCGTCAGCGGCAGCACCAGCAATAGAACAAAAGCTTTCCCGTAATCCCGGCGTGATCGGGATGGCAATCTTCGGCGTAGCCCTGATCGCTGGCTTGATTTACACGGTTTTGGCGATGGGCCAGGATCTTGGAAGCCTGCACGTCACCTCGGCTGCTCCCTTTATCCTCCTTGGCGTTGCGCTGTTCACCGCGCTGGGTTTCGAGTTCGTCAACGGATTCCACGACACCGCCAATGCGGTGGCCACCGTTATTTACACGCATTCCATGGAGCCGCACATTGCCGTGGTCTGGTCCGGTATGTGGAACTTCATCGGCGTACTCAGTTCTTCCGGTGCGGTGGCGTTTGGCATCATCTCGCTGCTGCCGGTGGAACTGATTCTTCAGGTTTCGAGCGGCGCCGGTTTCGCCATGGTCTTCGCCCTGCTGATCGCAGCCATCATCTGGAACGTCGGCACTTGGTACCTCGGCCTGCCTGCCTCCAGTTCGCACACGATGGTGGGTTCCATCATCGGTGTGGGCATTGCCAACCAGCTGATGAACCCCAAAGCCGGGACGAGTGGTGTGGATTGGGGCCAGGCCATGAACGTCGGCAAAACCCTGTTGATCTCGCCACTGATTGGCTTCGGCGTGGCGGCGATACTGTTACTGGCATGCAAGCTGCTTATCAAGGACAAGCGCCTGTATGAAGCTCCCGCAGGAACCGAGCCGCCGCCGTTCTGGATTCGCGCGCTGCTGGTCGGCACCTGCACGGGGGTCAGCTTCGCGCACGGTTCGAACGACGGGCAGAAGGGTATGGGCCTGATCATGCTGATCCTGGTGGGTACAGTGCCGACCGCTTATGCCTTGAATCATGCGGTGTCGCCGTCTCAGACAGCGGACTTCCTCGCATCGTCGCAGCAGACTGAGCAGGTGGTCACAAAGTATGTGGACCAGAACGCCGTGGTGGCGGCCCCGCGCGACGAACTGACGGATTATATTCGCACGAAGGAGTTCAAGCCGGGAACGATGCTCGCGCTGCGGCAGGAGATCAATGAAATCGGCAATGAAGTGAAGTCGTTCAAGCTGCTGAAACTCGTCCCAACCGAGCGAATGGGCAATCTTCGCAACGAGATGTACGTCGTGAGTGAGACTCTGCGCCTGGTACAAAAGTCGGGCAAGGCGATATTTAGTGATGACGACAAGAAGGTGCTGGCGAACTACAAGACGCACATCGACCTGGCAACGAAGTTCATCCCCACCTGGGTGAAGGTGGCCGTGGCGCTGGCGCTTGGGCTGGGAACGATGATTGGCTGGAAGCGGATTGTGGTGACGGTGGGTGAGAAGATTGGCAAAGATCACCTGACGTACGCGCAAGGTGCGGCGGCGGAAATCACTGCAATGGCGACGATTATGACAGCGGATACGCTGGGTCTGCCCGTGAGCACGACCCATGTGTTGTCGTCCGGTATCGCGGGGACGATGGCGGCAAACCGGTCGGGCATTCAGATGTCTACCGTCAGGAGTCTGGCCCTGGCTTGGATATTGACGCTTCCCGCAGCGATGCTCTTGTCGGGATCGTTGTTTTGGGTATTCAGGAAGTTCATTTAAGCAGCGGAGAGGATCAAATACATGGATACGGCAGAACTCGATCAGCTGCGCCAGGCTTACAAGGACGCGGTGGAGGTGTGGATCCAGGCGATTCGCGCCGAAGAAAACCTGGCCACAGAAGATCACTCGGTACCCGCTGTGGATATATGGGAACACGCCGGCTTCGACGACGAGGAAGCGCGCGGCAAGGCGAAAGAAGCGCGACAGGCATACGAGGATGCTTTGCGCAAGGTCGATTTCGGGTTTTGACTAACGGTTGGCTGAAGGGCTATTGTTTTTGCGCGGCCAGCAATGCCTCTCGGCCATCCCGAAGATTCTGGCCGGTGCGAACATCCGGGTAAGCGCGGTTGCCCATCATGCCTTTCCAGAGCTCGCGGTTAAACCGGGTGACGTCCAGTTTGTCTTCCACGTCATAATCCATGTCGCCGAGGCGGCGTTGCCAGTATTTCACGTCGTGCGTATCCCGGGCCAATGTTGGCAGATCCACCCTGTTTGAGGCCGTTGAAGCAGGTAAAGGCAGCTTCGATGTGCGCAGAATTGACGGCACCTTGGCAGTATAAGTCCACGACGCCTGATTGACATCGAATACCTCCGACATCGGAACCGAAGCCGCCGAGTAAATGCTGCTTGGCGAGACGCCGAGTATGGCCTCAATCGTGTGCACCATACTCACAGTCGTATAGCGTTCCGAGATCACGGCGTTCTGCTTCACGTAAGGCCCCACTACGTACGCGATACTGCGGTGCGCGTCCACATGGTCGGGTCCATCCTGCGCATCGTCTTCCACAACAAAAACCAGCGTGTCTCTGGCAAAGGGGCTCTTTGAAAGCTTCTCCATTACCATTCCGATCGCGTAATCGTTATCGGCGAATTGCAGCGCCGGCGTATTAATGCCATCCTCCGCGGTGCCGAAACTGCCGAAATGATCGTGTGCAAGGCGCAACAGCGTGAGATTCGGCAGCGTTCCGCTCTGCACGGCCGCATCGAACTCGCGTTCCCATTCTTTGAAACGATAGTAATCGGGTGCGTTCTGATCAAAGCTGCGGAAGTACGGATCCGTCAGCGTCATCAGTGACTTGTTCGTGGAGACTGCCTGTAGTTTTCCTTCAGCGAACGGCGCTTGCGAAATGGGTAGCAGGCCAGCGTTCGTCTTGGGGTTCTCATAGCGCGAAAGATCGCAGAAGAAACCGTAATTGCGCACCGTTAGCCCCGCCCGAAGAGCTTCGTCCCAAACGTATCCCGTGCCTGCATCACCAGCGTCGGAGTCGGGTGCCGCTACGTCGACGGCTCCAGGCAGAAGATCCGGGTCAGGGTTTGACCCCAGTAACGGCTGGGCCTTCATGCGTTCTGGCAGGGTTCCAATTCCCACGTTGATCCCGCGATTGATGCCTTCCCAGTCATACGACAGTCCGCGGCTCGCATACTCCACGGGAACCGTCTTTTCCGTGTAGTCGGTAGTGCGCGCCGCCACGCTCCAGTTCCAGCCAACGCCGCTGACTTCCCCTGAATCGAGAAAGTTATCCAGTGTTACGAAATTCCGCGCCAGCGCATGATGATTGGGCGACAATACTTCGGGAAACTCGGCCAGAGACGGGTCGCCGTCGCCCACTTCCAAATCGCCCAGCACCTGATCGTACGTGCGGTTTTCCTTGACTATATAGATGACGTGCTTTATGTGGCTCCGCATCGCAGCCAGCACCGGATCAGTGGCTGCGCTGGTCCGCACACGGTCGAAATGATTGTTCTCTGACACCCGCCGCGTGAGTGCATCGAGCTCTGTCGGACCCGGTACCGGAAGCGCCAACAGGCTCCCTTTTTCAAGCTCGTATACGTAGCTCCCCGGCTTCCGGGTGCAATCCGGCACACCAGGTGCTTTCACGTCTCCGCGGCAATCGCCCGCGTTCGGCCCCGGTACGCTCTTCGAGTTTGCGATATACAGATATTTGCCATCCGCGCTGGCTGCAACAGCGTTGGGATACCATCCCGTCGGTATCAGGCCCCGCACCCGCCCGGCGCCCGCCGCATCTAACTCGATGACGGCCACGGCGCTCGTCCCGCCATCGGTCACATAGAGGGAATGTTCGTCCGGCGACAGCGCCAGACTGTTCGGGTTCGCTCCGCGCGGCAGGTTACGATTCGCCAGCATGCCGGCGGGCGCAACCACGTTAAGTTCCTGGACCACTTTATTCGATGCTGTGTCTATCACCGAAATGGCATCCGCGTTGTCGACGGCCGCGTACAGGCGCGTTCCTGCCTTGTTCAGCAAAATGCGATTGGGCTGGCCTGAGACCGGAATGCGCGACTGAACCGCAAGAGTCGGCGCGAAACGCAGCACGACAATCTCGCGGTCGCGAGGGCTTGACACCCACGCGGTATCGTCGCCACGGATCGCGAGCCAATAGGGATATTCGCCGCCACCAACCCCGGTTTTCGACTTGTCGGACGCTCCTGGGCGAAGGTCGAGTTCCCCCGTAAGCCGCCGCGCCTTCAGATCGATGACACTGACCGAATCGTTATAGAAGTTGGCCACCAGCGCAGTTGTCCCCGATCGGTTGACCCCAATGCCCCCGGCCATCGGCTTCGGCGGTTGCGCCCCTTCGTGTTCCGGAACATCCGATAGCAAGCCTTTTCCATGCGCGTGTCCCAATGACACCGACGCATGCCGGGAAAACGTATTATCGTCGTTGTGGACGAAAATGTAGACCTTATCGTCGACGCCGCCCGATACATAAAACTCGTTACCATTCGGATTCCAGGCCATGCCGCAGAAAGTGTTGGGTAGCGGGAGCGCTTGCAAAAACTTCACCGGAAAAACGCTCGCGTCATAAATCAGAACGAATTCGCTGGTTTGTCCACCTCTGACGCCGCGTTCTTTGTTGTACCCGCTTGTGAGCACGAGCAGTAGTTTGCCGTCCGGGCTTACGGCGGTCGAAACCGGCTGCGACAGGCCGTAATCCGGTTTGCCATCCAGATGCGGATTCAACGGCATCATGACGGAATGTGGCGTCGCAGTCGGTGTAATAGCCAGTCCGTTGGGAAGCTGTACGGGGTCCGCCGCCCAGGCCATCGGAACTAAGGCCAGGCTCGTAATCAAAGGAAGAACTCGGTAGGTACGCATGCGCTACCTCTGAGTTTACGTCGTCAAAGTAACAGCAACGTTAATACCAGCCGGACTCAGACGTCTTCCACGCCGTGTAGGGCGAGGAATTTCCCGGCATTCTCCTTGCCCATGTAACGGTCCAGCTGACGGCGTTTCGCATTCGCAAGATCGACCACGATCAGGCCATCCAGCACGTTAGAGAACTTGCGGTCCACACTGAATTCCAAAATCTTTCCGCCAAGTTGCAGATACTGCTGTAGCAGCACCGGTATACCTTTGTGGTCCGATTCAAGGTCCGCCACCACGGTGGAAAGCTCGTCCAGATCGGTCAGCAGAGAGCTGAAGTTCCGTGGATCGCACCCTGTCGCCTTGCGGCCCCGAAAACGTTTACGCGGCCGCACGAAACCGTTCATTAGCTGGTCGCCGTGCCGGGTTCTCAGGAAGTTCACCATTAGATCCTGTGATGAGGCACAGTATTCCTTACTGATGCTCACCGGTCCAAACAGAATCTTGTATCGCGGAAACGCGGCGACATAATGGCCCAGACCCTTCCATAAAAGCAGCAGCGGTAAATATCCCTTCTGATACTCCGGCCTCACGAAGGAACGACCTAGCTCCAGCCCCGGTTGGACGCGATCGTAGAAATCGCGCCGGAGTCGGAACAACGTACTCGTGTAGAGTCCCCGCGTGCCGTGTTTGTCGATAATCAGATCCGTCTTCGCGATGCGATACGCGCCCACCAGTTGGCGCTTCTCGCCATTCCACACCATCAGGTGATCGTAGTGTGAATCGAAGCGGTCCAGATCCCGCGCGCGCCCCGTTCCTTCGCCCACCTTGCGAAAAGTCATCTCGCGCAGCCGCCCGAGTTCCAGCAACGCCAGCGGAATCTGCGATGCCGACGCAAAACAAACCGTGTACTCGTTATGAATGGAGAGCGTCTGGTTTGCCGGAAGTGCACGCAGTTCCCGTTCGATGTCATCGGGGTGTTGCGCGTCCGCGACGGGTTCGTCAACTGCCCCCCGTATTGTAAACGGGAATGCTGGTAGCTGGAACGCTTGTAAGCTCGATTCCGCACCATCCCGTGTACCCAGCATGTAGGTGCGTGCCCGTAGATAGTCGGTCGCGGCGCGCACACTTGCGACCTTTGAAAATCGTCCCGGTGCTATCGCGCTTCCCACGGAAACGCGAATCCGGGCACCCTTCTTGTTGAGCAATTCACCCGGCAGCATCATGGTGCGCAGATATGGATTCAGCAGGCCCGCGGCGTGAAAGGCCGCGCTGTTACCGCCATGTATGAAGACCGGCACTGCAGGCACTTCCAGACGCTGGATAAGCCGGATCACGTTTTCGTTCCACTCCGGTTCCGCCACCCCCTCTGGCAGCCGCATCGCCGCGACTTCGCCTGCCGGAAACACCACCAGCAAACCACCTCCCCGCAGCCATTCGATGGCTTTACGCAGACCGGCGCGGTTGAACTTAGTCGCCTCCACGCCACCGAACGGATCTACCGGAATTACGTATTTGCGAAGCTGAGGAACGTTCATGAGCAGGGAATTAGCCATGAACCGAATGTCCGGGCGCACACTTTCGAGAAGCGCGCCCATAATCACGCCGTCTGCGAGGCCCATCGGATGGTTCGCCACTACGATGACCGGGCCTTTCGCGGGAATACGCTTCAGGTCTGCCGGAGTGCACTCGTAACGAAGGTTCAGGCTTGCCAGTAGTTGTAGGAAGAAATCGTGATGCGCGTTACGGACTGGCGCATACACTCGTTCCAGGTTATCGCTGAACCACCTGTCCAGGGCCGGTGCCAGCGGCTGAAGCGGGGTTCCCGCCAGCCATCCCTGTGCGCCTTCAAACGTACCAACGTGTTCAACCGGCAATGTGGGCATGTGATCTCTACCCATCAGGGTAGGGAAGGAATGTGAATGTCCCGTGCCGCTTGCGCTAAGGTAAGTTAAACAATCGGTTACTTCGTTGTAACTTGCCTCGGCAATACATCGTACGGTCGCATCATCTCATTGTCTTCGTGCTCAAGAAGATGGCAATGCCAGACGTAGCGCCCCACATAGCCCTCAAATCTCACGATGATCCGCGTCACCATCAGCGAATGCGCCCGCACCGTATCTTTCCAGCCGGCCTCAAACGGCTCAGGTGGCTCCGGGTTGCTCGTATAACGAAGCTGTCCGGTTCTGTAGTAGGTCAACTCATCGAACGCCCGGCGGTCGAGTATCTGGAAGCGAACCAAATGCAGATGAATCGGATGTGAATCTTCCGTGGTATTCACGAACTCCCAGATCTCCGTTGTATCGATCACCGGGTTTTCCGTTACCGGCATATCCCAGTGCTTGCCGTCGAGCATCATCATCATGGAATCGCCGTTCGGCATTTTATCTTCGATGATTCGGAGCCGACGGGTCTTAACGGCCGCCGACTCCAGCGTTTTCGGAACGGGCCGCAGCTTCCGTGGCAGGGAACTGGTGTCAGTCACTCTTTCCGAACCCACCCGGAACTGCATCAGCACGAAGGAGTCCGAGTTCATCACGATTTGCGAGCCAGCGTAACTGGCAAAATCCAGAACCAGATCCACGCGCTCCCCAGGTGCGATCATCATATTCTTCACACTGACAGGCTCCGGCAGCAGCCCCTGATCCGTTCCGATCTGCATGAACGGCTGGTCATTCGAAAGCGACAAATGGAAGAACCGGCTGTTGGATCCATTCAGTACGCGGAACCTGTATTTGCGGGGTTCCACGTCGAGATAGGGGAACAGTTTCCCGTTGACCAAAATCGCCTCTCCCGGCGCCTCCGGTACCCACGGAGCCCCCGGAATGCCTGACACCATGTAATCGAGTTGTCCATCCTGCCGAAGCGACCGGTCGCAGATAATCAGCGGAATCTCGTAGCGTCCTTTGGGAAGATGGAGTGCATCTTCCACGTTGTCACGCACGATGAACATCCCAAATAGTCCCGCGTAAATATTGAGCCGCGTAATCCCCATCGCGTGATCGTGATACCAGAGCGTCGCGGCTTCCTGTTGATTTGGATAGTAGTAAGTGGCCGATTTACCCGGCACGTACCAGTCCTCCGGATAACCATCACTATCCGGAGGCGCCTTCGCGCCATGTACATGCACGATTGCGCGCGCATCCGGCTTATCCGCCTCTGCGCCATGCAGATTATGGTCGACCTCAAACATGTGCCTGGTTGGCAGATTGTTGACCCATTCGACCTGCAGACCTTCGCCGCTCCGGGTTTCGAACGTCGGGCCGGGGGATGATCCCGCATAGCCCCACATCCGTGTTGCCGGCAGATCCCGGTGGATCTTAGTTTCAATTTCACTCATGCCAATGCGGTAGTACGGCACGCGAGGCGTGTCGCCGCCTGCCATCGTGCGCAATCCCGCGCTCTTGGCGACCGCCGGAATAGGCAGCGGGTCTACAAACTTAGTCAGCTTGTCAGGAACAAGGGCGGGTGCCTCGGCGCGGAGCGATAGCGCCGCCGCGCCGGCTAGAAACGTTCGTCGTGTGAGGAGGGACACCGTGTCGATAGGTAAACGCTTTCAATGAAAAATACCGGAATGGCTGCCAGACAAACATGGCGCGCCATCCCGGTCGTACAAAAGCAGCAATCGTGGTTAACGTGCTGTAGTGGCAACCGCCGGCTCACCCGTGGTCGGGTTGAGAATATATGTGCCGGTCGCCGAAGGCTTGGTGAAATTCAGCATGCTCGCAATGGAGTTGGCAAGAGCGTCGAATGATCCCGATCCGATGCGCTGCGAGTCCAGCCAGTTATCTTCGATGAATCGAATGATCGAAGTCTGATCCGTGACCGTGTGGTCCACATAGTTGCTCTTCGCCCACGGAGAGATCACGAGCAAGGGCATACGTGGTCCGTAACCGCAACGGCCCTGTGCGTGCGTGACGCCATTAACGCCAGGAAGAGCACTGTTTGCGCCCGTGCTTCCACAGAGGCCGGCACCCGAAAGCGTATCCGCGGCGCTCGATGACTGGTTGACGATCGGGGGCATCACATGGTCGTACCACCCGTCGGAATCGTCATAGGCAATCACAACGAGCGTATTCTGCCAGTCGCCGCTGTTCTCTTGCAGGAAGTTGACCACGCTCACGATAAACGCCTGCTCGTCGAGCGGGTCGGAATAGCCGGCATGGCCATCCTGATAGCCTGGAGCCTTCAGAAAATTCACTGCCGGGTAGTTTCCGGCCATCACCGCATCATAGAAATCGTGCAAATCGTATTGATGATTCGCCGCATCGGTTTGCCCCACGGACGTTACCGAAGTTGGCCGCGCGTGTGTCGGGTTGGCCGTCGATTTATAGTACTGAAACGGTTCATGGTGAGGAATATAGTCGGCCTTATTCGTGGCGGTCACCAGCGATGTCGTGCTGCGTTTGCACCCCGTCGTTCCATTCGCATTGGTCACAGTGAGATCGAATCCCTGCGTGTAGAATCCCCATGTGACATTCGCGGTGTTCAGCAGGTTGCCGACGTTGGTGCCACTCATTGAGAAGACTTCGCCCGTCGTAGTGGAACAGACGTCGCCGGCCGGGTCCGCATCGCCGATATCTGAGAGGCCACCTGAGCCATCGGACGTGACAGATGCAGTGCCATTCAGGTTATTGATCACGCCATTAGTCTGCCCGGAGACCAGATTAATGGCACCCGGTGTCGAGGGCCCAAAGTTCGTGTCGTAGGAGTTATCGCTCATTGCATACTTTTGCGCGTAATTCCAAAGGGCAGTGACCGTATTGCCGTCGTAGTAACCCATGTTGACGCCTGTGGTCTGCAGGGCCGTCGTAAACAACTGGCCGCTGGGTGCTGTACCAGCAACACCGACGTTCGATGGATAGAGATCGACGAGCCCGTTATGCAGCGCCGATTGTTCCGGGCCGTAGTTGTGATTCTGATCCGCCGTCGCCGCCTGCGAACGGTCCAGCCGGAATGGATTGGTCGCACCAGTCGCATTGGCCGGATTCAAATTCGGGTTATTGCTGACAAGCGCTCCACTGAGCCCGTTCACCGCGGGCGTGTTCGCCAAAGCCTTAAAAACAGGCTGCCCCTGCGGATTCGTCGCATTCGGATAAGTGGCGAAGTAATGATCGAATGAAACATTTTCCTGAAAGATCACTACAATGTGCTGAATCGGCGTCGTCGTGCCGGCGGCGGTGGTAGTTGTCTGTGCGCTGGCGCTGAACGGGCTGATCAGCGTGCCTGCAACCAGTACTTCCGCCATCAATAGCGATAAATGTGAACGCATGTCGTTTGTCGTTTCCTCTTTCGTCGTACTGGGGGTAACGTTGACGATTGTAGGGCGCTTAAATGACAATGCGATTTAAATTGAATGAGAGTTCGGTATCGGCGAAATGCCGATTGCGAGGTCAGTGAGCAGGCGAACCGTTCACGGGGTTCTGTGGCAGAACTGTACCGTGCTCCCTGCCGTATTGCGATAGCTCGGTTCTCAAGTCGGTTTGAAGAAAGTGTGCTCCATCCCACTTCAGAGTGACCACGTCCATGGCAGACACGCAGCAGTGAGCGTCCCCAGGAATATAGTGCGCGGTACGGACGACGAAGGTCTTAGTCACCGGATCGAACGAATCCGTCGCCGGACCCGCCTGAAAGTGAGTGTCCCATTCCACACGCTGCACAGATTGCAAGTGACCCCCCGATACGGTAAAGACCACTGCGGAGCCACCAGAGCTCGAACTGCCGCCGACGTTAAACCACTCATAAAGAACAAGTGCCGCCCCACCGCCGGATTCGGGGCGCGCAGTCAGATAGTGAACGGCTTCGAGATCCAACGTGTTGTTACCCGGGCCGTTCAAATGGCCATTCTTAAGAGAGTCGAAATTCTTGAAATCGACGTTACGAATTGAGGCAAAAGCCCCCGGGAATGATTCAAGGGCAATATTGTTTTCGAAGCTCGGCCCATAAAAGTCAAGGTACGGAACAGGCGACGTCTGCCCGAACGCGCTTAAGCCGAAAAACAGGAATAGCCCAACCCGTCGCATACTCCGCCCCTAAAACACCCGCTTATTCAGCCGCCCCACCGTAAACTTCGCCGTATCCGCCACCGCCATCACAGCCATCACGCCCGCCTGCACCGGATCCGTCACCACAATATCCGCCGCATCCGGCACACTCCCCGCCATGTTCAGGCTAATCACGAGCAGACCACCCGCGCGAACCTCCCGCACCGCCGCCTCGATATCGCCGCCCATCAGCGACCCCGCCAGCACCAGCGCCCGCGCCCGCGAAAGCCTCGGTACGGCGCGCACTGCATCGGCCAGTTGCTGCTCGCCTACCAGCGGAATCGTATCCACCGAAATATGCTCGCCACGGATATTATGCCGGTCCGCCTCCACAATCGCCCCGATCGCCACCTGGCTCACCTGCGCGCCGCCGCCCATGATAATGATCCGCTTGCCGTAGATCTTCTCCATGCTCTTGACCACGTCCACGCGCCGCACCACGGCCAGATCCCGTAGCCGTGCCAGCATTTCTTCAAAACGCGCCATCGTGACCTCGAAGTAAACGCGCGATCCGGCTGCCGTGTTTTCCACAATCGAGACCGATCCGATATCACCCTCATACTCGGCAATCACGCCCGTCACCTGGTGCAGAATCCCGGGTCCCGCTTCTGCATCGATCAGGAACCCATACTTGTTCGTATCCATCTGGAGTTATCATCTCAATTATGACCAGTTCACGCACTTCTCCCAGTCACGTCACCCGGAGACATTTCCTCGCAGGAGCCGCTGCCCTCGCCGCCGCAGCGCCTCTCAGCGCAGCCAAATCGAAAATCACCAGGGCCAGCATCAGCGCCATCACCGACGAAATCGGCCTCACTCAGGCTGAAGCCATCCAGTTTGCCCACCAGTACGGACTCTCTTTCGTCG
>CAIKAS010000154.1 GCA_903825445.1 uncultured Acidobacteriia bacterium
CCATTTCCATGCTAGGGGCTGGATAAGCGGAGCGTATTATGTCACGGCACCGAAGGTCAAGGATGGAACAAAGGATGGGGCTCTTCTTCTTGGCACGCTCCCCGGAGATGGCGCTGTCGATCCGCCTTGGGGGGTCAGGGCCGTTCCCGCGACACCAGGCCAGATAGTACTCTTCCCCTCGTGGATTCCCCATTCCACTGCGCCTACATATTCGAAGGAAAGTCGCATATGTGTTGCTTTTGACGTCGTCCCAGTGAACTGACAGGCCGAACATTTATCGTTCGGGTTGTCAACGGGCATTTCGGAAGAAATCGTTCATGTGTGCGGTGTTAAAGTGTAGTTCGTGGCTGATAAAATTACGGCAGATGGCGTTTTTGGTCTCTAGCCAGTCGCGCTTTGTTTTCGATTGGCTGCCGCTGGAGTTAAGCCAAGTCTGGGTTCGCGGCGTTGGCTGCGTTTAAGGGCGCGGCGAGCGCGGCTCTTCGAGTTTGGAAGAATCCAATTCGCTGTTCGTTGTGCCGGCGAGATGCGGAGTTTAGTTATTTTGGCTGGCCTTCGCGAGGTGTTCGGCTGCCTTGCGGACTATCGCCTTGACGGTTCTTGCGCGGTTAACTCTCGGGTGTGGGAGGGTAAAGGACCTTAGCCTTGCGATGGTTGAGTATACTCGGCTTAATTATGACTTTGCCGATCTGTCCGGACGACATCAACGACGAAACGATAGCAGGGGCATTTCACCGGAGGGGATACTGTCTAATCCCGAATGCTCTGGAAATCAACCTCGCATCTTCTATTTGCGCGCACATCCAGCAGCTCGCAGCGAATGGTCTGACCCGAAGCGACAATCTGGTGCCCGGCACTCCCGCGTCGTACGGCAACCCTCTGATTGAAACGGTACTCCGCAAACTCGTACCTTCGATCGAAGAATGGTGTGGCTGCAGGGTTTTCCCAACCTACTCGTATTTTAGAATCTATAAACACGGGGACGTATTGAATCGGCACCGCGACCGCCCGTCATGTGAAATCAGTCTGTCGGTGAGCGTCGGCTTCTCCGGTGGGCAGCCTTGGCCGCTGTTTATTGAAGGTGAAGGTGGAGCTTTTGCCGCTGCCATGCGGGTCGGTGATGGGCTGCTGTATAAAGGTGGGCTACCACATTGGCGCGAGCCGTTTACCGGCTCCATGGCGGCGCAGGTGTTTTTCCACTATGTGGACCAGAACGGCCCCAATAGCGAATGGCGCAACGATAAAAGGACAGATCCGAGATTTTAAACCCGCCCGCTTGCTTCCCACAAAGTCTGGCACAGCGCTCTGGCAAACCTGCGATTCTCTTCCGCATCCAGCCACCCAGCCTCGGACAACCACCGGAGTTCCTTGTCGCGTCCGTGGAATTCAAAGTACGCGGGCGTCGCATTCTCCCTGAATCCGATATTCAGCGTGAAACACGTCGCCGCAATTTTCTTCGCTATAGGAATTTGTCCCAAGACGCAATCTGCCGCCTGGGCGATCCGATTACATGTCGAATCGGTCATGGGTTGAGCCGTAAGGTTGGCTTCAAAATACGAGAAAAACACTAGCCCAAAAAGGCGTTCAGCACCTACTTCGATGGCGGTGTCATTAACTAGTTTTGCTCGTTTCCGGCCGGGCCAATAATACGAGTTCAGTGTGTAAAAGACCGCATCTGAAATGGGCATGTGCCGACGGGCAGAGCCGAGGTATTCAACGGTATTTGCAAAGGATTCGGCGAATATTGACTCGAGAACGAAGCGCCGGCTATCACAAGGTTCAACCGAGCGTAATTCCTTGCACATCCGGTCCAGGACCGAATGTGCTACACAATGAGCCGACTCGTGAAAAGCACGATTTGGTTTCAGGTTTGCGACAAAAAAACGAGGTGAAAAGAAAGTTCGTGGGTTAGCTTCCAGAACCCGCCTCACCGTCGTGGCCGTGTCACTGTACGGGATAATCCTGTCGGTCAGTATCCGATGGAGCACCAGCAAACTCATTGACTGGTAGTCTCGCCACAAGGGTGTATCTGCGGAAGAGAACACGTAACCGAGATTCAGGGCCGCATCGCGAATGCTGCGGTACACCGGATTGTATCGGTATAAATAACTATCCCCGAACGCTCCCGGCAACGCGCCCGGTGCTGGTAGGTCATCGAGTCCCGCCAGCCAGGCGAGAGGCACACCGATATTGCCCAAAGCCTCATTTGTCATTCGCCGACTCTCTCGATTACGGTAGCACGCCGGGTCCGTTCATGGGTATCTTTAGAGCGCAATGTTCGCATGCGGGGAGGGTGAGACGGTTCTGTGGACTCTAAGAAAGACTGAATCGTCACCACGAGCAGTTAACGACCATCCCGCCGTCATGATTCCCCCATTTCACTACCGCTGCAACCATGCCGGTCCCTTTTGACTCATGGTCCAGCAGATGCGAAGATGCGAATTGCAAGCCGGGACCTCCAAACTTTTTACATTGTGGCGCCGTCCCATTGCGACGATGAATCTAACCGACGTCTGTTTCGGTTCTCAGGGCTATCTCCACTAAGCAACCGGTTCTGCGCGATTCCAGTGCCAGTGGGGCTACAATACAAGAGATGATGAAATGGCCTTCGCCCGCCAAAAAGACGACGTTACTGGCGGTCATCCAATTGGCGCAACGAGCGATCGAGCGTCAACCATCAAGTGCCTTGGCTTGGCAGCGTCTCGGTGAGGCCCAACTCAAAGTGGGAGCTTGCAGTGAGGCGATCTTCAGCTTATCCGAGGCGATCCGTCTGCAACCGGATAACGCGGAGGTGCCGCTGCAACTAGCGTCGGCCTATGTCCGAACGCACAATTATGGGCCGGCGCTGGAGATGCTTGAAGGATATTCGCGTCGGCACCCCGACAACCAGGCCGCCAGAATCCAATGGTTTGAGTCGCTGGTTGCGGCCTCCAGACTGGACGACGCAGCTGGCTTGGCTGACGAGATCGCTATCTGCGATCCTTTAAATCCCGCGCTCTTTGCGTGTCGGGCTCGACTGGCTATGAAGAACGACGCATGGCAGGAGCTGCTCATTATGTGTGATTCGAAGCTGGGCATCTCTCCGTCCCACACAGCCGCCCGTTACTACCGATCCCTCGCTATGGCAAGAATTGGTCTTCAGGAAGCGGCCGCCAGCATGGATCTCGAAACGTTCGTTTGGGTGGGTGATCTCCCGCAGCCGCCCGAGTTTCCGGATGAGGAAGGCTTCCGTCAGGAAATTCTGGCAGAGATTCTTCGGAACCCAACGCTCCTGCCAGACCCGCCTGGCTTCACCTGCCGTAATGCTTATCACACGGAGTATCTGGAGCAACCGGATTCCCCGGCCGTACGAGTTCTCCTGTCGCAAGTCCGGAAGGCAGTTGACGATTATGTCGGGCGTCTCGAAGGCGGTGACCCATTCGTAACCCTCCGTCCCACGGAGGCCTTTCTCAGCGCATGGGCGGTAGCTTACACCGCCTCAGGGCGACAGTTGCCACACTTCCACGACAAGGGCTGGCTGAGCGGTACCTATTATGCATCAGTTCCGAAAATACCCGACGGTACTCATGACGGCGCGCTGTTGCTTGGGGCGATAAATATCGATCCGCCGTGGGGTATCCGGGCCATTCCCGCACTTCCTGGACGCTTAGTCCTCTTCCCCTCATGGATTCCGCACGCAACCGCACCGACTCATGTCGACGAATTGCGGGTGTGCGTTGCGTTTGATGTAGTCCGCGCTAGCTGAGATCGGACTTGAGTCACTAAGGCCAATTTGGTCCGCGCGGCCAACGGGGTTGTGTGATCGGTGCGGTGAAGCAAAATAATGTGAAAATGCCTGCATTCCCCAGGGAAACCATACATTAACACGGCCGCACTTCCCGGATACGTGTGATAAACTTGGTTACATGGGCGATACTGAGGGAGCGGCCTACGAGGCGGCGGGAGATGTACTTTTTCAGGCAATCGACGGTGAGGCCGTCTTGTTGAGCTTGACAAGTCAGAATTACTATACTCTCAATAGCTCGGCGGCCCGTATGTGGCAACTGTTACTTGAATGCGGAAAACCCGAGGGGGTGGCGGATCGTCTCTGTGGCGAGTATGAGGTAGAGAGAGACAGGGCCCTGAACGACGTCGAGTCGCTCGCCCGCGGACTCTGCGATGCGGGTTTACTAAGAGTGTGTAGTCAATCACTTTAGTCAGCGGCGCAGCGTTTTCGGGACTTATGCTAGGTGGTATGATTGAGAAGGATTTAGATTTGGAGGATCGGCCAAAAATGGACAACAAAATGACTCACGACCACGCAACAACCGCTTCGGATGCCAGTTCGGGCGGTGGTAGCGCACGAAAGCCCTACCATTCTCCGGAGTGGCAGCTTCTCGGGTCAATTGATAACGTCGTTCTGAGCGCTGGTAATAATCAATCCGATGGTGGCGATCCTTCCGATACCGGGGGACCTAGTTCGTAGTCTCGCGTCTGGTTTGTCTTGTCGCCACCTATGACGCGCACTTCCGGTTCGGTGTGGGGTGCCGTAGAGTTTGCCGGGGATACGGTTTGGTTGGATGCGGCAGCGTTGGCTTTGGCGAATGGCATTTCTCTTGCTGATTCTCATCAGATTGGTTCTAGGCATACGTTAACGGGATCGCCGGGATTTTTCCGATTCGGCGATCTGACGTCGACACCGGTGATTTTTCCCGCCCTTCAAAATGGCCTCTCGCTGGCTATTGCATCGGATGTTAGACTTCACAATCGTCTGGAACTGAGCCGATTGCTCGGTTTCTCTACCGAGGCTGGCGCTGTCCCCGACGACGCGGAGTTGGTAGTCTCCGCATATTGTAAGTGGCAAGATGATTGCCCCAAATATCTGTTGGGGGAATATGCGTTCGCCATCTTCGACAGCCACCGTCAGAGCGTTTTTTGTTGCCGCGACCACATGGGCACCCGTCCCTTCTATTTCTGGCGTCGGGGCTCGCGCTTTTGCTTTTCTAGCGATTGCCGTCCGATTCTGCAAGTGCCCGGCATTCCGCGTCAACTGAACTACCGAAAGTTCTCCACGTTGGCAGCTTACTATGATGCGCCGGATATGAATCACCAGGAGACATTCCACGAAGGAATCCTGGCCCTGCCCGCCGGTATGCGCATGACTGTTGATCGGGACGGTCTCCGCCAGTCCACCTATTGGGAGCCGGAGGTGCGGGAGAATCTGGTGCCGCGGAAGCCGGAGGAAGCCTTCGATGCCCTTCGCCAGCTGTTATTTCAGGCTGTAGAATCACGTTTGCCCACCGGGCGACCCGCCGCAGTCTATCTTAGCGGAGGGCTTGACTCCTCGGCGGTGATGAGTATTGCGGCACGCCGCGCTGCCGACATCGGGGGTTCGATGCTCGGCATTTCAGCTGTATCCCTCGACGACAGGCGAGCTGATTTCCCCGATGAGCGCGACTTCATTGATCAGTACAGTTCCTGTTCGAATATCGGAATAAGATATGTTTCCGCCCCGGGGCGGGGTCCTTTCGATGGCATCGAGAATCCGGACCTGTTTGCGGCATGGGCCACGCGCAGTCCAGCGCGGTACTTGCACGAGGCGCTGGAATCGGCGGCCGTCACCGCCGGTGCCGCCGTCGTGCTGCAGGGAACTTTGGGAGAATTGGGTCCAAGTTGCTGGGCCAACAGCTACTACATGGAGCTGGTCATCGGTCTCAGATGGCTGAGGCTCACCCGGGAGTTACTGCGGTTTCGTGGGGCTGAACGTAAGAATCCTCTTCGGTTTCTCGGGGGCCGCATGCTGGATCTCGCTCCCGGCGGTTTGACTGGCAGAGATAAAGAGCCACCCATGCTTTTTCTTTCGCCCAACTATCTACGGAGCGAAACGGCGCGTTGGTCGCTGGGTACTGCCAGTTTTTTTCAGCAATCCGAACAACTCAGATTGATCCGAAAGTTCCGGTATCGGCACGCAGGGCGGTCGGGAGAGACTCCTAATGGAAAGCTCAGGGTCAGCCAGCCGCTGATCGATAAGCGAGTGCTGGAGTTTTGCCTCTCCGCGCCAGCAAACCTGAAGGTGCGCGACGGCTATAGGCGATACCTCGTTCGGGGCGCTCTTAATGGTGTTTTGCCGGCCAAGATTCAATGGCGCACAGACAAAATGCCTTTCGCTGCCGACTACCGTTTCCGATATGATTCCCAACTGGAAAAAGCCCGCGAGTTTGTCGAAGCGATTGGGTCGCGAGACCCGATTCGCTCGATTATTGATGTGACCGAGCTTAACCGGACACTCGCGCAGTCTCCGGAACTCCAGCACAAATCCCGGGTTGCCATGCGACGGGTGCCCGCCACAATTTACGCGATTTGCTTTCTTCGGCAGTTCGCCGAATACCGGCCATAGGGCGGGGCTCCGGCGCTTCATCCAGATTGCACGATCATTCCGGCGACAGATAGCCGAGAGCTATCATCTGTCCGCGCACGGCATCGTTCATCTCCACTGGCCGATCGGGGGACTGGCGACCCAAGAGACGGAGCAGACCTTGCGAAACGTGTTCGAGACGCATTTGCTCGAAACGTCTAAACGTCGTACCCTGCCAATCACGAACGTTGTGAATCTCCCCAGGGTCTTCCCCGAGGTGGTACAAGACGGAATTGTGCGGATCGTCGAAGTCGTAAATATATTTCCATTCTCCCTCACGTATGGAAAGCAGATAGGAGGAACCAGTAGGCTGTGCAAACATCTCTGTATAGATTGCCTTGGAGGGAAGGCTACCGTCTTCCATGACGGGACGGAGGCTCCGGCCAATCATCGGACGCCTGCGATTGCCGGCTGGTATCGCGCCAGCGTAATCGAGCAGGGTCGGCGCGATGTCCAGATGAGAAACGGGCTCTGCGAGTGAGACTGGTGCCATGCCGGGAATTCGCAAAATCAGCGGCACATGGATGCCTTCCTGGTGTAGCTGATTCCAGCGATGTTGCCACGTCCCGTGTTCGTACAGTTCCTCACCGTGGTCTCCGGTAACTACGATGATCGTATTGTTCCAGTCTGGCCTGGAACGCAATTCGTTAAGCAGCCTGCCGATTTCCTGATCGGCGGAGGTCAGCGAATTTCTGTAACGTTGTTTCCAGCGCGCAGCCATTCCCTCTCCTACGTCATAACGACCGCGGCTCGGAAGCACCCGATCCTTATAGACGTTCTGATCTTCCCAAAGCAAGCGCAATTCACCGGCGTCTTCCGTCCGCTCAGCGGAGAGATACGGCCAGTGCGAATCCATGTAGTGGAGCCACAGAAAATATGGTTCGTCCCGCTTGCGCCGCTCGATCCATCCGAGCCCGCGGTCGGTCATATGGGCCGCGTCGCGCCATGCATAGGTATCCTGAGGAGAAAAGCCTTCTTTTAGGAGTCTTTGCCAATCCGGCGCCCGGCCCGTCAATTCCCCCGAAAGCGCCAGTGGAATGCGGCGCTCATCTAGGAATTCACCGAATCCTCGGTGAAAACCCTGGGTACTGCCACAGATAGGATTGGCCGTAAATCCGGCCGTCCAGTAGCCGTTTTCGAGAAGGCTCTCCGCCAGAGTATAACGGTGCGGCGTCGCCAGGGCGACGCCGCAACCACCGTACATTGATGCATAGGCGGACGACATGAGCGCGGTCATTGAGACAAGAGTCCATCCGCCCGATGATGCCGCTTGAGAGAAAACGGCTGACTCCGCGCCCAGTCGGGCGAGGTTTGGCATGCTCGGTCCGAAATGATCTGCCCGCCAGCACTCCAGTGTTAGCAGGACGATATTAGGGCAGGCCATCAGTTCCAGTTTGCCATAGAGCATTCGTTGTTACCGCACGACTACAACGACCGGGGACGGCCGGCTTCAATCCTGCTATTCCGTTGTGACAAGATGTGAATGGGTGTGTGATCGATGACCATATTGCGGAAGTTTCGGACTCTTCGATCATTGGGCCCGGACGGGATGCTCCTGACCATTGAGGCGCTCATTCTGACAGCCGTTGTCTCAGCCGGTTTTGGTCTGATCGGCGTCCCTCGCACGCAGAAATTGCTGCGCAGGTGGGCATCTTCGAAGACGTCAGCCGGTGGGCGAGTGAAAGACATCGGCGCAGAGATTCGAATGGCCAGGCGCGCCCAGCGGATTGTGCACCGGAATGCGGAGGCTCGCGGGAGTTGCCTTTCCCGATCGCTCGTATTGTGGGCGCTTCTAGAGAGGCGGGGAGTCGAAACTGTCCTGCGTGTTGGCTTCAGGAAGCAAGGGGGAACAACGCAGGGACATGCGTGGGTTGAACGTCACGGGGTTCCATTGAATGAAGACGCCGACGTGGCAACGTCGTACACCGTTTCGGACGCACTCGCTTCCTTTGACGTTCACCGCAAATAGCAAACCGAGCCTGACCCGTGAGGGCAGCTCGGTTGCGTGAACAACAGCGAAGGAAATGTTACGCTTTGCGGCGAAGCCGCCGGAGGAACCCAATTGAACTAAAACCGCCTAACATGAGTAATACAGTTGACGGCTCGGGCGTGGAAGACTCACTACCAGTCACAACCGTAATCCCTGACAATGCGGTGCGGCTGACGGTAGAAGAACCGCTAGTGTCCTTCACCGATACACTCACCAGCCAGTCGTTCGCGAAACTCGATCCGAAACTAAAGTCTTGGTCATCTAAATTCAAGTTACCCGAAGTGGCGTTATAGGGGGACGTAGCGTTGTTACTGTAAGAGGCAGTTAGCAGCGTACCCGCATACGCCTGAACGGCAACACTGGCCGGACCGCTGCCCGCAGTGTAATTGGCTGTCACGTTGGTGGCCCCGCTGGCGAGTCCCGTGGCATTAGCGTACGCCGCACAACCAGACGAACAATCGACAGACTCTCGAACCTCAACACCGTTCACCAGGTCGAGCGTGAGAGTGTCAATACCCGTTGTACCCTTCGAGTCGCTAGCAAAAGTGAAAGTGATGTCGGTAGTGTTGCTATTATTTGTCCCGACGTAATTGTTCAGCATCGTCCAGACATTTGTGACGCCAAAAATTCCGATGGGAATCACCATCTGCGTGGTTCCAAGTCCAGCCCAAAAGTTACTGCCAGCGGCATTGTTGCTATCGATCATCGCGAATGTGATCTGATTCGTGGCGTCGGTAACCGTGCTGCCAGATGCTACCGCAGCCGTGCTGGCGCTATTGTAGGCCGCAGTGTTAGTCGGCGTAAGACCAAGCGTAGGCTGGCTGGATCCGCTCATGGCGCTGTACATGAGATTACCGTTGTATGCACGGAGACTAAACGATCCTGCACCACCACCTGCGCAGCCGTCGTAGTTCGTGCCGCTACTGCTCATGCACCCACTGGTCACATACGTGGTCGTAAGGCCATCATTCAAGCCACTCACGACCTGACCGATCTGGATCTGGCCTGCGTTGACGGTGGCGATCGCTGCCAGTCCGATTGTTAAAAGTCCGATGTGTCGAAGCATAATTTGTAACTCCTCCGCTGCTGCTGTGCGTTACCCGCCCAGTCAAGTCTAACTATACTACAGCCCTGCCCCATTGGAAGCAAGAAATTGCACCCCTTAATATTTTGGGGATCTAGTACCCCGGTACTGTTCTCCCCGAGCGTTAAGTCTCACCCCCTGAGATAGTTAAGCCAAATGGCCCCTAAGTCCCGCGACGGCCCGGTAAGAGCCGTATTGGTACCCACGCTAAGTGCTTGAAATGTAATATAAATGCCAGGTTGACAACTCCGATCTGTCAGCCATTGCGGCATTCCCAACGCCACGCGGTCTCGACGATCGCCCTCAAACTTGAGTACTGGGGGTTCCATCCGAGTTCCGTCTGCAGTCGGCCCGAATCGGCGACCAGAAGGGGCGGATCACCCTCCCGTCTGGGACCGATTTCGTACGGCACTGGCCTTCCGGCGACGTCTTCCACTGCCTTCAACACCTCCCGAACCGAAAAACCGTGCCCGGTTCCGGCGTTGTATTTCGCCGAGGGAGCGCCTGCCGCCAAAGCTTCCACCGCCAGAATATGCGCCCGAGCCAAGTCAGTCACGTGAACATAGTCACGGATACAGGTGCCGTCAGCGGTTGGGTAGTCATCGCCGAACAAGGTGACAGGAATCCCGGTTCGGATCGCCTTGAAGAGCAGCGGGATCAGGTGGGTCTCCGGCTCGTGGCATTCGCCGGTGCGCCCGGCCGGGTCGGCTCCAGCCGCGTTGAAGTAGCGGAGGCAGATACTGCGGAGACCGTGGATCTGGTCGAACCAATGCAGGAGTTTCTCTACCATGACCTTCGATTCCCCATAGGCACTCACCGGGGCATAACGTTCCGTCTCCACAATAGGGACTCGCTCCGGCATCCCGTAAACGGCGGCAGTGGACGAAAAGACCAGTTTGCGGATCCCGGTCCGCACCATGGCTGTCAGCAGTGAGAGCGACCCGGCCACGTTGTTGAGGAAGTAGACTTCGGGGATCTTCATGGACTCGCCAACTGCGATGTACGCGGCGAAGTGAATCACCGCCTCGCAAGGGGCCTCATTCATCACTTTGACCAGTCCCTCGGTGTCGAGCAGGTCGACTTCGCGAAGCCTGGCGGGATCTACAGATTCCCGGTGACCGCGCGACAGATTGTCCACAACGACTACATCGTACCCGGCGTCCAGAAGTTGAAGCGCCGTGTTCGACCCGATGTAACCAGCTCCGCCAGTCACTAGAATTCGTTTTGCAGTAGGCACAAAGTGATTGTAGTCGGGAACCGTGTGGGCGAGCGACGTGAGACGAAAGTTGCCTTCTTCCTGACTTGCCGAACGCCGCTAAATCCCGGCAACCCAACGCCAGTCACAATGATCGCAAAGAATCCTTGCTCTCTTTCATCATTGTTGACGTAAAAAGAGTTAGCACCATCCATCGGCACCAGGCGGCCGCAATGCCGTGCCGATTCCGCCGTGCCGCGTGGTACTTTCCAATTGAGTCGCCCGGGCCGTTCCCGCCGGAGTACCGCTTTGCAAAACCATATTTCCCGCTCCGACGCAACCACCTAACCAACCTGCAATCAACACCCACCCCCCAAAATGGCTTCATTTTTTCGAATGACAAATCCGGGTGTCGACCCGGCCTTGGCTCGTTTTGTAAAAACGGATTATCAGGTTTACCTGAACCGGGTTATAGTGGAATCTGTCAGGCGAAACAACGGCGAAGACGGCGCGCGCATGGACATTCAGGAACAACTCGCTCACCTTCGCCAAACCGTGGCCGGGATCGACCGGCGGTATAGCTTGAAACCGCCCTCGTCGGAGCCCCCAACTGCGTTCGCTCCCGCCAGTTCCTGCGCCCTGATCGAAGATCTCGTGTCCGGGCAAGTAGTCTTTACGCCTTTCGGCAGTCATTTCGAGACGGAGCAACTGTTCGCGCCTCATCACAGGCACGGCAGTTACGAGGTTTCCGAACTGGCCGATCTTCCCTCCGACCTTCTTGCCGCACTCTCCGATGGGGCGATCTCCGACGTCTCGCCTCGGAAATGGCTCTTTCTCGACACGGAGACAACCGGACTTGCGGGAGGTTCCGGCACGTATGCGTTCCTTATAGGCGTGGGCTCCATCGGCGACGAAGGGTTTCGGGTCCGTCAGTTTTTCATGCGTGACTACAGCGAGGAAGCGTCGGTACTGCACGCACTCGCGGAGTACGTCAAGCAGTTTGACGTATTGGTGACTTACAATGGCCGATCGTACGACCAGCCGTTGCTCGAAACCCGATACACGATGTGCCGCGCCCGGCATCCGTTCGCGCGCATGGAACATCTCGATCTGCTTTATGGTGCGCGGAGGCTTTTCCGGCTGCGTCTGGAG
>CAIKAS010000155.1 GCA_903825445.1 uncultured Acidobacteriia bacterium
CATCACGACGGCTTTTGTCTTTGGCCCACGAAGACTACTGACCACTCGGTGAAATCCGCTTCCTGGCGCAACGGACAGGGCGACGTCGTCCGCGACATCTCTGCCGCTGCACGTCGCCACAATATGAAGTTCGGGGTTTATCTCTCGCCGTGGGACCGGAACAGCGCAGCGTACGGAACGCCTGCGTACATTGGTATCTACCGCCGTCAACTCACTGAACTGCTCACGAACTACGGCCCCATCTTCGAGGTTTGGCACGATGGAGCCAACGGCGGCGATGGCTACTACGGCGGAGCGCGCGAAAAGCGCATGATCGATAAGAAGACCTATTACGAGTGGCCCACTACCTGGGACCTGGTCCGCAAAATTCAGCCGGAAGCGGTCATTTTCAGCGACGTAGGCCCTGATGTCCGCTGGGTCGGCAATGAACGCGGCATTGCCGGAGACCCCTGTTGGGCAACTTACGATCCCGTTGGCGAAAACGGCGGCCCTGCGTCTCCAGGTGATGTTCGCGCCAAGGAATCCCCTGTGGGCACGAAGCACGGCACTAAATGGCTCCCGGCCGAGTGCGATGTATCCATCCGCCCAGGCTGGTTCTGGCACGAGCGTGAAACCGCCCGGGTGAAGACGCCCAGGCAACTCATTGATCTCTACTATCAATCGGTGGGTCGGGGCGCGACGTTTCTGCTTAACGTACCGCCGAATCGCGACGGACTCATCGACGACGCGGACAAAGCATCACTCAAGGCGTATGGCGACTACGTGCGAAATACGTTTGAAAAACCGGTTGCGCACGCTTCCCCGAGGCAACTCGCGAAGCCGGCAATCGTCCTCGATCTTCCTGCTTCCGCAGCGTTCAGTGTCATCCGTATCAAAGAGGATATTCGTCTCGGCCAGCGTGTGGAAGCAGTTGCGGTCGAGACGTTTGAATCCGGCGTCTGGAAGCCGCTCACAACTGCGACCAGCATCGGTCCGCGCCGTATCATTCGCCTGGAGAAGCCGGTTACAGCCAAGAAAGTCCGCCTCACCGTTACGCAAACTGCCGCGCCCCCGGCGCTCTCGGAATTCGCGCTCTTTCGCGAAGCCTAGGCTGTGATATCTTTTCCAAAGCACGGCTTTTCCAAAAGGAATGCCGGGAGGGTCCAACCACATGAAGTTTCTAAAAAATGCGAGCATGACCGTTCGCGTAATCTTAATCACCACGCTGCTCGCGCTGCTGGCAGGCGCGTACGTGAAACAGCAATCGGCATCCATCATGACGAATGCCGCGAAGAACTTCATTGCCTCGCTTGAGCCGTGGCAAAAGACGGCCGTCACCTTCAAGATGGAAGATGAAGAGCGCGCTAATTGGTTCTACACCCCGGTGCCGCGCAAGGGCCTCGCGCTTCACGATATGAAGCCCTACCAACGTCAATTGGCACTTGCCATGCTGGCCGCCGGACTGAGTCAGCGCGGCTTCATCAAGGCGACCACTATCATGAGTCTCGATGAGTTGCTGCTGGTGCTCGAACCGGCGCCGCGCCGCGATCCCGATAACTACTACATCAGCATTTTCGGGGAGCCATCGGAGACCGGCGAGTGGGGCTATCGCTTTGAAGGCCACCATGTCAGCCAGAACTTCACGCTCGTCAACGGCAAAGTCCAGGGCGCTCCGAGTTTCTTCGGCAGTAATCCGGCGGAAGTGCCGGATGGTCCCCGCAAGGGCCTCCGCGTTCTCGCCAACGAAGAGGATCTGGCGCTCGCCGCGATCAATTCCCTGACTCCGGAGCAGCGTAAAGTCGCCATTTACGATGCGAAAGCCCCGAGCGATATTCTGACCACGAACTCTCGCGAAGCCGCACTGAAGGGCCAGCCGAATGGAATCTCCGCCTCCGCGATGACTCCCGCGCAGCGCGCAAAACTACAGGACCTGCTCGAGGAATACTGCTCTAACATGCCGGATCAGATTGCCGAATTGCGCGAAGCGCAGATCAAGAAGGCTGGCACCAACATCTGGTTCGCCTGGGCAGGCGGCACTGAGCCTCATCAGCCAAACTACTATCGTGTCCAGACTGCCGATTTCCTCGTCGAATTCGATAAGACGCAGAGCAATGGCAATCACATCCACTCCGTATGGCGTGACTTTGCCAACGATTTCGGTCGCGATCTTCTCAAGGAACATTACGCTGCCAGCCACACAGCAGCGAAATAGCGCTGGTTGGCTGGAGCGAACAGGTCTATCCTGGCTCCACGCTCTGGAAGACGAAACCGGCTTCGCGGAAAGCATCTTCAACGAAGTCGCGGTTCGCGGACTCACTCCGACAACCGCAACACAGGCGCGTATTGGGTATTCGTGGTCGCATCTTGCGATGCTTTTCCCGCACCAGCCGGATTTCGCCCGCGCGGCTGCAAAGAGCTTCCGTCTGATGCAGGAAGCGGCCTTCGATTTCGATGAAACGGACGTCCGCGTCTACGACCACAGCTTCTACCTTTTGTTCATGGCCTGGTATTTCCAGTTGACCGGCGACCCTTTGTCGATTCAGCTATTGAAAGACCGCTACGCTCTCATCGAGTGGCACCTCGACAACGCCGGCGCGGGAGGTTTCGGACCACAGACTGCGGGCATTCGCAGCCACAACCCCTACATGCACCTGCTGGAAGCCCTGCTGACAGCATTTCGGAGTACGGGCGATGATTATTGGCTCACCCAGGCCCGCTCTATTGGCGATCTGTTCCTCACGCGCCTGTTCGACCGGGACAAGCGTGTCGTCTTTGAATTCCTCAACCCGGACTGGTCGCCGACTACCGAAGGCCGCGTCGAGATCGGCCATCAACTTGAATGGCCAACCCTGCTGTTTGAACTGCACGACCTGACCGGTGGGCCCGAACTCCTTGCCGCAGCCGATAGCCTTTACCAGTTCGCGCTGCGATACGGTTTTGAGAACGATGCGGTTATCGATGCCGTGAACGCAGAGGGCGCGCCGCTCGACCGCAAGAGACTCCTGTGGGGCCAGTTGGAAGCAGCGAGGCATTTCGCCATCCGTGGGAAGCGGTTTCAGGATGAGGCTTCCCGCTTTCGCGCGTCGGCGCAGTGGCGGCGCGTGCATGAACATTTCTTCCACGCTAACGGCTGGACCTGGTACAACCGGATCTCACCGGAAGGCACACCAGTGGAGGAACCGTCGGTCGCGCGCTTGCTCTACCACGTTGTGACCGCGACAGCGGATTCTGGATGCTCAGACGATCACTGACGGTGGCGCGGGATCTTCGGGTCGGCCCGCATTGCGGAGCGGTACCTGCACCAGTATTATGCCCAGCCCGATCAACACCGCAATCCCAAGCGTGTATGACGGCTCTTTGAACACAACTGGCAATTTCCAGTCGTAGTAGGTGAATATTGCCGTTACAAGGCCCATCAACGCCTCGCCGGCAATCATGCCAGATGCCGCCAGCACACCTACGCTCTCAATTCGAATCTTCTGCGCTTCATTCATGCCGCGCTTCTTCGCCAGTGCATCGCTTAGCCCTCGAACCATGCCGCCGATGAAGATCGCGAAGGTTGTACCCACCGGGAGATACATCCCGATCGCCACCAGCATCGGGCTCTTCACGCCGATCATGATCATCGAGATGCCCAGGAGGATTCCGGCCACAATCAGCGGCCACGCCATATCTCCGCTCACGATGCCTTGCGCCAGCGACGCCATCAGGCCCGCCTGTGGTGCAGGCAGAAGCCGGTCGCCGAAGCCGATGCCACCCGCTTTGATGTTGCCGTAGTGCAGGAAGAATAGCGGCACATACATCACCGCGCTCGCCACAACAACTGCCATTAGTTCCACGATTTGGATCGTACGAGGCGTACCGCCAATGATGTAGCCGACCTTGAAATCCTGCAGCAGTTCGCCAGCCACCGCGCTCGAAACGCAGACCACCGCCGCGACCCCCAGCACGGCGATTACGCCACTGGTGCCCTTCACTCCAAGCGCGACCATCAGCAATGCGGCGATAATCAGCGTCGAAAGCGTCAGCCCTGAAATCGGGTTGTTGGAAGACCCGATTACGCCCACCAGATAACCGGAAACCGTGGCGAAGCAAAAGCCGACCACCAACATCACCACTGCCGCTGTCACGCCCGCGACCACGCCGTTCGCCAGGTACGAATAGAGGACGATCATCAGCGCGAAGACTCCGAAGATTCCGCACAAGACCACGCGCGAGCTCATATAGCGTTCCGTGCGCGCGTTTGTTTCCGGCGGCGCCGCCCCGGCTTTCATCTCATGGAACGCCCGAGTCAGTCCGTTACCCAGCGACTTTCGCATCTTGAACAGCGTGTAAGTCGCGCCGGTCAACATGCCGCCGACTGCCACTGGTCGTACGATGAATCGCCAGACCGCATTCGCGACTCCCAGCCAGGACTCATCGCCAGTCGAATTCGGCGGCAAGAACGCGTGCAGTTGCGGGCCCAGGAAATAGATCAGCAGTGGAATCATAAGACCCCACGCCAACACGCTGCCCGAGAAATTCAGGCTCGCGAGTTGCGGTCCAATCACGTAGCCCACACCGATATACGCGGGGCTCACAGTTGGCCCGGAAAATACCGTCACGCCACCCGTTGCCAATCGATTTGTGGAGCCTGGAAGTCCCAGACGCAAAGAGCTCTTGCCCAGTGCGCCCATCGCGAAAAACCAGTCCTTGTCCGGCGCGAAGACATTGAACGCACTGGCCAGAAATACGATAGCGCCCGTCGCCATGTTGTAAAAGAGATGCTTGGCAGCGCCAGCGCCCATCTGGCCTGCTTTGTGAATCTGAGAAGCCGCCACGGATTCAGGAAACGGGAGATCGGGGTCTTCCACGAGCCCGCGGCGCACCAGCGACACGAACAGCACGCCGAGGATACTGCCGATCATCATCAACGCCGTCGACTTCCAGTAGGCTACACCGGGCGAAAAATCCATCCACGAGTGTGATATTACGAACGCCGGAATGGTGAAGATCGCGCCGGCCGCCACGGATTCGCCGATCGAGCCAGCGGTTCGCGCAATATTCTCTTCAAGAATGCTCCCGTTGAAGATGCGCAGCACGGCCATGCCGATTACGGCGGCCGGATAAGTAGCCGCGATGGTCTGGCCGGCGCGCAAGCCAAGGTACGCATTGGCCGCACCCAGTACGACGCACATCACAAGCCCGAGCAGCACCGCCCGCAGAGTGAACTCCTTCATCTGCACGTTTGGTGGAACAAAGGGCTTGTTGGCACTCATGACAGTTTCGCCCTGACTTTTTCGCTCAATAGCTTGCCGTCCACCGTCTTGCCTGTCAGTTTTGCTTGCGCCGCTTTCATGACGATGCCCATCTGCTTCGCCTCTTTCGCTCCGGTTTCGGCAATAGCGGCTTCCACTGCAGCCGCGATGTCATCCTCGCTGGCGGCGGCGGGCAAATAGGATTCAATGATCCGGCGTTGGGACTCTTCCTTCAGGGCCGATTCCTCGCGGCCGCCCTTGCGGAACATTTCCGCAGCATCAGTGCGCTGCTTGACCAGAATCTTCAGGATCTGCAGGTCCGCGGCATCGTCTAATGTCTTAGGGGCCGCATCCACGTGCGCCTTCTGCAGGGCGGACTTCATCATACGGACCGTGCTGAGGCGTTCCTCGTCCCTCGCCTTCATGGCGGTGACGATATCTTTGGCTAGTTGTTCGAGTAATGGCATGTGTTTGATATTCTAAAGAATCTTCCCCTTCCCGGGCGCGTTCGCAACAAGTCCCTATAGTAATGCTTTTGGCAGCGTACCGGCGGCGGACCTAAAAGAAATCTTTAAAACGCTACCCAAGTTTGTACGGAGAATAGACACTCATGAACGTCGTTATCGCCGAACCCATGGCTCAGGCAGGCATCGAACTTTTCCAGGCGCAGGAAGGCTGGAACGTCATCGTTTCGAACCCCAAGGAATACGCCAAGCATCTGCCTGATGCCGACGCCCTTGTGGTCCGCAGTGTCGTTCAGGTAACCCCCGCCGTGCTGGAGCAGGCTCCGAAGCTTCGTGTCATTGGACGAGCTGGCGTCGGTGTGGATAACGTCGACCTCCCGGCTGCCACTGCCGCTGGGGTGCTTGTCATGAATACGCCGGGCGGCAATGCCGTTTCGGTGGCCGAACATACCATTGGCTTCATGCTTTCCATGGCGCGTTCCATCCCGCAGGCCAGCGCCTCCACCAAGGCGGGCAAGTGGGAAAAGAAGAAATTCCTGGGCAACGAGCTGCGCGGTAAAACGCTCGGAATCGCGGGACTCGGCAGCATCGGCCGCGAAGTCGTGAAACGCGCCCGCGCTTTCGAAATGCGCATTGTGGCGAGCGACCCGTTTGTGACCCCGCGCATCGCTGCGGATCTGGGCGTGGAACTGGTCACGCTGGCCGAACTCTTCCGTCAGAGCGACTACATTACACTGCACGTTTCGCTTACTCCCGATACCGATAAGCTCCTGAATGCCGAAGCATTCGCTCAAATGAAGACCGGAGTGCGAATCGTTAACTGTGCTCGCGGCGAACTGATTGACGAGGGCGCTCTCAAGGCGGCAATTGAATCAGGCAAGGTCGGTGGCGCCTGCCTCGACGTGTTCTCGAAAGAACCGACCGACTCGACGTATCCGCTTTTCGCGCTTGATGCCATCCTCGCGACCCCGCACATTGGCGGTTCCACGGAGGAAGCGCAGGAAATCGTTGGTGTCCGGATCGCTGAACAGATGGTGGAATATCTGCAGAACGGTGTTGCTATCAATGCGGTCAATATGCCGGCGCTTTCGCCCGAGCAGTATAAGGCAGCTTCGCCCTTCATTGAACTGGCACAGCGTCTGGGTGTCTTCGCTTCGCACCTGGCAACCGGCAATCCGACCACGATCCGGCTGACATATTCCGGACGAATCGCGGAGATGAATACGAGTTTGCTTCGCAATGCCGGTTTGGCTGGCGTTCTTGGACGCTCTACAGCTTCGAAGGCTAACGTGATCAACGCCATGCCCATCGCCGCCGAACGCGGTTGGAATGTCGCGGAAGTCCATGACAAGAGCGGGAGCCACATGGATTCTATCCGTCTTGAAGTGGAAACGGACACGAGCATCACAATGGTGGAAGGCGCCGTCATTCTCGGTAAGCCGCGCTTGATGCAGGTGGACGGTATCTACTGTGAGGCCGCGCTCACCGGTCACGTGGTTTGCATGAAGAACCTGGACGTTCCCGGCGTCATCGGGCACGTTGGCTCGGTGCTCGGTGCCAACCGGATCAACATCGCGAATTTCTCGCTGGGGCGCCGCGATTCCGGCGAACCGCTGGAAGCGATTGCGGTGGTTTCCACCGACACACTCGTGCCACAAAACGTACTGGATCAGCTGATGTCGAATCCGGCAGTCAAACTCGCCAGAGCCGTCGCGATCAGCTAGGGGCGTGTTTTATTTGTCGGCGGCCGGATAACAGCCGAGCACCCGCCACATTTCTGCCAATTCGGCCAGATGGCCCAGGGCGTGTTTCGTGACGTCGTCGTCGGTGTGGCCGATGAAATCGACGTAGAACAGATAGTCCCATGGCTTGCCGCGTAAAGGGCGGGACTCAATCTTCGTCAGATTCAGGTCGCGCAATGCCAGCGCGCTGAGGGCCCGGAACAGCGCACCGGGCACGTTTCGCATGGTAAAAACAACGCTGGTTTTGTATGGCACGCCCGAAATGCGGGGCGCCTTTTTGCGCGGCCGTTGCAGCAGGAAAAAGCGCGTATAGTTCTCTGGATCATCCTCAATAGATTTCTGCAGTATTTTTGCGCCGTAGATTTGCGCAGCGGTAGCGGAAGCGATCGCAGCGGCGTCGGGAAGTTTCTTTTCCATCAACATCTTGACGCTTCCCGCCGTATCGTAAAACGGTGTCCGCTCGAATTCCGGGTTCGCGGCGAAGAAGTGCCTGCACTGATTTAGCGCCACCTGGTGGGAAAATACCCGCCGGATCTGTGAGCGTTTTATTCCGGGAGGAGCAATTAAATTGTGCACAATGCGGACGAAGGTTTCGGCCTGGATCGGCAATTCATATTTGAGGATATGATCGTAATTTTCGTACACGGATCCATGTAAAGTGTTCTCTATTGGGATCGCAGCGGCATTACATTTTCCATTTGCAACAGCCTCAAAGACCTGTTCGAAGGTTGTGAGTGGTACAGGCCTGAAGTCCGGCGCCAGTTGATGCGCCGCGACCTGGCTGAAAGCCCCCAACTCCCCCTGAAACGCTACGCTCTGTTTCGCCATCCTGGTTTCCTCGTCTCTTCTATACAGTATCCGCCAATAAGGCCTGCCAGCCAAATTCAGGACTCGATATCGTTCGTTTGCGCCTGTTCTGAGGCCTCTTCATCACATCGGTACGCGGCGGAGAGTCGCTGGCACGCGGCCGCGAACCGAAACTGCCCTGTTCCTCCACAGGCCCGGTCCCGAGCGTAATTCCTGTTTCATTTTTTGGCGGATAAGCTTATTATGATATGAGCAGTTCGCACTCCGGACGTGATGTCGATAGGATCGGCGAGCTCCATATATTGCAATATTGGAACGTCGGGAGTCAGCTGTTCTGAATTCAGAACAAAACTGCGGAAGATTTGTTGATGTGTCTGCGACATTGACGCTATAATTCCTTTTTTGGGACGCGATGTCTCCTGCGCTCCCGCGCAAGTGGTCCACCCGCAGTGAGGAGCATAATATGGAATTCGCGGGGCAACGACTGCGCCGTGCGCGCGAACGGCTGAACCTCAAGTTTCGTGACGTAGAACAGGCGAGCCAGCAAATCGCGGACAGGCATGACAGCCAGGAATTCGTCGTGCTGATCAGCCGGTTGTCCGATATTGAGAGCCATGGCACGTTGCCCTCCATTTTTCGTCTGTATTCGCTCTGTTGCATTTATCGTTTGGACCTGAATGAAGTGCTGGGCTGGTACGGGATCGGGATGGAGTCGATGGCTGCCGACGCGGGGCTCATCCATTTAGAGAAGACGCATGCGATCGGTTTTCCAGCCGATGCCGGCGCGGAAATTACGTTACCTATCTCATTGAATCCGGGCATAGATCTCAGCAAAACGTTCTTCGTCAGTGAGGTTGTGCAACGTTGGGGTAAACTACCGCTGGCGCTGGTGGGCGGCATCGATGTGAAGCGCTTCCGGTACGGTTTTGTCGGTACGGAAGACTGGACTATGCATCCGGCCGTGCCTCCCGGCTCCCTCCTTATTGTGGACGACAGCAAACGGAAGATCCAGGCAGGCGGTTGGCGCAACCAGTCCGAGCGTCCCATCTATTTTCTGGAACATCGCGACGGTTTCTACTGCCGATGGTGCAGCCTGAAAGACGGCGTACTGAGCCTGGTGCCAGATCCCTCATCGGAAGCGCCCATTCTCTCTTTCAAATATCCCGAGGATATTGAAGTACTTGGGCAGGTAGTGGGGTTGGCTATGAGTCTGGATCCCGAGAAGCAACGCCGGATTCGCTCCTGATCATGTCGAGGACCAGTTCCAGATCCGTGTAAAACAGCTTTCGTTCAACGTCACGGGACTCTGCGGGGACCCAAGATGCGTAGGGACCCAAATGCAGCCAGTTGGACAGTATCTCGCGCCGGTCCCCATCCAATTCCGCGAAGTAAGTTTCGAGTTCCGCCTTCTGTCGTTCCAGACTGAAACACAGCCATTGCTGAAACACTTCCACATGGCTCCTCCGAATGAGGCGATCCGCTTCCCCTTGCCCTATCTTCTCCGCCAAACCAAAATGCTCGTAAGTCCCTGTATTCACGTTACGTAGCGACGCAAGATACGCCAGCCGGGCTAGCGGAGTTTTTATGGTGCCGAGCGTGCGGCGCCATGATTCGGTCAGAATCGCTTGCCTGTCAGTACCCATGAACTCACGTTAATTGTACACCCCTTCGGAGCGAGGCATGTCCTCAGTGCCTTCCCGTTGAAAAACAAGATGTAACACGTTCTGTATACGAGACTTTTTCGTAACTTTGCCCTATTCGCAGGGAGTTCCCTTTACACTGCATTTTGTCAGCCAACGCTGATGCAGTCCAGACAAACTAAGGAGCTTTTCCCAATGCGCAAACTCGTGATGATTCTCACCCTGGCCATTTCCATGATGGCTGTCTCTGCACTGAACGCGAGCGTTCCCGTGCCGCCATGCGACTATGATCCCGCTGGTTGCCCGGCACTAGTGCGTTAACAGCGGTTTGAGGTAACATCGGACATCCCCCATAGGGGTGCCATGGAGTCGACCGTTTCGTTGCAGTCACCGGACTATCTATTGATCTCGCAAGCAGCCGCCGCCGCGTTCGCCGCGGTGCGGCTGCTTCATTTTGGGCTTCGGCGTCATTTTCCGTTGCTATTATCATTCCTTGTTTTTTCCTGTGTTAGTTATCTGGTGTTCAGCGTCACCCCACCGCATTCCCCGACCTACTACTGGGCCTACATGGTGTGCCAGCCGCTGACCTGGATCGCCGAGACTCTGGCTATCAGCGAGATGTTCACGTTGTTTTTTCAGCATTATCCGGGACTTAGAACCGGGGGAAGGTGGGCCCTGTATATCGCTCTTGCGCTGGCGGTCGTGATATCCCTGGTAATGGCGGTGATGGTCAACCACAGGCGAACCCGCCGGTCACTATGGCTGTACTACGAGTTGATACTGGATCGCTCGATTGTTTTTGGCCTCGCTGCCGTGATCATTGTGCTGGTCATATTTGTTTCACGTTATCCCCTGCATCTCGAGCGGAATACTCGGGTAGCCTGTGGGTTTTTCGGCGCAATCCTGCTGGCGGATGCAGCTGTGAAGCTCCTGGATAGTGCGGCGGCGCACCTTAAAGTGCCGTATGCGGACTTGGCTGATGTGGCATTTTCCTCAATATGTCTTCTCGGCTGGGGCGCTATGCTAAGACCAGTCCCGACCATTGAGCCCGCGAGGTCAGAGGCAAAGGATGTGCGGGAAGCCGAGATATTGCAGAAACTTGACTCATTGAACGAGATTCTTAGCCGGTCCGGCAGACGGTAATACTCCCCAATAAATGTAGTACGGGACCGCAACCCGGTTGCATTTTACCCGGACTTCGGCTATTCTCAACTCAATTAGTAAAAAAGGATTTTTTTCAAATGGCCGTGGTTTATATCTGTATGCTGGTCGTCATTGTCGCGTTTTCTCTGGCGCTGATGTATCTCACTCGTGTACGAATGCTCGAGTCGGCGGCACAGTCCCATGCGCCACAGCCGGATTCGGAGCGCTATCGGCCCATGCTTCGGCTGCTCGCGGAGTCCGATCTCAACTTTGGAAACAGTCCGGCATTGCGACGCAAACTCCGGTCACGCAGGAGGGAAATGTTTCGGGCGTATCTCCGTTGTCTGGCAAAGGATTACGGTCGTTTGCTTTCCGGCGTTCGCCTCGTTATGGTGGAGTCCGGGGTGGACCGTCCCGATCTTGCGAAAACGCTGCTGAGGAGTCGAACGCTGTTCGCGATGACCCTGTGCCGAATCGAAGTTAATCTTTGGCTTCACGCCCTTGGAATCGGCAAGGTGGATGTCTCAGGTCTTGTGGATGCTCTGGACGCAATGCGGACCGCGATGACGGTCATGACTCCGGCTACGGGCGCAGCTTTTTAATTAGGCGCGGGATTCGCCTAACCGAGCGCGTGACTCCACACTAAGACTGGCTGGAATGCCTGTGCAGTACGTCGGATAGCGCAGCTCAATACCGAGTAATTCCCTGATCTTTTTCCCGTCTACGTGACGGCCAGCTACGGGAAAAACCGGGGCGTCTTCCCCCGGTACTGAAATGGCCATCAGTTTTGCGCACCACTCCGCGACTTCTGCACTCGCAACCGGCAGATCGTCGGCCACCGGCCAAGCGCCTTCCAATTCTGAAACTATTCCTGCATCGAGCAATGCAGCCAAATCGTCGACGTGGATGCGACTGACCACGCCGCCGGCACCGCGAGGGAGCTTGCCTTCGCGCACGCGCACGTGGATGCCGCGCCCAGGGCCGTATATTGCGGCGCTGCGCAAAATGAGGCTAGACCATGGACGCGTGGGCCCAGTCGAGCCTTGGGTGGCAGCCTTACCAGAGATCCACCCTTCCTCGTCCATTCGTGCCAACCCTTTTTCATCATCCGGGATTGCCTGGCTGTTTTCGGAAACCTCGGTTTGTGCGCCGTAGACTCCCGTGGAAGAGATATAGACAATTCTGCGTGGCTCAGCAGCGCAAACTAACGCTCTAATTTGCGACTTATCCGGCTCGGCCAGTGGCGGAATCGAGTGAATCAGGACGGCACGCTGAGGCAAATCGGCGGCGCGCAAAGGGCTGAGGTGCACGCCCAGTCTCTGAAATTCTGCGAAACGCTCTGGGGCGCGAACGGCGGCGTAAACAGGGATGTCGCGTTCACGCAGCCGCCTGGCCAGGTGCTGTGTCGTAAAGCCAAGGCCAAGAATGATGACGGGATCGGGCATAGTCACGAAATCAGTCGCTGGAGCGACCGAAGGATTCCATCCGGTTCGCGAATACCTTCCTGGACTATGGCTTCGGCACGCGCCGCAGTGTCAGCAGCGGCGTAGATGCGCAGTTCGTCGGCATTGCCAGACGGACGGATGTGGGCCACGTCGTTGTTGCTGAAGATGATTCGCACGCCATCGGTGTAATCCAGGCGGGCCACGGAAGTAAAGCCACGTGCCCGCGTGAAGACACGGGCCAGGTCGGTCGCGATACGGGCATGCTCGTCAGCGTCGCCGCGGATGGTTGGCGTCAGACGAGCGACCACGGCGAGCCCGGCCGCGCGCGGGAATTCCTTCAGCAGGCCCGCCTTGCTGAAACGCCGGGGCAGCTCGCGGAACAGTTCGGCAATACCGGAGCCCCTCTCAGCTGCAGCGAAAAGAACCGCGAGAATGGGCAGAAACGCATCGCGCGTGGCCAGTGCCGTAATACGGTGGCCATGGCGCTCAACGTCTGAAGCCAGCAGGAAACCGCCGTTGGCCTCCCAGCCACAAACGGTTCGACGGCCCTTGGCAAGAGCGGCGTCCATCCCGGCGATGACGAACGGCGAACCGATTCGCGTCCTGGGTTCCAACACGTCGACGAGCGCGCCCCGATCGATCGCGTCATTGCAACTGATGGGGACTACAACAGCGTCGGCGTGGAGGTACTCGGCTACAATCATGCCGACGAGGTCGCCACCAAAGAACTGTACTCGAGCGCCGCCCGATTGCTGGCTGCCTGCCTTATCGACCGAAAGAACCAACGGACGGTCGCTATCGCCGTCCGTTGAAACCACGGCCCAAAGGCCAGATTGTTGGTCTGCCAACTGCTGGATGACCTCGAGTTGAGGGGCATCGATGTTCTCAGTATCGATCGGCACAAACGTGTCGCTGCGACCGGCAGCAATGACCTCGGCGCCCAGTCGAGAGAGTAATTCAACAAGCAGATCGCGGCCTACCGCGGAATGCTGATAGACGAGAATCTTTCGGCCGGAGAGGCTGGTTGGTTGGCCCGCAAAGAAGTTCAGGTACCTGTTCAGGTAAGCCTCGCGACCCGCGTCGATGGCGGGCGTGGGGTCCTGTTGTGTCCGCAGGGATCCGGTTTCATCGAATATGGATTCGGTGAACGGCTGTGAATAGAGGCGCTCGCGCACCGCGGCAACCTTCGCTCCGATGGGGGCTTCATGCCGCTTGAGCAGTTCGCCGCGCGAGGTGTTGAGCTTGTAGCCGTTGCGATCAAACGGAATATGGCTGCCCGTAACCATAATGCTTGCGCATCCCTTGTTCAACGCAAAGTGCATGAGAGCAGGAGTAGGGATCCGGCCGAGATTCACGCCGTGCATACCGGCATCGGCGACCGCGCGTTCCACCGCTTCGCACAGCATTGATGAACTGGGACGAAGGTCGAGGGCGTAATAGAAATCATTTCCACGGCGGACGCCTCCGTCTTCCGGTGCGAGCGACTGCAGATATTCCAACTCGGCCGTGACGTTGATGTAGATCTCCAGTTGGGTGAGATCCAAGATTAGTCCACGGCGGCCGCTGGTGCCGAATTGCAGCGGATTTGGGGTGTGGCTGAGCTTCGAACGCAAGGTTGGCATGTCAGTCAATTGCTGCGAAGCGAGCGCGCGAAGCCTTCGCCGGTGGAAAACTCACTTTCGACATCCGAGCGCAGTTTTTGCAGCTCCGCGATGTAGGCGTCCAGCGCGGCGCCAACTTCTCTCTCATTGGTATCGAGGATGTCGCGCCACAAATCGTACGAACTCATAGCGAGGCGCGTCATATCCATGAGTCCGGGACCCGCGACGCTTGCGGCCTGGGGCTGGTTCGCCTGCAACGCCGAGGCCAGGGCGGTCGAAGCCAGCTGCGGCAGATGGGAACTCCATGCCACACGACGATCATGTTCGTCAGCGTTGAGTATCAAAATACGCGCGCCCAGCTTCTCAATCCACGCGCGAAACTCAAGCTCCACCGGATGGTTCCGGCAGGAGGTCAATATCCAGGGGCGGCCCCGAAACAGATCCGCATCGGCGGCTTCCGCGCCACGCTGTTCCTTGCCGGCCATGGGATGTCCACCGACGAACAAGCATTCGCGCAGGTGTCCCATTGCCGTGCTCTCTATCGCCACTTTTGTGCTGCCTGCGTCCGTCACCAGCGTGTTACGACGCGCCAGTGGCTTGAGTTGTTTGATGGTCTCGATAATGCCGGAAATCGGCTGCGAGAGGAAAATGAGATCGGCTGTCGCAGCGGCCTCTTCGAGCGTGATGCCCTTATCTATGGCGCCCCGTTTGAGTGCCGCAGCAACACTACGCGGCGAACTCACGCCAACGATCGATCCGGTAAAGCCAGCTTTGCGCAGGGCCAGACCAAACGAGGCTCCGATCAGGCCGACGCCGACGATGGCGACGCGCCCAATGGCGGGAGCTGTGGCTTGGTTGGCAACTTTCATCAGATGGTGCGTCCCACTGCTTCAGCGATCAGCCGAAGCTGTTTCATTAGTTCTATAAACTGAGGCCCTGAAAGGGATTGGGCTCCGTCGCTGAGCGCATGGTCGGGATCGTGGTGCACTTCCATCAAAAGGCCATCGGCTCCGGCCGCGACGGCGGCGCGGGCCATGGGCGGCACCTGATCGCGACGGCCGGTGCCGTGCGACGGGTCGCCAATCATCGGCAAGTGCGAAAGCTTCTTCACTACCGGGATGGCGGAGACGTCAAAAGTATTTCGTGTGTAAGTCTCGAAAGTACGGATGCCGCGCTCACACAACATTACCTCGTAGTTACCTCCGGAGAGGATGTACTCGGCGGAGAGCAGCAGTTCTTCAATTGTTGCGGAAAGTCCGCGCTTCAGGAGCACGGGCTTGCGAACTTTTCCCAACTCACGCAGCAAATTGTAGTTCTGCATGTTGCGGGCACCGATCTGGAGGATGTCGGAGTAACGGAGCATGACGGGAATCTGGGTTGCGTCCATGACTTCGCTGATGACGAGCAGACCCCGACGGTCGGCGGCAGCACGAAGAAATTGCAGGCCTTCTTCGCCCATCCCTTGAAAGCTATAGGGAGACGAGCGAGGTTTGAATGCGCCGCCCCGAATGACTTTCGCGCCGCCATCGGCAACGATATCGGCCGCGCGCTCGATTTGATCGCGGCTTTCTACGCTGCACGGACCCGCCATGACGACAACATTGTTGCCGCCGAACTCCACCTTGCCAATGCTAATGACCGTTCCCTGAGGCCGAAACGCACGGCTGGCGAGCTTGTAGGGCGAGCCGATACGATGCACTTCCTTGACGCCCCCGAAAACTTCAAAGACCGCGATGTCGAACTCACTTTTGCCGCCAACACCGCCCAGGACGGTGTGGAGCGTGCCAGTGGAACGGTGTACGTCGAAACCATCCTGAATCATGCGATCCATGACCGACTGGATCTGCTCTGGGCTGGCGCCCTCCTGCATTACAACTAACATGGCTGCACGCTCGTTTCGGGGCCGAACTGAAAAGGCTTCACTTGATCACCATCCGCTCGCGCTGGACTTTGCGCATTTCATCCATGATGCGCTCGAAAACCCGCTGCAGCGCGTCGTTTGGCAGGGGGCCGTGATTGTTCGCCGCGACGTTAGCGTAGACCGCGTCTTCGCGTTTTGGCTCGTAGACAGGCAGCTGCGCATCTTTCTTCACCTGACCGATCCGCTCGACCACGGCGGTGCGTTCATTCAGGAGAGCCACGAGACGGCGATCGATGTCGTCAATGCGTTCGCGGCAGGACGCGAGCTGGGCTTCGGGAGTGTCATTCGTTGACGTCATGCTTCACGGCTCCAGGACTTTCGGCGGTATCGGCAAAGTCTTAAGATATCGCCTTTCTCATTTTCTTAGTGGTCCCGCTAATTCCCGCATAAAACCTTCCACACCCGCAGGATCTTTTTCGATCTGCCGGACGATGGCGCTCCCTACGACGACCGCATCGGCATGTTTCGCGATAGCCGCGACCTGAGGTGGCGTTGATATACCGAACCCCATGGCCAGGGGCAGGTGGGTCAGCGCGCGCATGCGTTCGATGAGCGGAAGCGCAGTATCGGACAGGGACTGCTGTTCGCCCGTGATACCGGTTCTGGACACCAGATAAACGAAGCCGCTGGAGTATTCGGCTACGAGCTTCAGGCGATGGTCCGTGCTGGTGGGCGCGGCGAGAAACACGGTATCGATGCCGGCTTCGCGCATCACCGTGACGTAGTCGCCCGCCTCTTCGACGCTGACGTCGGTGAGCAGGCAGCCATCGATGCCAGCGGCTTTAGCATCTTTGGCGAGGCGCCCGAAGCCGTAACGGAGCGCGGGGTTCAGGTAAGTGAAGAGCAGCAGCGGGATTTGCGAGGTCTCGCGGATCTTCGCCGCAATGGCCAGGACTTTGGCTACGGTGGTGCCCGCGCGAATGGCGCGGTCGCCGGCCAACTGGATAACGGGGCCATCCGCAATGGGGTCGGAGAAGGGAACTCCGAGTTCGATAAGATCGGCTCCACCGCGTTCGAGCGCAGCGACCAAACCAGGTGTGGCATCCGGGGTGGGATCGCCCGCAGTGAGGTAGGCGATCATGCCGCACCGGTTTTCCCGTTTCAAGGTTTCAAAGAGGTGCCCAATGCGGGTCATGCCTGATCCATCTCTTTCAGGTTTTCGCGGTAGATGTCGATGTCTTTGTCGCCGCGGCCCGAGAGGTTCACGATGAAGATCTGGTCTTTGCCGGCCAGCGGCGCGCGGCGGATGACTTCCGCCACCGCGTGTGCGGATTCCAGCGCGGGGATAATACCTTCAGTGCGGCTCAGCGTTTTGGCGGCGGCGATGGCGTGGGCATCGTCGCAATCAACGTATTCGGCGCGGGCCACGTCGTGCAACATGGCGTGTTCGGGTCCGACGGAGGCATAGTCGAGTCCGGCAGAAACGGAGTGGGTCAAAGAGATCTGGCCATCGTCGTCCTGCAGCAGGTAGCTGTATGTGCCCTGTAAAACGCCGGGGGAACCGCCAGCGAAGCGCGCGGCGTGATCGCCGAGTTTGGGGCCGCGTCCGCCGGCCTCCACGCCGACGAGTTTGACACCCGCGTCTTCGATAAACGGATGGAATATGCCGATCGCATTACTGCCGCCGCCGACGCAGGCGATCACGGTATCGGGGAGGCGGCCTTCGACTTTCAAGATTTGTTCGCGGGCTTCGAGACCGATGACGCGATGAAAATCACGCACCATCATGGGGTATGGATGCGCACCAAGCGCGGAACCCAAAAGGTAGTGCGTGGTGGAGACGTTCGTGACCCAGTCCCGCATGGCTTCGCTGATGGCATCTTTGAGGGTGCGACTTCCGCTGGTCACCGGCACCACTTTTGCACCGAGCAGTCGCATACGGAACACATTGAGCCGCTGCCGCCGCATGTCTTCTTCGCCCATGTAGACGGTGCAATCGAAGCCGAAGAGTGCGCAAACAGTGGCGGTGGCGACGCCATGCTGGCCCGCGCCGGTTTCGGCAATGATTCTGCGTTTGCCCATGCGGCGCGCGAGCAACGCCTGGCCGAGGCAATTATTGATTTTGTGGGCGCCGGTATGGAGCAGGTCTTCGCGCTTGATATAAACTTTCGCCCCTCCGAGCGTCTCGCTTAGACGGCGAGCGTGATAGAGCGGTGTTGGGCGACCAGCGTAAGTGGTCAGCAACATGTCGAGTTCGGCGTGGAATGCCGGGTCGGTCTTTGCCTCCAGATACGTGTTTTGCAGTTCTTCCAGCGGCGACATCAAAACTTCAGGCACGTAGCGCCCGCCGTATTTGCCGAAGTGTCCTCCCGCGTCAGGTTGTGAAATCATGATCCGAGTGCTGCCTTGATGAACTTTTTCATACGGACGTGGTCCTTTTTGCCTGGCGAGTTTTCAATGCGGGAACTGACATCCACGCCCCATGGATTGGCGCGCTCCACGGCTTCGCGAACATTGGTTTCGTCGAGGCCGCCAGCTACTATGACCTTGCCGGGGAAACCGGCAGCAACCGACCAATCGAAAGTCTTGCCGGAAGACGGGCCGTCGAGAAGAATGGCTTCGGCGGCGTACGGCTTCGGCGCGTTGCCATCCACTATGCGAAACGCTTTCCAGACTCGCAGATTGCGCGGGTGATCCGCCGCAGTCTCTTCGCCATGCAGCTGCGCGACATCGAGACCGATCTGTGCGCCGATCGCCTCGATCTTCGCAGGCACTTCATTCACGAAGATGCCGACCTTCCAAATGTTCTTCGGGATATCGTTTACGAAGGCCTCGATCTGTGCAGCGGTGACAGCGCGCGGGCTCCTGTCGTAAAAATTAAAGCCCAGCGCAAGCGCACCGGCGTCGATTGCGGCCAGCGCGTCTTCGCGATTTGTGATGCCGCAGATTTTCACGAACATCAGGCGACCAGCTCCTGCAGCGCCCGCGTGGGGTCTCCGGATTTGACGAGATGTTCGCCGATCAGGAAGGCGTTGTAGCCCGCGGCGGTCAATCGCTGAATATCCGCAGCCGTGAAGATGCCGCTCTCGCTCACTTTGATTACGCCACCGGGAATTTCCGAAGCGAGGGTGATGGAGGTATCGAGCGAGACGTGGAAAGTATTCAAATCGCGATTGTTGATTCCGATAATTTGAGCGCCGGACTTAACGGCGCGTGTGAGTTCCTGGGCGTCGTGCGCTTCGACGAGCGTGGCGATGCCGAATTCCGCGGCAAGTTCGCGGAGGCTGCGGAGTTCGTCGTCATCGAGAATAGCAACGATTAAGAGAATGGCATCCGCACCGGCAGCGGCGGCCTCTAACACGTGGTAATCGCACAGGGTGAAGTCTTTACGGAGGACAGGGAGGGAGCAGGCGGCGCGGGCAACGCGCAAATCGTTCAGATTTCCCTGAAAAAAGTCACGATCGGTGAGCACTGAAAGGGCCGAAGCACCGCCCTGTTCATACTGCCTGGCGAGCTCGGCAGGCCGGAAATCGTCGACCAGAAGACCTTTGCTGGGGGAAGCCTTTTTGATTTCCGAAATGATCGCCGGCCGTTTAGTACGGAGGGCGGCGGCGAAATTACGACGGTCCGCCCGCAGCGTTTCGGCGGCCCGGCGCAGATCGGCGGCAGGAACGGAGGCAGAGCGCAGTTCTTCGCGCTTGCGGGACACAATTCGGGCCAGTATGCCGGTGGGCGGGGGTATCAAATTTCATGGTAACGTGCGAGTCTTTCCGGGCTTTGTCGCATCCGATAGGGGGCCACGCCGGTTGCGGAGGCTACAATCTCATCGAGGAACTGAAAAACTACGATTATGGCAACACCTTACGAAAGTGCGCGTTTGATTCTGCAGCTTTACGAGATGCGCCGCGAGGCCACCATGCGGGAAGCGCGGAACTTCTTTATGGGTTTCAATCCGGAGACAGTTGAAGAATGGCTGGCTGCGATGTCGGGACCGAATGGCAACCTGATTCGCATGGTGCCGAGTTACTGGGACATGGCGGCGTCGCTGGTGGTGAACGGCGCGATTGACCAGAAGATGTTCCTTGATGCCAGCGGCGAGATGATTATCGCGTATGGCAAACTGGAGCCGCTGATTCCGGCGTTCCGCGAGAAGATGGGGAACCCGGACGCGTTTAAGAACATGGAGACAGTCGCGTTGTCAATGCCGGATGCCCGCAATCGGATCGACGGATATATGGCACGTATTCGGGCGATGATGGCGGCGCGGGCGACTGCCAAGGCGTAGCTGTTTCGGTGACGCGGGGTTGCTGGTGGCCCCGCGTCACAAAATACAAACTGCTGGCTGGAAACGGCTATAATCGTGTTTAATCGTCTTTTATCCCGGAGAAAATTCTCATGCGTCTCGTCTACGGTTCCGCCCTTGCAGTCACGATCTTTCTTGCTGCTTTTTCCGCCGGTATTTTCGCTCAGGCTCCGGCCGCGGCCCCGAAGGCTCCAGGCGCTGACGCCTCTCATGCGGTCGCCAATGGCGGGATTTCGGTCCCTGGCTGGACGGGCGTGATCGATGTCGGCGAAGCAAAAGCCGGCCTCACGCTGAACAGCGCTAAGTTTGCGCTCGAAGGCACCACGATGAAAGTCACGACGGGTCCGGCGGTGACTTACTGGAATCCCGCGAACAAGGCGACTGGCGACTACACAGTGAAGGCGACGTTCCTCGAGCCGAAGTACATGAATCTGAATAGCCATCCGCATCCTTACGGAATCATGATTGCCGGCAATGACATGGGAACCGCAGATCAGTCGAGTTTCTATTGTGCTCCTTATGGCAATGGCAACTTCATTGTCCGCGGCTTTGGCCCGGCGTCGTTCTACATGAACGGTCGCGGTGCGGCAAATGCTGCGGTCCACAAGGCGGCGGCAGTCGGCGAACCGGTGACGCAGGATGTTGCTATTTCGGTAAAGGGTGGACGCGTGGAATGTTCTATCAATGGAACGGTTGTAGCTGGTTTCGATAAGTCCGAACTGGTCGTTCCGGGCAAGCTGAAGTCCACGGACGGAATCTATGGACTGCGTTTCGCTCACAATACTGAAGTCCAGGTAACCGGCTTCTCGATGACGAAGAACTAACTGATCGGCAAGCGATGACCGCGCAGGCAATGCTGGACGACATCGCGAATGGCCGGACGGACCGGGTGTTCGATTACATTGCGGCCGGCTACGCGGCGACGGCAATTGATCGCGGAGTTTCGATCATCAACCTTTGCGCTTATTACGGCGATGTCAGCGCGATACGCTTTCTGCTGGCACACGGAGAAATGCTGGAATCGCTGGGGAGCAACCTGGATCTGAATGGCGCATGTTTTCACGGGCACTGGCAGTTATGCCAATTCCTGATCGAGAACGGGGCCAAGGTGAATGAAGCGCTGAGTGATACGGGTGAAACTCCTCTGCATACGGCTCTTTGTACAACAGAACGCGTGGCTCATAACCAGGTTATCAGGGTTCTGCTGGCGAACGGCGCGGAACCAAACTGCGTGACGAGGACTGGAATGGACACGGGGGCCTTTATGCGGGATAGCCTCACGAAGGGTGAAACCCCGTTGCACAGAGCTGCCGCGTTCGGTGACGAGGAGGCGATTCAGATGCTGATTGACGCCGGAGCTATCATCGATGCGCGCGATGCCCATGGCGATACTCCGCTGGCGTGGGCCAGTTGGTACCTGCGGCCGGCGAGCATCCTGCGTCTGCTTTGCTATGGTGAGTTCCGCGTTCGTTCGGGGTATCGCGGCATGCGAGCGAATCTGGTTGGCGAACCGAATGTGTGATGTTTAAATCGTGAAATTTAAACCTGTGAAGCTTAATTGTTAGCTTCGCCCGTGCCTGTAAAACTGCTCACGGCATCCTGTTCATCGGCGTAGTGCGGCAACAGCATGCTGATGCCGGTCATATCCAGAAGCCGGCGAATCTCCGGCCGCGCGTTGACGATTCTCATTTCCCCGGCATTTCTCACGAGGTGCGAATAGCAGCCCATCAATTGACCGAGGCCGGCGCTGTCTATCTTGGTGACGCGACTCAGGTCGATAATGACGCGGGAATCGCTCTGCTCCAGGACTTCACGGCGTAACTGATCCAGCTCTTTAGCGGATTGGGTCAACTCGGCATTATTGCGGAACTGCAGGATAGAAACTCCACCATTTTGCTTCCAGGCCAGATTGGAGGAGCGCAGATCGGCTGCGAGCCGCTCACTGATGCGCAATTCGTCGAAACATTCGTCACAGCCCAGATAGTGGCCTTCGAACTCTTCCACCGCGTCTGCGTCGAGCGAGCGAGCCAGGTACCTGGCGATCACCTGTTCCCGTTGAATCGGCTCTTTTCCGCAGATCGTCATAGTCTCCAACCTCCAGTCTGTTTCCGTCTACCTAGTGCGCTCATCCCCGCTAATCGTTTCAATCCAATTGCGTCAGAGATTCTTCCGGATACTTTAAGTACCGGTACCAGGCGTACTGCCCGGGTAAACCTTTCGGAACCGCTCTTTGGCACGGAAAAGTACGACCCTGAACTGCGTATCGGTCATATTCCATTCCCGGCAAATGTCTTCTTTTTCTTTGCCTTCGAGATACAAGCTCCGAAGAATCATGCGATCACGTTCTGCCAGCTCCGCGAGACCCTGATCAATGGATTCGCGCATTTCAAAGACATCCGCATCGGGTCGGATGCCCTCGTCCCTAACGGGAATTTCGGGATCGGCCAGTGGCTCGCGGCGGACGCGACGCCTGTATTCGAGAATCACGTTGCGGCAGACTCCATTGACGAAAGCGCCGAACTCTTCGGCATTATTGCGGATCTGGCTTTGCTGGTTCGCGCGGATGAAGCGGGTCAGGGTTTCCTGGACAATGTCGTCGACGTCCGGACAATTGTGGCCGACGTGATAGAGAACCTTGTAACGCAATTTCAGGCGCAACCGCTCCAGAGAGGGCTCATTAAACCCTGTCGGCTGAGACGAAGCTATGGGGCTGCTGGTCACGCGAGTACTTATTCTAACAGCCTTTGAGGAAAAGCGCAGTCGGCTGCGCGGGATGGCCGAAGTTCACCACTCTGGTGGTTTGCGACCGTCTGGGCGAGCAGTGTCTAATTGTGGATTTCTCTAAGAATCAATGACTTGCGCGATGGTTAATGACCTGCACCACTGTTCGACGTGTAGGGTCTGAAGTAACGGACTCACAGAGGAAAAGGAAAAACATCATGCGCACCTTACAAGTTGCAATCATGTCATTGGTTCTCGCGGCGTCCAGTTTTGCGGCGCAGGCGCGGGGTGGAGCGGCCTTTCATGGTGGTGGTGGCGTTCGTGGCGGGGCAGTCGGGGTCCGTGGCGGATTCGTCGGCGGGTCCGGCTATCGAGGCGGCTATTATGGCGGCTACGGATATCGGGGTGGAGTGGGTTTCGGTATTGGCGTTGGTCTTGGCTATCCGGGCTACTACGCGCCGGGTTACTGCAACCCGTATTACGGCGGATGCGGCTATGCTTACCTGCCACCGGTCTACGGATACGGTCCGGGAGTCGTCGTAGCTCCGCGAGTGGGGGTTGTGGTGGGCGGCGGCTGGCGGCGTTTCGGCGGTCGTTAGGTTGACATGTCTCGGCTGTTTAGCAATCCAATAATCCGGACTGCGGTCGCAGCGACCTGCGTCGTACTGATGCCCTGGGCCGGTTTGATGGCGCTGGCTGACACCTACTCAGCGGTTCCGCCAGCTCAGGACGCACCGCAGGCAGAGGCCCTGCCGCAGGATCAATTGACCACACTGGTGGCTCCGATCGCTTTGTATCCCGACCCGTTGCTCGGCGAGATTCTGGCCGCAAGTACCTATCCGCTGGAGATTGTGGAAGCTCAGCAGTGGCTGGGGCAGAATCCAAATCTGCGAGGAGCGGCTCTGATGGATGCCGCGAAACAACAGAATTGGGATCCGAGCGTCCAGGTGCTGACGGGATTTCCCGATGCGATGTCGCTGCTGACGCGCGACATCCGCTGGACCACGGATCTCGGGAATGCGTTTCTGAATCAGCAGGCTGATGTGATGAATGCGATCCAGACTATGCGGGCCGAGGCGGAGGCGAACGGTAAGCTCGCGAGTACGCCGCAGCAGGCGGTCGGCGCGCAGACGCAGAACGGGCAATCGGCGATTACGATTCAGCCGACGAACCCGCAGGTCATCTATGTTCCGGTTTATAATCCAGCGTACGTCTGGGGGCCACCGGTTTGGGGCGCCTATCCTGCGCTTGGTTATCCTCCACTTGGTTACACTGGGCCGTATGGTTACGGCGGATACGGGTTTGGCGTTGGGATCAATATTGGTGGTCTGTTTTCGGGTCTGATCGGCTGGGGCGCCTGGGGCTGGACTCTTGGCTGGTTCACGCATTCGCTGTCTTTAGCCGGAGCGTTCTTTAATCTGGTGTTTGGTGGCGCATTTCACGGCGGACGATATGGCGGCGGATACTCGGCATGGTCGCACGATCCGGTGCACCGGCTTGGCGTGCCATACGCGAACGCCGGGGTGGCGGCGCGATATCGCGGAAGCTTCGGCCGTGCTGCCGCTGTTCCTGGTGCTTCGGTCGCGTCGCGGATGAATTCATCTGGCAATTTCGGTGCGGCGCGTGCGGCCCGTCCGGGTGCGGATGGATGGCAGCGATTCGGATCGGGTGCCGCAGCGTCAAGGACTGCGGTGCGCGCTGGGGAGGCCGGATTTGCGCCGCGTGGAGCGGCGTCCGGTGCGTATGGGGCTCCGAGGACGCAGTCGTTCGCTGAACGGTCGCCGTCGCACGGGTCATTCGTGCCAGGATCTTCTGCGCCACACTATTCCACGCCGCCGATGGCGTCTCAAAAATACTCCGCGCCCAGGATGTCATCGCAGCAATACTCTGCGCCTCATTACTCCGCACCCAAAATGTCATCGTCCAAAGCGCCATCAATCAAAGCGCCGAAGAACGGCGGTGGCGGGCATTCGGCGAAGAGTCCGAAGAAGCATTGAGTTTTCCGCTGTTGCCTTACGCCTCCCGCTCGCCTCGGGTGTATCCTAACTCGTGGCGGGTTGGGGAGGCGTTGGCAACACCATGAAGATTCGTAAGATCGCAGCACTGCTAATCGGTGCACTTGTTCTGAGTTCCGGAGCATTTTCACAGGGCCGCGGGGGTTCGGGCGGCAGGGGACAGGGAGGCGCGGGAAGGGGCCCGCAGGATACGCTCGTCTCGCCGGAAGTCCATGCCGATCGCACTGTGACGTTTCGCCTGCGCGCTCCGCAGGCTTCGGTAGTGACTCTGACGGGAGACTGGCTTGCCACCCAGGCCGCGTCGACCGGCGGCACCATTCCGATGACGAAGGACGCCGCTGGCGTGTGGAGCGTAACAACGCCACCGCTCGAGGCCACCATCCATCTTTACTTCTTCACCATGGATGGCGTCACCATGGCGGACCCGGTGAATCCAAAAATGAAGCTGCGCGTGCGCACATCAGGGAGCCTGGTGGAAGTGCCCGGCGATCCCGTTCCAGTCTGGCAAATGCGCGACAACATTCCGCACGGCAGCGTCGACTGGAACTGGCAGCATTCGGCCGTCTATAACGATACTCACGAGTTTTACGTTTATTTGCCACCTGGGTATCACACGGGGAAGGTTCGGTATCCCGTGCTGTATCTGGTGCATGGCGCCGGGGATACTGCGGTTGCCTGGACGATGGCTGGCGGTGCGAATCTGATACTGGATAGCCTGATTGCCGAAAAGAAGGCCGCGCCGATGATCGTCGTGATGCCTTTCAACGGCAGCAATGGGCCGGTACCGGGTGTGCCGCAGACGAATGCAGTGGCATCAGGTGCCGGGCCGGGAAATGCGGGTAGTGGCGGGCGTGGCGCGGCCGGTGGTTCGGGCCGTGGCGGCGGGGGCAATACTCAGTTCGAAGACTACATGCTGAAAGAACTAATTCCGTATATCGATTCGAATTATCGCGTGGCCACAGGACGTCAGAATCGAGCGATGGCAGGACTATCGGCGGGTGGAGCGGCGACGTACAACATCGCGTTCAAACATACGGAAATGTTCAGCAGCCTGGGGCTGTTCAGCGCGGCGGGAGGCGGAGGCACCGATTTTGAAACCCGATATCCGCAACTGGTGGCAGATCCAAAAGGCACGAACGCGAAACTGCCGGTGATCTGGATTGGCTGCGGCACATCGGATCCGCTGGACCAGGGCGCGAAGGCTCTTGACGCGGAGTTGACAAAGGCGAAGATCAACCACATATACAGAGACCGCGACGGCGGGCACGTGTGGCCCGTGTGGCGCTGGGCGCTGAGCGAATTTGCGCCTTTGCTGTTTCACAAGGGGTGAGTCCCGATGGCTCGCGTGCCGGGACTTACTGCGTGCCGGGCACAAGGCTGGCCTCGGTTTCGAACTTTCGATAGCCGGAATAATCCGTGCGGTTTTGCGTGGAGCCGCCACTGGATTCCTGTGTCAGTTCGAAGTGAGCCGGCAAAATGTATTCGCGATCGCCGATTCTGGCGGGGCCGTAGTCGAGTGTCATGTTCAGATAATGGACCGGGAAATTCTGAGGGATTCCGATGCAGTCCATCTTGATGCGCAGCACCGCTCCGTTAGCGCGCGCCGCATAGATTGTTCCTTCCCACGCGGATTCGTAGCTTTGGCGACCACTGAACAGAGTGTACCCGTGGGCGTTTGACACTCGGTAATCGAAGACGTCCACAGGCACGCCACGCAGCGTAGTGCGCCGTTCATAGCCCCACTCCGCCGCTGACTCAGGATCGAACAGCCGATCCAGGATTGTGCCGAATTCACCCTTCGAGATATTGCCGCCAAGCTTTGAAAGATCCTTGTGCACGGGCTTCCCGTTGACGCTCAGGACTTCATAAGACTCTTTGTGATCCACCCAGGTGACCGCCTCGCGCACCGTATCGGTCGTAGGCCACGAATCGAGGGATGCGGCCTGCGCATTACGCTTCGTAGTCTGGATGCACATGTAGTCGGGCAGACTTTGCATGTATTGCCTGCTCCAGGCCTCGACAGTGGCGAGGATACGCTTCTGGTCTTCCGTCAACGGCCGAAGTTTTGCGATTTGCGGAGTGATAACGACACGCTGGACTTGCGCCGGAGAGGACAGGGCGCACAGACATGCCAGTATCGCGAACGGCGAGATCCGGAACATCGGAAACGCAACGTGCATCGCAGTTCTCCGTTCCGCCACCAGCGCGGAATTGCCTTCCATTGTGTCACAAGAATGCCGTCGCGCTCAGCCCATTCCGGTGCGCTCTTTATCGAGCGCGTAGGCGCGCAGCGCATTCACTGCGGCCGTGAAATCCAGGCCGTTGTGGGTGCGGAAGCTGAAGTAGCGCGCGTCCTGGTAGATGCCGATCCCGAAATCTCCACCGGTCGGCCGCTTCGTTGAATAAGAAGTGAAACGATTCGGCTGCCAGCCGGATACCTGTGCCCAGGTGAGCGCGTAGGGTTTATCCATGCCTTTGCCCTGATACCGGAATCCGGTCTTGTCGATGGTCACAGTGACCACGTTCTCCGGGCTGTAGATTTCGCCTGTGCCTTCGTTGTGAGCTTCGAAAGTAACCGATATGGGCGCCTGGGTGGCCTTGCTCTTCTTTGCGATTAAAGGGAGTGCGCACAGAGCCGCGGCTGCGATTGTCATGACAAATCGTCGGCGCAGGACCATACCTGGAGGATACCGTACCGGCGGCTCAGCGTTTCATGATGAAACGCGTATCCTTTTGAAACAGAAGGAGATATATACAATTTCTGCTAACTGTGGTATTCAACATCTATGCGAAGAACCCTTGCGGTCTTGCTGGCTCTCTCATGTCTGCTGCAGGCGGAAACCCTTGGTAACCGGGTTCATTATGTAGGCGGAACCGTTGCCGGCGTTCCCAGCCATTCCAGTGCGCAGATCGATGTGCGCGATGAAAGCGCACTGTCACTGCATCTTCGCGGCAAAGTCCTCTCGATCGCGTGGGCTGATGTGAACAATCTCGAATACGGCCAGAAAGTGGATCGTCGTTACCTGGAAGCAATACTGATTTCTCCGCTCTTCCTGATCGCAAAGAAACGCACTCATTTCCTGACGATCGGCTATATGGATTCCGAGGGCAGGGAACAGGCGGTCGTGCTGGAGGTGGATAAGGGCGACATCCGGCAATTATTAGTTTCGCTCGAAGCGCGCACGGGCAGGCGGGTCGAGTATCAGGACGAAGAAGCCCGCAAGGCAGGTAAAGGATGAGATTCGGAATTGCAGTTGCACTGGCGGCGTTGTTGCCGGTGGCGGGCTTTGCCGTGGAAGCGCGTCCAGCCGAAGCTGCGCTTGCCGACGTGAAGCGAATTTATGTGGATCAGCTGGGCGGCGGTAAGACATCGGACCAGTTTCGCGATATGCTGATCGCGGCGATTCAGAGTTCAGGGTTGTTCACTCTGACGGAAAGCCCGGAGCACGCTGACGCGACGCTCAAGGGTTCGGGTGACGACCTGATCTTTCAGGACGTCCACAATTCCAGCGACTCGATCGGGGTGCACGCGAACACTGGCAGCGGGTCAAGTTCGCGAGCGCTGAATTCGGGTGTGTCGTCTAATTCGACGATGGGGATTGGAGTTACGGACAGCGAAACGGATCGCACGCAGGAACGGCGGCATGAGGCGACTGGTTCCGTGCGGCTGGTGGGAAAGGACGGGGACATTATTTGGTCCAGCACGCAGGAATCGAATGGCGGGAAATTCCGTAGCGCGATGGCTGACGTGGCCGACAAGATTGTCCGGCAGCTAGCCGACGAGACGCGCAAGATTCGCGAACTTGCCGCGCTCAGTCGCGACCCGAGGCCTGCGGCGGCAGAGAAACCGGAACCGCCCGAAAGCGCAAAGCCAGTGGGGACCGCGGGAAAAGAACTGACGCTCAAATAGAATGATAGGTATGACTCGCCACGCGGCATTGTTGCTGCTCGCCTTCGCTCCCGTTTTCGCACAATCGATGTTGCCCCGTTTCGACGCAGAGGCGTTGTCCGGGAGGAAGCTCTCGATGCCCGCGGCAGTGCAGGGACATCCCGTGCTGCTGGTGATCGGTTTCACTCACGGATCGGGCCCGCATTGCACCGATTGGGCGAAGCGGTTGGAAACCGAGTTCAAGGACAATCAGGCTCTTGAGCAGTTCAGTATCGTATTTCTGGAAGACGCTCCCAGGCTGGTTCGTGGAATGGCGAAAAGCGGGATCAAAGGTGGCGTTCCGAAGGAGCAATACGACCACTACCTGATCGTCACCGAGCATGAGAAGGAAGTGAAAGATGCCGTCCATTTCCAGGCAGCGGACGACGCTTATCTCGCGCTGCTCGGCAACGATGGCGCCGTTCGCTGGACATTCCACGGGCCTGTTGGCGATGCACCCGTGGGGCAGTTGCGCGAACTTCTTAAATAAGACGTACCGTTGTTAATTGTCGGTTGGCGTCTTTTCGATGTGGTCGACGATGAGCTGCTCCACGTTGGCCTTGGCTGATTCCAGTTTCAGGCCGGCGGACTGCACGGCATCGGTGAGAGTATTGCCTCCGGGATCCGACGCGGCTGCCGGGCCGCTGCCAGGCGTGGGGCCAGCAGGCGCTCCCGGAATATCCATCCCACGTGCTCGGGCCATCGCCATGATTTCCGTCAGTGAGATTTCAAACGCGGCATCGTAGTTGCCCTGGATATCGGTCTTGTTGACGATCTGTCGCCCTCCGCCCGCGCCGCCCAACTGAGTCAACAATTGCGTCAACATGTCGGCAAAGCCATCCAGTGTGGTCATGCTGAATTCAATGCGCATCGACTGGGTGGCGGGGACCATCCGGTACGTCATTTTCCCCTTCAGGCCCATGTCAATTACCGCTCCACCAGTCGCCATATCGACTTTCATGCGGATGGGTCCCTCGGGACTGTCCATTTTCATCTCGCCCGGCTTGAGTTCCGCCGTTTCGTCAATCGCCACAGGCTTTTCCGCGGACGGCTTCAGCTTGGGCCCCCCCTTGCCAACCACCAGCGCCAGCACCGGATGTTCCGCATTGGTCCGATGAACGGCCAGCTTGAAGCGGTCTTCGAGCAGAGACTGCAGCATCTTCGGTGCATCGTCTTTGGTAGCTCCGTCCGGTAGCTTGGCGGTGATATCGAAGCGCTCAGTGGACATCCAGTCCGGGCCAGTGATCTGGTAGCCCTTCACTCCATAGGCGTAAACAAGCAGAGTTTTCAGATCGAGACCCCGGTACTCGGCCCGAAGATTGTTTATATCGACGCCGACGGGCAACTTGCCTCCTCCTTGCATCGCCGCCATCATTTTGACTGGATCGAGTGGCGCGGCGGGCTTGACCGTTGCCACTTCGAAGGTGGGCTTTGTTTGCGCGAATACCGCGATGGCAGTGAGCGTGAGGCCGAGCGTGAATTTCGTGAAAAGTTTGTACATTGAATTCCTTACTCCTTTATTCTTACGTAGTCTGTGCGGCCGTTGTTCGGTAATGTGTTCGGTCATGTTTTATCTGTGCGTCAAAACTGCCGCGTTTCCACAACTCTTGCCGATATGGTGAAGAACACCGCCGCGAGCCCCATAGATAGACCTATCGCCAGCCATGGCATGGTATGCGTGACCAGTGGGGAGGCTTGCCCCATTGCGCGGAACAACAGCCAATTCTCACCCAGTAGCCAGCGTGCGCCAAAGAAACTTGCCGACGTCGCGAGGACCTGCCATTGCTGATCGAGCAATGTGGAGAAAAGAGTCGCTAGTGCAAAAACTGCAAAATTGCAAAGTACCGTGGTCGCGACGAAACGGGAGCCATCGGCAAGGCTGATGTGTTGACGGACTTCCGGGAACGCGATTGCGGCAACAGAACAGATAAAAACCACGGTGCAGGTCATTTCAAACATTCCGAAAGCCGTGCGCGCCACCAACAGGCGAAGCCGGCTGATGGGTAACGACAACGTGAAATACATGGACGCGTGAGTTCCCTTCATTGCCCGAAAAGGAGTTTCCGTCAGGATGCCCGAGCCTGCCAGCATCATTGGAAATAACACCCAGAACATGGGCATCACGGCCTGCAGCCGAACGTTGCTGAGTTGCAGATGACCCTTGGCATGATCCTGAAACAACACGAACAGGATCATGGCGAGGGGCATCAGCATTCGC
>CAIKAS010000156.1 GCA_903825445.1 uncultured Acidobacteriia bacterium
CGTGCGCTGGTGTGGCTGCGCTGTCCGCGCACCGGCAGACCGCGGCGATGCCGCAGGCCACGGTAAGAACCCATTTCGATATGGCGCTTGATGTTGAGCGAAACTTCCTTGCGGAGATCGCCTTCTACCGCGCCTTCTTCTTCAAGAATCTGGCGGACGTGGTTGACCTCTTCTTCGGTCAGATCGCCAATCTTCTTGTCCGGATCGATACCGGTACGGTGGCACAGGCTCTTCGCCCGCGTCCGTCCGATTCCATAAATGTAAGTAAGGCCTATCTCAGCTCGCTTTTTCGGCGGAAGATCGACGCCCGCAATACGTGCCATATGTTGTTATCCCTTATCCCTGCCGCTGCTTATGCTTCGGGTTGACGCAAATGATCCGGACCACACCTTCGCGGTGAACCAGTTTGCACTTCACACAGATTTTCTTAACTGACGCTCGAACCTTCATAAATTTTCACTCTCGCGACCGCTGTATTCAAATCGCGGCCTTACAAAATCTTCTTCAAAATTCTTGCCCGTGTTGGATCGTGTTCGGAGAACTCGACTTCCACCCGGTCGCCCGGCAAAAGCCGAACCCAATTTCGTTCCACCGCTCCGGCGCCGTGCGCCAGGACCTGCGACTTGGTTGCCAACTCCAGCCGGTACAGCAGACTGGGCAATTCTTCCACAACAGTCGCTTCTACTACTATCGCACCCGGGGTTGGATGGCGCACAAAACGCTTCCTTCCTTGCTCTTAGCTCAGGGCCTGGTTAAGACCCAGGGGCCATTCTTCGTTACCGCCACGCAATGTTCAAAATGGGCCGAATACGAGCCATCTTTGGCTACTGCAGTCCACTTGTCCTTCAAAACTTTCGCTTCGGGCCGGCCTGCATTCACCATCGGCTCGATGGCGAGCACCATGCCTTCGCGCAAACGCGGATTCTCATTCCGCTTATCCACGTAATTGGGAACCTGCGGTTCTTCATGCAGTTGCGTCCCGATTCCATGGCCCACATATTCCCGGACAATAGAGAAGCCGTTTTTTACGACGTACTCTTCCACTGTGCCGCAAATATCAAACAACCTGTTACCCTCGCGAACCTTGTCGATCGCGAGTTCCAGCGATTCCCGCGTCACTGCGAGCAGTTTCTTTGCCTGCTCACTTAGCTCGCCGATACCGACCGTAATGGCCGAATCGCCAAAATAACCATCCAGCGAAACGCCTGTGTCAATCGAGACGATGTCGCCTTTTTTCAGAATCCGTTTTGGGTTCGGCATGCCGTGCACAATCTCGTCGTTAACCGACGTGCACAACACATACTTGAACCGTTCCCCGGCGGCTGGCACGTAGTAGCCCTTGAAGGCCGGCTTCGCACCCGCGTCCTGCATCATCTTCACCGCGGCCACTTCGAGATCCCAGGTGGAAACTCCCTCGACGGCCATTTCACCCAGAGCCTTGAGGATGTTGTGAACGAGCATCCCACTGCGACGCATCTTCTCCAACTCGGTCCTGGTCTTGATGACAATCATTTCCCGACCAACTCCGTCCGCCCCCGGGCAGCGGGACTCTGCTCCACCAATCCCGGCTCCGTTAAGCCTCGCGATGCCAGTTCCGCACGAATCTGTTCAAACACCTGCTGCGGAGCCTGATCGCTGGCGTTCACTTCAAATAACTTGACGCCCGCCTGACGGAACGATTCCAGCACGGGCCGGGTCAGCGCCTCATACTCGTTCAGTCTGGCGCGAACCACTTCCGGCCGATCATCTTCCCGCACTACCAGGGTGGCGCCATCCAGGTCGCACACACCTTCCTGAACGGGCCGATTGGAGATCGCGTTATAGAGGGTGCCACAAGTCGGGCACACACGTCTTCCCGCCATCCGCGCAATAATCACGTTGTAATCCACAACCAGGTGAATGACAACCTCCGCCGTCCCCGCAGCGCCCAGAACGCGAAGCATTTCAGCCGCCTGCTCCGGGGTCCTGGGATAACCGTCCAGGATATAACCGCGTTCACAATCCGGTCGGCTTAGTCTTTCGAAAACCAGCTCGTTGACCAAACGATCCGGCACCAGTTCGCCGGCCTTCATCCGGGCAGCGATGGACTTGCCAATCGCCGTACCGGTGCGGACATGCTCCCGGAGCATATCGCCAGTAGAGACCTGCGGAATTCCTAACCAGCGGACCAGGAACTTCGACTGCGTCCCTTTGCCCGAACCAGGAGATCCGAAAAGAACCACTGCCAGCGGACGAACTGCATTTACAGTCGTCGTATCTGTATCGGCCAGAGCCATCAAGGCTAGCCGCGCCGCCCGCGAATCCGGCCAGCCCGGGGTGTAAATCCATCGTAATGCCGCATGATCAACTGGGCTTCCACCTGGTTGACGGTATCCATGGCCACGCCGACGACGATCAGAAGGGAAGTGCCGCCGAAGTAAAAGCTGACGTTCAGGCCTTCCAGGAGCCAGCGAATGCCGGGAAGATTGTCGATAAAATTGCCAATCAGCGGCAAATGCTGCAGGTGAATACCCGTGAGCATCACGTCCGGAATCAGGCAAAGGAGCGACAGGTAAAGCGCGCCGACGAGCGTGATCCGGGTAAGAATCGTGTTCATGTAATCCGACGTGCTGCGACCCGGTCGAATGCCAGGGATGAACCCGCCGTACTTGCGCATGTTGTCGGCCGCTTCATTCGGGTTGAAAATGATCGAAATATAGAAAAAGCAGAAGAAGATGATGAGTGCCACGAACAGGAGCACATACAGGGGCTCGCCATGCTGAATCGATTGCAGAATCTTCGTCAGCCACGAATTTGCCTTCACCCATGGATAGTTTGCAATGGTCTGCGGAAAGGCCAGGATGGAGGAGGCGAAGATGACGGGAATCACACCGCCCGCATTCACCTTGAGCGGCATATGTGTGGACTGTCCGCCCATCACGCGACGCCCGACGACACGTTTTGCATATTGCACCGGGATGCGCCGTTCGGCGGTTTCGACGAGTACGATGAAGGCAACCACCACAACCATGAGGACCAGAACCATGATCAGAGTCAGAAAGGTCCATTCATGCGTAACGAAGACGTTCTGGTAGAGATTACCGATGGCGGAGGGTATACCGACCACGATGCCCGTGAAGATGATCAGCGACATGCCGTTGCCGATGCCGCGCTCCGTAATCTGCTCACCCAGCCACATGATGAATGCGGTACCGGTGGTCAGCGAGAGCATGGTCAGCAGCGAGAAGCCGATACCCGGGTGGATTACGATGCCTGCAGACATGCTTTCAAGGCCAAGAGAGATACCGAAGGACTGCGCGAGACCGAGGCAAACCGTCAGGTAGCGGGTCCACTGCGTAATCTTGCGGCGGCCCAGTTCGCCTTCTTTCGACAACTTCTCGAGAGTGGGAACGACCACCGTCAGCAACTGAAGAATGATAGATGCCGTGATGTACGGCATGATGCCCAGCGCAAAGATCGAGAGGCGGCGAATATTACCGCCGGCGAACAGATCAAAGAAGCCGAAAATAGAACCCTGGGTGCTGGCAAAAAACTCCTGCCACCGGATGACATTGATACCGGGGGTGGGAACAAAGCTGCCCAGACGATAGACAGCCAGCATGGCCAGTGCAAACAGGACACGCTTCCGGAGATCCGGAATGCGGAAGACATTGGCAATTGCTTCAAAGAACTTCACGGGATTCTGGTTCCTTCCGGTGCGCTCAGGCTCGTTCTCACTTAAGCCGCTGCCGCCCCGATGACTTTTGCGACGCCGCCGGCCTTTTCAATCTTCTCCGCGGCTGCCTTCGAAAAAATGTGCGCCTCGACTTCAATTTTACGCGTAATGTTGCCGGTGGCGAGAACCTTCAGTCCGTCGCCCAGCTTCTTGATGACGCCGAGTTCCAGAAGACGATCCGCAGTGAACGTGTCGCCCGGGAGCTTCTCGAGATCGCGCAGGTTGACGATGGCGAATTCCTTCTTGAAAATATTGGTGAAGCCGCGCTTCGGCAAACGGCGGTGCAGCGGCATCTGGCCGCCCTCGAATCCGCGCATGATGCTGTAGCCCGAGATGGAACGGGCACCCTTGTGGCCACGGGTGGACGTCTTACCGCGTCCCGATCCCATGCCGCGTCCAATACGCTTTTTGCGGTGCTTCTGGCCTGCCGGCGGTTTGAGTGAACTTAAATTCATCGCAATGACCTCTTAGTCGACGCTCTGCTTAATCAACCAGCGCCAGCAAATGCGGCACTTTCTTTACAAATCCACGGAAAGCCGGCGTATCCGGCCGCTCCACCACCTGATTGAACTTCTTCAGGCCGAGGCTGCGCACGATGACCTTGTGCTTTTCCGGCGTGCAGATCACGCTGCCAATCAGTTTGATTTTGATCTTGCCTTCCATATCGCTTGTTCCTTAATTATGCGGTTCGGTTACCGAACGCGCGTTAGCTGTTCGGCGTGGCCGGTTCGGGCTTCGCCGCTTCGTGCTTCGATACATCCAGACCACGCATTTCGCGAACGGCCTTGATGTCACGCAGTTGTTCGAGAGCGTTGATGGTGGCTTTCACAACATTATGCGGGTTGTGGCTGCCGATCGACTTCGTCAGAACATTGGGAATTCCACATGCCTGCACGACGGCGCGAACCGGGCCGCCGGCGATCACGCCCGTACCTTCACGGGCCGGCTTCAACATTACAAGCCCGGCGCCAAACTTACCCAGCACCTGGTGAGGAATGGTGCTATCGAGCAAGTGGACGCGGCGCAGATTCTTCTTTGCAGCTTCGATGCCTTTGCGGATGGCCGAGGGAACTTCTTTGGCTTTTCCGACGCCGAAACCGACGACACGCGCCTTATCGTCACCGACAACAACGAGAGCCGAAAAGCTCATGTTCTTGCCGCCCTTGACGACCTTGGTCACGCGATTGATCGCGACGACGTTTTCTTTCAGATTCAAAGCCTGCGGGTCAACCCGCTTCACGGTAGTTACGGGCATTAGAGCTCCAGTCCAGCTTCGCGCGCCGCATCGGCCAGCGCTTTGACTCGGCCATGATACAGATAGCCGCCACGATCGAACACGACACGGGTAATCCCTTTTTCTTTGGCCCGTTCGGCAACGCGCTTGCCGATTTCTTTGGCCGCCGCCACGTTGCCGCCAGTGGCAGTGGAACCCTTTTCGCTGCTGCTCGCAGCCACGATCGTCACGCCTTTGGCATCGTCGATGACCTGAGCGTAGATGTGAGCCACGCTGCGGAAGATGGCGAGACGCGGGCGCTCGGTGGTACCGCGAACCTTGCGGCGAATGCGCGTATGAATACGCTGACGGATTTCGTCTTTGGAAATTTTGCGGATCATTTACTTCTTGCCTCCCGTGGCGCCGCTCTTGCCAACCTTCTTGCGGAGAACTTCACCGGTATAGCGGACGCCCTTGTTCTTGTATGGGTCCGGCTTACGCAGCCCGCGAATATTGGCGGCAACCTGCCCGATCAACTGCTTATCGTGACCAGTCAGCACCAGATGAGTCTGCTTGTCGATCTTGAGTTCCACGCCATCCGGAAGGTAGACTTCGATCGGATGCGAGTAACCGAGCACGAACGTAGCGATCTTGCCTTTGACTTCGGCGCGATAACCGATACCCACGATGTCGAGCTCCCGAGTGAAGCCAGGTCCAACGCCGTGAACGGCATTGGCAGCCAGCGCTCTGGTCAGCCCGTGCAGCGCGGCATGTTCGTCGGAATCCCGGATGATATCGAGATTGCTTCCGTTCTGCTCAACGCGTATCCCCGCGGGAACCGGAACCATCAAAGTTCCGCGAGGGCCCTGCACTTTCAGTTGTTCGCCGATAGTGACCTTCACGCCGGAAGGCACTGGGATCGGCTTTTTTCCTACTCTGGACATGAGTTATCGAACCTTTTCAGTTATTACCAAATCCTGCACAAAATCTCGCCGCCGACGCCCTGCTTGCGCGCCGTCCGGCCCGTCATTACACCCTGCGCCGTGGTAAGAATGCTGATTCCGAGGCCGCCCTGCACCTGAGGAATCTCACCCTTGCCGGCGTAAGAGCGGCACCCTGGCCGCGAAACGCGTTCGATCTTCGTAATCACCGGAGAGTTGTCGCTGGCATATTTCAGGTAGATCTTGATGACCTTTTTCACGCCTTCCTCGGCGACCTTGAAATTCGCGATGTAGCCCTCTTCTTTGAGAATGCGGGCGATCTCCGCCTTCAGCTTCGAAGCCGGAACGTCAACCTTCGGGTGGCGCGCCACCATGGCGTTGCGCACCCGAGTCAACATGTCTGCTATTGGATCACTAGTCATTGTTTGCCCGTACCTCCTTCTACCAACTGGCTTTCACTACGCCTGGAATCTCGCCGCTCAACGCCAACTGGCGGAAGCACAACCGGCAGATTCCGTACTTGCGCAGGAAGGCCCGCGGACGTCCGCAGCGCCAGCAACGGTTACGGTGGCGGCACTGCAGTTTCGGTGTTTTTGCCTTCTGCGCCTTAGCCAGTTTTATATCTTTTGCAATTTTCGCTGCTGTTGCCATGGGTTCTCTCTCTTAACCTGTTATGCGCGGAACGGCATGCCCATCTGCTTCAATAAGGCCACGCCTTCGGCGTCAGTTCGCGCCGTCGTCGTGATGCAGATATTCATTCCCTTGGTCTTTTCCACTTTGGAGTAATCGATCTCAGGAAAAATCAACTGGTCGCGAACGCCCAGAGTATAGTTACCCCGGCCGTCGAATGCTTTCGGCGAAACGCCGCGGAAATCGCGGACGCGGGGCAGGGCAACGTTGAGCAAGCGATCAAGAAATTCGTACATGCGATCGCCACGAAGCGTCACCATGGTGCCAATCGCCATGCCTTCGCGGAGCTTGAAAGCCGCGATCGACTTGCGCGCTTTTGTGACTACCGGACGCTGTCCCGCGATTGCCATCAGTTCGTTCACCGCGCCATCCATCAGCTTGGCGTTGCCGGTGGCTTCACCCATGCCAATGTTGACCGAAACTTTATCGATCTTCGGCACAGCCATGACGTTCTTGTAGCCGAATTCCTGCGTCAGGACCGGCACCACATTCTTCAGATAATGTTCCCTAAGTCGAGCTGCCATATTTACCTACTTTTTGTCCAGCGCCAGTCCGCACTTGTGGCAGACGCGCGTACGGCGGGTCACGCCGCCAGCCAGCTTTTCCACGTGACGCTTGATGCGCACGGGGCCGCACTTCGAACACACGATCATCACATTTGAAACCGCGATGGGGGCTTCCTTTTCCGCAATGCCACCGGCAATCTGCTTGGCCGGA
>CAIKAS010000157.1 GCA_903825445.1 uncultured Acidobacteriia bacterium
CTGCTCGGAATGATCGTCTTCAGCACTACACAGTCATCGCCGTCAACACAAAGAACCAGGTATGCATAGCCATCGATCTCCACGATAAGAACCCGCTGCCCCCCGTATTTTTGCTGGTTCGGATGCTCGACAATATCCAGCACGTCCCCACGCTGAATATGAAACACGACTTCTTCGAACGATATACCGCGTTCTGCTCTCAGCTTCTCGTTCTTCGCATTATCCCAAGTGAGGTACTTCAAAGACGATGCGAGCACAATGTGTGCCTTTTAGGCATGCACTTCGCAAGCGTGACGCGCACGGACTTTCTTCACCAGCGCGGCGGACGGCCGCCCCAGAACGGAATCGGGGCAGCGGCAATTTTGCGGACGGGAATTGCTTTTCATTAATCTTCCTGTTTGCTGCGTGACATTCGCCTCTCTTTATATTCCATATCCCTGGCGATCACCACTTGAATCAAACCGCAACGCCGAATCGTCTACCGTCGTTAAGACATGTAGCAGGGAATCCTTTACCCTTCCTTCATCATCCTGCCTCTTATCGGCGTCCATCGGCGTGAATCGGCGGCTAAGGGTTTTGACTTTCTATAAAGTGGCCTTCCTGCCCCCATCCTGTGCTACGATCACAACCATCTGCCGCATCTCCCGGACCAGAGGCTCAAACGTGCACTTAAGTAAAACCCCCGCATCGCCTTTGTTCGTCCAGCGGCGCAGGCCGCGAGCCACGCAAGTCCGCCGTGCCCTGCTCCTCCTCTGCTCGCTCTTCCTCCTCTCATGCCAAACTTCCGACGACGCCGTCGCCGCCGCAAAACAACTCGCCACAACATCCACCGATCTCGCCGCCTACTACGGCGCTTTATCCCGGATGGTAACTGACGATATAGCGCTCGGCGGTTTGCAGAACACCTTACTGCCTCACGGCACAGTCCTGCCTTTCCCGGAATCAAATCGCACCATCCTGAACACCACTGCTTCGGAACTTCAGAAACGTGCCAACCTTGCCAGGTCGTTACAGGAAGTTTCAACCGCATTCTCCAGCCTGACCGGCTCTAAGGCCGCAACAGATGTTTCCAATGCGGCATCTAAATTGGGCACCGAACTGACCAACATCGGTGCGCTTCCGCAGGCTTCGGGCAGCCCGATATCTTTGCCCTCAGCGATAGGCGACGCGGCAAAACTGATCATGTCATTGGTGCAGCAACATCAGGAGCGGAAGATCGCCCCGGCCCTCGACGCGACCGTAGCTGCGTTGAAGCAGCTTTTCTCGAAGGAAAACGGCGCGTATGATTCGCTGAATCAAACGTATCTTACAAAGGCGCGCAGCCTTGCGGAATTCAGTATCGAGAGAAATCTGGTGGACGAGTCTTCTGTTCTGGCGCCGGCGCTCGAACCGTTCAACCTAAGGGCGCGCATGATCCCGACACCTGGCGCCCTATCCCTGGACGCCGCGGCCAAAGCTCAGGTGGAAGCAACCAATACCGCCCTGATAGAAGCTCATAAGAAAGCCTCAGCCGCCATGCTTCAGGCGATAACGGACATGGGCACGCGCATCCATCAACTCGCCAACGAGGGTCGCATGCCTTCGCGCGGTACGCCGGTGACGCTGACAACTGTCGAGAACTGGATCAACATCGCGCACACCGCTACAAAATGATGAGAGAATTCTAAACATGACTGACGCCTTGCAAGCCCTCCAGGATCAATACGATTTGCTGACCGCGAGACTTCCCGATGTGCTGGCCGCCTGCAATGGTGACGCCTGCCAGATGGACGCCATAAATACGCAGTATGCCGCCTCTCAGGCGAACTACTTCAATGCCATAAATAAGACATTCCAGGACGACGATCCCGATGTCATGTCGCTCGTGGACCAGATGAAGAAGGAACAGACCGCCCTCACCGCCGCTGTCACTGAAATTGGCGAGGTGGCAGGAGTGATAACAGCCATCACAACCGCGATACAAACAGGCACATCTTTAGCTGCCAGGGTGACGAGCGGTGGCTTAGCTGCCGGCGGCTAACTCCTCCGAACACCATCTCACTGGGGGAAATCTATCTCAACAAGTTCGGCCTCGTTCACAATCGGCAGGTCGGGCCGCGAGTCTGACGCGGCCTCTGCATACTCTGAAAACGAAACTGCCGCGCTCGGCTTCACGCCGCGAAACTCCCACTGTCCGGCCGTGTACGCGATCTCGAACACCTGGAAGCCGAAGACGAGCGGCACGGCATTTTCGTACGTCACCGATGTGCTGTCGCTCGAACTCACAGTGACTCCACCCTTTGCGCTCAGCGCCGCCTGAATCGCAGGAACGTTCACGTTTACCGTGGTGCTGGCGTCTTTCTTCCCCGTCACTTTGACCGATTTCGCCAGCAGGACCTGCGATATCACCAGCGCCTTCGTGCCTTTTTCTCCGCTGAAATACCGCCGTACGAAAGGATTCTGCGCAGCCAGCTCGCCCTTCGCCACATAGTTGCCGATCACAAACGGATCGATGCCGGAAACCGTCACGTTACCCAGTTCAAACTGCATCGACTTCGCATCGTGATACTCGCCGCTCACATCCGGAGCCTTGCCGCCAAACATTCCATTCAGGGCATTGGCAAGAATCTCCAGACCTGCCGACAGTTTCAAATCGCTGGTGCAGAATCCGGAAATAGCGCCTGCGGCCTGCTGCGGTCCGGCCACCGGAACTGTTATTTCGGATTTCCAGATCTGATCCAGCGTGCCCAGCCAGGATTTGGACGTGCCATCGGCGCCAATCACGCCAAGCGGCGCAATGCCCTCGCGGGGCAGGCGCAAAACGTTGTAGCCCAGATCGTTCAGATACGTGAGTTTCGGATCCACGCAGACAGCCATACTTTGTTTCTCCCTTTCGCGATTAACTGCGTATAGCCATATCTTCGGTGGTCGCCGCTATTTCGCGGGATCTTCTTCGCAGTCCGAGAAGCTCGGCTTCGTCGCACCATCCGAGAAGCTGGGCTTCGTTGCACCGTCTGAGAAGCTGGGTTTCGTCGCGCCATCGGAAAAGCTGGGCTTAGTCGCACCGTCAGAGAAGCTCGGCTTGGTCGCGCCATCGGAAAAGCTCGGCTTGGTGTCACCATCAGAGAAACTCGGCTTGGTCGCGCCATCAGAAAAGCTCGGCGTACCGGGCAGATCGTTCTTATCTTTTTCGCTGCTCATATCTGTAACTCCTTCTTCCGTTCACTTATTCATCGCCGCAATTGCCGCAAATCTTCTGTCGGCAATCAGTGACGCCATCTCGGGGTTTCGTTTCAGAGCCTCAAGCGAGTACTTCTTCGCCAGCGCTTTCCCGATCCAGCGCAACGCATCCTCCCTGTGGTGCAACAACTCGTTCCCTTCCGCCACTCTATAAAGTATTTCCGGATTATCCGGCTCGATGGTCGCCGCCTGCCGAAGCAGCGGCAGACTCTTCTCCGCCTCTCCTACAGTCGCATAGTAGGATCCCAGTCGCGCCAGCAGAGTCGCATCCTGCGGGCTTGTCTTTCGCTCCCCTTCCGCCAGCGATATCGCTTTCAGATAATTCTCGCGAGCCTTGTCCTTCTCCCCCGGAATCCTGCCATACGCCGATGCCAGGTTCGCCCACGTCAGGTAGTTGTCCGGATTTTGCGCCACCGCCTTCAGGTAAAGCTCTACCGCTTCCGGATAGCTTCCCTCCTGCACCAGGACAACTCCCAGATTCGCCAGGTAATTGTCCTGCGGAACCAGCGCGATGGCCTTATGGAACGCCTCCTTCGCCTCCGCGAAATGGCTCTCCTTTTGGTAGACCATGCCGAGGTTATTCCATACACGCGAATTGTCCGGAGACAGTTTCACCGCCAACTGATACTGCTTTAAGGCATCGTCAAATCGTCCGTTCGAAAGATAGTAGTACCCAAGTTGATTCGGCCAGCGCCAGTCGCCAATTGCCAGATCTTCCGCCTTTTGATAAGTCGGTTCCACATCAGCCGAACGCCCCTGCCGATTATAAAGATCAGCCAGCGCTCCGTAGGCTTCCGCATTCCTCGCATCCAGGCGGAGCGCCGTCTGCAACTCCTGCGCCGCCAGATCGTTCTTGCTCGTCAGCGCGTACAGCATTCCCAGCGTCACGTGGACGGAAGCCAGATCGTGATCGAGTTCCAGCGCCTTCGAGCAGGCGTCCTGCGTGTTTGTAAGCAGATCGGGCCCCGGTTGGTCGCGATAGTTAATGAAGTAAGCCCGGCAAAGTCCGCCATAAGCGAGCGCGAATTGCGGATCCATTTTCACTGTCGCCTGGAATCCTTCGATAGCCTGATCCACATTGTGCGGCAGATAGTATTTTTCCAGCTGTGCCTGGGCCTTGAGGAAAGTGGCGTGCGCCCCCGTTCCCGCCGGCAACGCACTCGACCGAAGGAACGGCAACATCTGCCGGACAGGCGCGAACAGCAGCAATAAAAATAACGCAGGAAACGCCATCCACCACCGAACCAAACCTCTTTTCGGTGGCGCTGGCGCTGCGGAAACCGTCTGTACCGAACCCGCGCCCAGACTCTCCGAAAGCGCCGACACCATCTGCCCCGCGCTCTGGTACCGTTCCCCAGGATTCGCGCGCGTTGCCGTCTCGATCACCTGCACCAGCTTTTCCGGCAGATCGGGCCTGTCGTCATAGAGCGACCGCCGCCGCCCCGCCTCGTGCAGCGCCGCGACTTCCTGCAGCGTCCCCGCATCCACCGGGTACTTGCCCGTCAGCAGATGATAGAGCAGTATTCCGATGGCATAGATGTCACTCGCCGCCGACGCCTGCTCCCCTCGCAACAACTCCGGCGCCATGTAAACCGGTGTGCCGCCGACACGGTGATCGGGCGTGCCTTCAAGCGACAGCCCGAAATCCATCAGCAGAATGCGCCCGCCGTCTTCGCGCATCACGTTACCGGCCTTGATGTCCCGGTGCAGCAGGCCCGCGCCGTGCACCGCGCTCACGGCCTTGCAGATATCGATCCCCACCAGCGCCGCCTCACGCGGGCCGAACGGACCCTGCATCGCGAGCACCGTCGAAAGCGTCTTGCCTTTGACAAAATCGCTCCAGAAACCCACGCGCCCGCCATGAGTATCCACGCCATATACAGACACAACGTTCGCGTGCCGCACCTTCGCCATCAGGCGCGCTTCCCGCAGAATCTCTTTTTCCTGATCGGCCTGGCTCGAAACCCGTGGCAACAGTAATTTCAACGCCACTTCGCGCTGCAGCACCGGATCGAACGCGCGATACACCTCGCCGAACCCTCCGTGGCCCACCATTTCCAGCAACTGGAACTGGCCCCAGACGGTCAGCGGCTTTTTCCCGAAATGTGCGTCGCCCTCGTGAATGGTGAGGGTTTCATCCATGCTCTGCCTGCCCGCTCCGACGTGTAGTTAACTAACTATAAGCCAACTACCCCGCCGGGGTCTACGCGCCTGAATGTCAGTTTTCCCGGGAGGCCACTTCCGCGTCAACAATTCCGGTCGCTATGATCGCTTCCGGGCCTTGGCTGAGACCCTTGCCGACATGCGGAACAGTTGACGTGTGATTCGGGTTTTTGCGTGAGAATGGCGGAAGTGTCGAAAAGAGCACGCGAACGCGAACTGATTCCGAAGGGCATCCGGCGCCCTGCCGAATCAGCCAGTGACGCGGCGTCGAAGGAATCCAAGGCCCACGATACCGGTACCAATCAACACGAAACTGGCTGGCTCCGGGGCAGCCGCAATTTCAGTGAGCGTGCTGCCAGTCGAGAGCAGACCTGAATACGGGCCGGCGCCACCCCCGTCGCCCCAACCCAGAGGAGCGTTCATGAAGCTGTTGGAGAACCCAAGGGTCGCAAAGAAGGATTCGTCGTATGCCTGGTGAGTCCAGCAGTCCATCTGTAGTGGTTGTGTAAAGCCGTTCGCGAGTCCACTCGCAGTGACTGTCTCGCCATCGCTGCAGCCATCGGTAAAACCCGGATCGCCGCCGCCGATGCCGGTGACGTGGTCGTTGCCATCACCGTTCGTCGTCCCAACCGCGAAGTCCCAGGAAGAGCCACCCGTGTAATCCCCGATCATTATCGTTCCTCCCCCTGCAAGATATGCCAGGATGGCCGCCTGATTACCGGCAACCAGGGAATCGTCTTCCGTGCAGCACCCGCTGTCAGGGAGGAAGTAAAGCGCCGCGTAACTGCTGAGCGGCGAAGACAACTCATCAAGCGAAGCAACCACATCAAGGGGAATGTTGAAGGTGTTGCTGCCAGGCTGCGAACCAGTCGCACTATCGTTGACATTCGTTCCGATTACGCCGATTGTCTTACCGGAGCCGCCGTCCAGCGCCGACCACACCTGGCTTTCATACTCACAGCCGCTGGGGCTCCCGGACGGCTGCGGGCAGTGGTTTCCAATGGCGTCGCTGCCTTCCAGAATGATTGTGCTGGCCAGCGCGGATTTCGCGACGGTCAGGTGAATCGCCGTTGCCAAAAGAGCCGTAACGACAAACGTGAACTTCCTCATGTAATACTTCCTCCGTATTTCCCTAAATAATCTTCAGAAACTTGCCATTGATTCGACACAGGTTATAGAGCCGCGACCGCGAGGGGCGATTGCAAACTTGGTTTTTCAGCACCCCGCTAGTGCACGCGCATCGCCGTTTGGAACACTGGCGGACGAGCCATTCCCGTCAATAGGCTGCGTGGCCGCACGCGGCCACTGCGAAGCGCGATGTTAACCAGGGTCTACAGCAACGGTTGCAACCGTGAACCATAAGCGACACCGGAGAAGCGTCCGATTGCGACGAAACGCGAAGAGAACCCGGCTTCATCATCGCCCGGCGACGCCATGGTTACGTCAGCCATGGTTACGCCAGCCACAGTTACGCCAGCTCAGCTGGTTCATATGCTTATGGCGGCGAGACAACGTTCGAAGCTGCGGGCAATAGCGCGCCTGAAACGCTTTGCGCTACCGGCGCCGTTACTGGCTGAAGGCTCGGTGTGAGTTTCTCGGGTGTGAGTTTCTCGAAAGGTATCGGCGCGTTCGGCGGCTTCACCTCCGCCGGGCCTGGCGCACTCGGCACCGGGGCCTTCGGATCGTTAGCCGTTGTCGGCTCCATAAACGGCCGGGGGAACTTCAACTCTGGTACGGGCTGGCCCACGGGGATCGGCCGAACCAGTTCCGGCGTCACGATCACAATCAGTTCCGTGTTTTGTTTCGACACGGATTTAGAGTGGAATAGTTTCCCCAATATGGGGATGTCACCGATGAACGGGATCTTCGAGAGTGTATCCGTGGTCCGGTTATCCAGCAGCCCGCCGATGGCGAAACTCTGCCCTTCGCCTAACTCAACCTGCGTATTCAGTTTGCGTGTTGTCAGCGCCGGAATGTTAAAACCGCTCACAGTCAGTCCGTTAGTAAAATCCAGCGCGCTCACTTCGGGCGCTACCTGAAGGTGAATCGTGCCGCGGGGCGTAACGGTCGGCGTGAAAGTCAGACGAACGCCATATTCGCGAAATGTAATGGAAACTACCGGCGTGCCTCCGGCGGCCGAACTCACGCTGGGAAAAGGAAATTCTCCCCCCGCAAGAAAACTCGCCTGTTTGCCATTCTCCGCCAGCACGTTCGGCTCGGCCAGAATCTGAAGGAGCCCTTTTGTTTCGAGCGCCTGAATGGTTGCTCCCAGATTCAGGTCCTTACGAAAGAAGAACACATTGAGAGCGTCCGCAACGGTCACCGTGACCGGGGCGCCCCCCTGCGCGGTGGGGAAGGTGGGCGCAGAGAACTGCTGTGTACCAACTGACCCGATTGTATTAGCCGCACCTGTACTGATGATGTTCATTCCCAGCTGCGTGCTCAAACTTCTATCGACACTTGCAAACTTGACCTTCAGCAGTATCTGCGCTTCCGGCGGCGGCACATCCACATACAAGAGGTTCACGATCTTGCCCAGCGTCGATGCGATCGCCACCGCCCGTCCCGCGCTGACCGCATCCCTCACCGTTCCCCGCAGGAAGACCGTATCGTTCTCAAAGCTCAGATTCACGCTTTGCCCTGGCAGTTCCCGTTCTATTTCGCCCCGAATGGCTTCCACCCGGCTATCCGCCAGATCGCGGCTGCCTACAACCCGCACATCGAAGTATCTTTTGCTCCCGCCCTGTTGCCAGACAATCAGGCTGGTTACTCCCGGAGCCTTCGCGCTGAGGAGCAATTCCAGCGGACTAACCGCTGTAGCCTCCGCAATCTCTCCAAAGCCCACGGAAATACGCTCAATGGGAAGCGCGCTGCCAACCACCACTGATCTGCCAACAGTCAGCAGGAGATTCACCGGTAAATCCGGGTCGGGCTGCGACGGTGGTGGGGATACAACGGCTGACTGGTTCTCTACCTGTCCCGCCGCCTGATACACGGTTGCACCGGTTAAGAATACGAGTGCAATCCGACATGCCAGGGATGTCATCGGCTTCGCCATTCCGGATCTCAATTCTGCCCCTGAGACTGGCTGAATTTGGCCTGAGTGTGTACCGAACCGTTCGACACTTCGATAACGTAAAAATGTGTAGCCGGCGGGACGACGATCGCCGCTGGCGGAGAGGGCTTCGGCCACCGCGCCGGTCGGTCGGATGTTACGTGCCCGCTCCCGAAAAGGTCAGACATAAAAGTGCCAGGAGGTGTGGAGACCTGAATATCCATGGGGTTCCGCAACACCAGCTGAATATGGGTTTCATTGCTGGTCGCATTGCTGGCGAGGCTGAGAATCTCGGCGTCGGTTGGCGTAACCAGAAGATTGACAACCTGGGCTTGTTCCGGCTTGCCTTCCTGATCTTTCTGGAAATTGATCCCGGCGGAGAGTACCTGAATGTTCTGCAGCAGCGTCCGCACCTTGGCGCCGCTGAATGTGCTGCCGCCCGGCGGAATCCCCGTTATCAGGACGTCCACGCGCATGCCGGGAACCACGAAACCCGCCACGCCGACGACTTCATTTACCTTGACCGCGCACGCCCTCATTCCCGCCGGAATAGTCGCAGCCAGGCCGCCACCGGAGCCCTTGGGCGCTAAGCGGCTTTCGGTCAACGGCTCGCCTTCGTAGATTGGGGAGGCCACACCTCGGTTTAAAGAAACATCCAGGCTCTGGATCGCGCCTTTAGGCAGCGGCCCCTGCCACGCAGCTGTTTTCAGGTCGGCGTTGCGAACCACCGTGCCTAACGGAAGATCCCTGCCAGCCACCACAACCTGAGCCACCTTCTGCGGTTTTCCCGAAGTGAACCGGATGCCCGCCACGCGGCAGACCAGTAAACTCGCAAAGATCGACATGACGAACGCGCACGAGACGATGATGAGTACTCTTCGATTCATTCAGACCCAGTCCGCCCCGTAGCTTCCCGCTGAGCAAAGAGTGCATTTTGATGCCCATGATGGGCAAGATGCGTAGCCGGGTGTTTCGCTAACGTAATCAATCAGTTAAACGTGCGAGCTCAACTGATGGTGTGGACAACAGGCTTCAATCGCAGGCACCGTAGTCTCTCCGGGGATACACACTGGCACAAGTTCGGCGCTATTCCGTTCTACGCCTCGGCATACCCATGACAGCGAAAGCACGGGCGCTGTGGTCAATTCCTGACCAGATGCAGTCGCCTTCGTTCGCCGGTCCACGCGATAACGACATGTTCGCTCGCAATGCGAGATGCCCTGAGGAGCTTTAACGTGCTTGGTTGGCAGTGCTTATGTGTTGTGGAGTCAGCGGTTTTGTTCTCCACCGCCATTGGCTATCAAAGTGCCAATTAGGTACTTACGGTTAGCTCTTCCCCGCCCGACAAGTTAAACAATGATTCGTCTCCTCTTATACTCGCAGGACAGTGCACTAAAATCGACACTTGAAAAGTCCCTGGGCACCGACTGCGCGATCGTACTGGAACGGCGCATGGGCAAGGTGAAGGAGCGGGCCTCAAAAGGGGAGTGCGATGTCCTGATCGTTGATCTGGACCGCAACTCGCTTCCGGTCGCAGAGCAACTTGGATTTCTCGATGCGGTGCGCGATCTGGGCGTGCCATTAGTGGTGATGACGGACGACGATGAGAGCGCAATCGCTATGGAACTGGAGCGACGCGGCGTCTATCACTATTTCCGCAAGCCGCCCTTCTATCTGGAATTGAAGATCGTCGTCCGTCGTGCGCACGAATATGCCGTCTTAAAGCGAGATCTCGATCAGGTGCGCCGGCAACTGCCTCCTTCCGGCTGCGGTGGCATGATCGGCTCTAGTGCGCGTTCTCAGTTGGTCTACAATTTGATCCGGCGCGTCGCCGACCTGGAAGCTTCGGTGCTCATTACGGGCGAGAGCGGCACCGGCAAGGAGTTAATCGCTCGTTGTATTCACGGCTTGAGCAGTCGGAAGGATCGCCCGTTCGTCGCCATCTCCTGCGGTGCCATTCCGGAGACCCTGATCGAGGCGGAACTGTTCGGTGCTGAGAAAGGGGCCTTTACCGGGGCAGCGGTCAGACGTGTAGGTTATCTGGAAGAGGCCGACAGCGGAACCCTGTTTTTCGACGAGATCGGGGAGTTCAGCGCCCATACACAGATCAGATTGCTGAGGGTCCTCCAGGAAAGACAATTCAGCCGCCTCGGAAGCAGCCAAACCATTCCTTTGAAGGCAAGATTACTATTCGCCACACACAGAGGTCTGCTCGGGATGGTGGCCGAAGGAACGTTTCGCGAAGATCTCTATTACAGAGTCAACGTCATGGGCATCAAATCGCCGCCCTTGCGTGAACATACCGAAGATATTCCTCAACTCGCCAACCATTTCCTGACCAAATACTCGCAGCTCTACAATAAACCGCTTACCCGGATAACGCCGAACGCTATGGCGCTGATGGTTGAGTATCCGTGGCCGGGGAACGTGCGTGAACTTGAGAATGTTATCCAAAGCTCGCTGATTCTGAGCGACAATAACGCCATCGGGACTCAGGACTTGCCGGCCATCATGCAACAGCCGGATCTCTTAGGCCTGGGGGACGCTTTGCCCGGAGCTTCCTTCGAAGATCAATTGCAGGATTACAAAATCAAGCTGGCGCACAAAGCCGTCGAAGAATGCAACGGGAACAAGACCCTCGCCGCACGCAGCCTGAGTATTTCGCGGACTTATCTGCATCGCCTCATCAAGGATACGGAAGATTCTTTGACACCCTCTCCACCACTCCACTAAGTTCCTTCTGTTCCCGGAAGTGTCGCCGGTGGTTCACGCTTAAAACCCCCGATTGCAAACCATGGCGTACGTTGCTGCGTTCAGCGTCCGCCTGTTGCCATCTAAGCTATTGACGGGATTGGCGCGTTCATCAGTTCTCCAAACGGCGCTCCGTTTGCAGTACCTCCCCGCGAGGTGAGGGAATATCACATGAACACTACAATTCTGAAGCTTTACGTGAAGATGCTGAGAGTTAAAGATACGATTGTCCGTGACGAAAGCGGACAGGACTTGGTGGAATACGGTCTCGTCGTCGCCCTGATCGCTCTTGCGGCGATAACCGGTATGCAGGCGCTCGCGACTTCAATTGGCAACGCTTTCACGACCATCGGCACCAAACTAACCGGTTTCGTTGGTTGACCCTTCTTTGGTTGACCCTTCATTTGGTTGACCTTTCCCGGTGGACCTTTCAGTGAAGAGAGGGTTCGGTTGCGTCCGCGCCGCCCGCCCTCTCTCCTGGTTCTCAACTAGACATGTCCAGCATCGTATTGCCGGTTCTTACACTGCTCGTGGTAGCCACGGTATGTGACGTCCGCAGTCGACGCATCCCGAACTGGCTCGTATTGCCGTTTCTTGTTGCCGGAATCATCTTCAGCACGGGCAGTAATGGTGTGAAGGGTCTCGGTCAGAGCCTTGGTGGTATCGCTCTTGCGGTCGCCGTGACTGGAATTCTCTGCTGGCTCCGCGGGATGGGAATGGGTGATTTGAAACTTTGCGCCGCGGTGGGTGCGTGGATCGGGCCTTCCCAAATGGGAGTGGCGCTGGTGGTCACGGGACTCGCCGGCGGCATACTGGCGCTGATGTGGGCGGCACGCCACAGATGTTTGAAGGACTCAATGGATGGTACGAGCGAACTCGTTTTGTCGCTCTGGACAAATGGCATTCGGCCCCATTCGAGCCTCGTTCTGGATAATCCTCTGGCGCGGAAAATGCCCTATGCGCCAGCTATCGCGATCGGAACAATTTTTTCGTTTTTTGCAACTTAACCCGTCGCATGGCCACTTGGTGTCAGCCACGCATCGCCCAGGTTTGGCGCGAAGCGCACAACGCGGCGGACGGCTTTCTCGATTACAGGTAAGCAGCCTAAATTATGCCCGATCTTTCGGCTTCCAACGGAACGAACTCTCTCTCAGTCGCTCTAATTGTGCCTGACGCGTTCCGGCGTCGTTCGCTGGCAACCGCGCTCTCGGCATCGCGAGCCGCTGTTTGCCGTGAGTTCGGCCATTACCCGTTGGAGGGAGACCTCGCCGAAATCGTGCGTCTGAACTGCGATGTCGCCATTGTGGATCTGGACGACGACGCTGAGCAGGGCATCACCGCGATTGAGAACATCTGCAGCCGGAATCCCACCATGACTGTGATGGTTTATTCCCGTCACACCGATGCAGCATTGATGCGCAGATCCATGCATTCCGGCGCTCGTGAGTTTCTCACCGAGCCGCTCTCTCCGGAAGCCATAAGTGAAGCTCTTACCCGCGCAGCCGCCCGCCGTCCCAATCGTGAGAAGGCGACTGGAAAGATCCTGGTTTACCTGTCAGCCAAAGCCGGTGTGGGCGTCACTACCGTCGCCACCAACTTTGCCCTGGCGCTGACAAAAGAATCCGGCTCTAAAGTTGTGCTGGCGGATATGGACTTTCAACTGGGTGAAGTCGCATTAGGGCTTGGCATGACTGCCGCCTTCTCTGTCGTGGATGCATTACAGAACCCCGCACGTCTCGACAGGGAGTTCCTGTACACGCTGCTGCTGAGGCATAGTTCCGGACTCGCGGTACTGGCGGCTCCGGAAGAATATGACATCTTCGACCCACCGGCCGCGGGAGTGGCCCGGCTGTTTCAGATTCTTCGCCGGGAATTCGACTATGTTGTGGTCGACGCCGGAACCTGCGCCGGCCAAATACTGGAAACCCTGATTGAGATCGCGGACACAGTCTATTTGGTAACGGAAATGTCGTTTCCCGCGCTCCGCAACTCGCATCGGTTCATTTCGTTTCTTTCCGGGAAAGACGCGAACCGCGCGCTGGAGGTGGTAGTCAACCGCTCGAATTCGCGCCAGGGCGATATCGGCGAAGACAGCGCCATCAAGGCGATGGGGCGGCCAATCAACTGGAGAATCCCGAACGGTTACGCCGCCGCGCGTGCCGCCCAGGACGCCGGCGTTCCCCTCGCCATGGAGAATTCACCCGTCACCATCGTACTTACACAAATGGCAAGAACCGTCTGCGGCAAGCCCCTTACCGCAGACAGAAAGCCCGGCAAGGGGTTCAGCTTCTTCGGTTCGAAGGCGATGTCGCAGGCTGGCGGGCGCTAAATGGACGTTCTTGATTTTGAACTGCTGAAGACCGGGCTGCACGCTACCCTGCTGTCCAGGATCGATCTCGAAAAACTGTCATCGATCGACGACGGAAAAGCGCGTCGCGCGGTTTCCACCATGATTCAGGAAATTGTCGGCGCACAGAAGGTGCCCCTGAACGCTGCGGAAAAGAAACAGGCTGAAAGCGATCTTCTGGACGAGGTATTCGGCCTCGGCCCCCTCGAACCCCTGTTGCGCGATCCCAGTGTCTCAGACATTCTGGTCAATAACCGAAACACAGTCTATGTCGAGCGCCGGGGAATACTCGAGCGGACCGGCGCGACATTTCGCGACGACCGGCACCTGATGCAGGTGATCGAACGCATCGTGTCCCGCGTTGGCCGGCGCGTCGACGAATCTTCGCCTATGGTCGATGCCAGGCTCCCGGATGGTTCGCGCGTCAACGCAATCATCCCGCCTCTGGCTCTCGACGGCCCGTGTATGTCAATTCGCCGCTTCGGCGGTGGCCCTTCCGCTGCGGAGACTCTGGTGAAGCTCAGGAGCATTTCGCCGGAAATGCTGCAGGTTCTCGCGGCCGCCGTAAAAGCCCGCATCAGCATCCTGATCTCGGGTGGTACCGGTGCGGGGAAGACTACATTCCTCAATATCCTTTCGGGCTTCATCCCCGAAACCGAGCGCATCGTCACCATCGAGGACGCGGCCGAATTGCAGCTCAAACACGACGATGTCGTGCGCCTGGAGACCAGACCCGCCAACGCGGAAGGCCAGGGCGCCGTTCGCCAGCGGCAGCTCCTGGTCAACAGCCTTCGTATGCGCCCGGACCGCATCATCCTCGGCGAGGTTCGCGGCGATGAGGCTTTCGACATGCTTCAGGCCATGAATACCGGCCACGAGGGCTCCATGGCTACTATCCACGCCAATACCTCGCGTGATGCGCTTTCAAGGCTGGAGTCCATGGTCGCGATGGCAAGTGTCAATATCCCGGAGAGATCGGTTCGTCAACAAATCGCGTCTGCCGTCTCGGTGGTCGTGCAGGTATCGCGCATGAGCGATGGCAGCCGGAAAGTTGTCAATATCTCCGAGATCACGGGGCTCGAAGAGAATACCGTCAGTATGCACGACATCTTCAACTTCGTGAGAAAAGGCATTGGTCCGGATGGAAAAGTAGTGGGTTCGTTCCAGCCGAGCGGCATCCGCCCCAAATTCCTCGACAAGCTGCGGGTGGCAGGCATCGGGCTACCAGCCGAGGTTTTTGAGCATTCCGTGGAGGTGAACTGACTGTGTGGAGGTCAACTGAAATGCTGTCTGTAGGTTTGGCGCGAAGCCCACAAACGGCTGAAGAGACCGCACCAAGGGGCATCGCGATATGTTGCTGATCGTCCTGTCGGTTAGTCTGCTCGTCTTCGCCGCGGCGCTATTGGTCATCGTGACCGCGGGATCTCGTGTCAACAAACCCGCTGTTGCAAGGCTCGCCGCGCTGGATCGGGGCTTAGCCTCCGTTAAGCACCAGGATCATGAGGATAAGGCCACAGACATCCGGAGAGAAGAGCAAAAGCTGAGTGCCATTCCATGGCTTAACGGCATTCTGAACAGAATGGATCTCTCCGCGGCGGCCGGCCTTTTTCTGTATCAGGCCGGCGTGAAAGCCACGCTGGGAGCCTTGATTCTCACCTCCATCGTCGGCTCGGGCGTGGTTTGGTACATCGGGTATCTGAGATCGGGAGCAGCCTTTCCGGCGGTGCTTTTTGCCGCGTGCGTCCTTCCGATGCCGTATCTATACGTCCGGCACAAGCGCTCACAACGTCTCTCCGCGCTGGAACAGCAACTACCAGAGGCGATCGCCATGATGGTCGGCGCCATTCGCGTGGGGCATAGTCTGATTGCCAGTCTGGGAACTGTCGGGCAGGAATCGCCGGAACCGATTGGTGGAGAATTTCGCAAATGCTTTGAAGAACAGAATTATGGTACAGACTTGCGCACGGCGTTCGTAAATCTTACTGTCAGAGCTCCCATACAGGACCTTCGGATCTTTGTCGCCGCCGTCCTGATTCAGAAGGAAAGCGGCGGGAATCTGGGCGAGGTGCTCGAAAAGGTAGCTCAGACCACGCGCGAAAGGTTCAGATTGAAAAAACAGGTGAGCGTTCACACCGCGCAGGGGCGTCTGACTGGCTGGATACTTTCCATTCTTCCCGTCGCTCTTGGGACCGCCATGTATTTCATGAATCCGGACGTCATGAGTGTTTTGTGGAAGAAGCCCGTCGGTATAAAGATGCTTTTTGCAGCCGCGGCCATGGACGTGGTCGGCGGACTCATTATTCGCAAGATAGTTCGGATTCGGGTTTGAAGAGGAACTTATGGGACTAGCCATACTCGCGTTCGCCTCCGCCTTCCTGCTGTTGTCGAGTCTCGGTTTATTACTTTTTTACCGGCAGACTGCATCGCAGAGACTGTCGCAGGTAATATCACGGGCGTCCGATCGCAGTTTCCTGCGCAGGAGTGCGCCGACGACCCCTTCCAGAATCGAAACACTGACCAAACCGTTCCAGAAGGTTGTGCCGAGAACTTCGCAGGATATTTCTGTGTTGCAGCAGCGGCTCACTCGCGCCGGCTATCGGGAGAAATCCTGCGTCAATATTTTTTATAGCGCCAAACTGCTCGTCCCGGGCTCGCTTTGCATTCTGGCCACCATCACTCAGCTCTACTCGTATGGCCCGTTCTTCGTGTATGCCATGGCCGCCGGACTCGGGTTTCTCGTCCCGGATTTCTGGTTGAGCAATCGGATATCGGCCCGCCAGCTGGAGCTCCGCCTGGGCCTGCCGGAGGCACTGGATCTCATCGTGGTGTGTGTGGAAGCCGGCCTCAGCATGGATAAGGCAACCATGCGGACGGCGGAGGAACTGCGGCTCAGTCAGCCTGCCATCGCCGATGAACTGAATCTCGTATTCCTCGAACAACGCGCCGGTCGCCCTCGGGCGGAAGCCTGGAAGCGCATTGGGGAGCGGACCGGCGTAGACAGTATTTGCTCTTTGGCCTCGGTGCTGATCCAGGCCGACAGGTTCGGAAGCAGTATTGGCAAGACTTTGCGGGTTCATTCGGAAACGTTGCGAATGAGGCGGCGGCAGGATGCGGAGGAGCAGGCGGCGAAGACGACCGTAAAACTCGTCTTTCCGCTTGTTTTATTTATTTTCCCGTCGTTGTTTGTCGTGACGCTTGGGCCTTCAATGATCGCCATTATGGATGGTTTTGCGAAGTATTTGAGTTAGTCCGGCACCGAAGTGCCGAACCTCAGGAAAGGAGACGATATCACAATGGATAGTTCTACAATCGTTCGCGTTGTTGCGGGCCTTTTCTTTGTCGTTGTGCTGGCTTTCTTAATCCAGCGCCGCCGCAAGAAGGTAATGTAATTACCGGTGGACGCCGCGAAATCCGGCTGGTAGTGGATTTCGTGGTGTCTTCGCGGCTCCACCGACTGAAGTGGAAAACCTTGTGGGGCAGGTGCTTTCGCCTGCCTTCTTCCCGACTCTCCACTTCTGTGTCGCCCACTCCGGCCGGAATTGAGGCAACGTGATTTTTCTGCGCTTTATAGACAAACTGAAAACCTGGTTACCTCACTGGTTACGCCACAGGAGTAAGGCTCTGCGTCGCGCCCCAGGGGACTCCTGGGATTGGTCGATAGCGGCGCTATGCCAGTCCTGCGATCCCGGCGAACGTACGGCTTACCCTCTCACATCCCAAAGTCGTAATCGGGACAATATTTTCCACATCATTCGCCGGGGACGTCAGACCACGCTCTCGGAGTCAACAGAAATACCCGCGCGGGTCGCCCCCACCCGGCCCCACCGGGCGGCCATTGAATTCGCGTTTCGCAGCGAAGCAGAAACGGGGATTCTACCCTCGTTCCCGGCTCCGATTCCGGTTAAGCCGACGGGAGCAACCGTGCCTCTTGTGCTCTCCGCAGCCAACAAGAACAGGGCAGGGCAGGGCTTGCTGGAGTTCGCTCTGATCGTTCCATTAATGTTTCTTCTGGCCGTAAACGCGGTGAACTTCGGCGGGTTTCTCTTCGCATGGATCACCGTGGCTGACGCCGCGCGTTCCGGCGCGCAAAACATGGTCGTGTCCGCCGCCTCCCCCGGCACGCAAACCCCGGCAACCCTGGCGCAAATCACTGCGCTGGTTGCGAATGACACCAGCTCGCTCTGGAACAGCTCCAGCGTTGTGGTCGCTATTTGCACCAACAACACGACTGCGCCAAACGGCTGCACCGCGCTCGTCGATCCCGAGGCTCCCGCCTACACTCTCGCTACCGTGGACGTGACCTACACTTATACGCCGTTCATCCCCTTGTTTGCGTTTCCGCAACTGGGAATTCGTGCAACTCTTCCGCCCACTACCATCCACCGGATAGCGGTCATGAGGATGCTCCAATGAAGCGACTCGCCGCAGGAAACCGGCGTTCCGGCCAGGCTCTGGTGGAGTTCAGCGTTGTGGCATTCCTGACTGTCATCATGCTCCTCTTCGTGATTGAACTCGGCCGTATGGTGCTGGTGGTCACGGCCGTTTCGAATGCGGCCCGCGCGGGCGTGCGCTATGCGATTGTGCATGGCAGCACGCGTGCCATGGATGGCACTATCGACGGCGCATCTGGTCCGGGGGACGATCCCGCTCAGGTCCTGACCGTGGTAAATAATTTCGCCAGTGCCGGTTTGCTGTCGACTGGTCTTCTGGTAGTGCATGTTACCTATCAGGGTTCCAACGGTCCCGGTAACTGGGTCAATGTCAGCGTTGTATATCCCTACAATCCGTTGACCACGTATTTCTCCAGTACACTGAACCTGGCGAGCTCTGCGCGCGGGGTGATCGTCTTTTGAAACCCTCACCCGTCAGTTTCGGCTCCAGGAGTGGACAGTCTCTCATTCTTGTGGTGGTAGCCATGAGCATTGTTCTGTTCGGAGCTCTCGGCCTGGCCATTGATGGCGCGCAAATGTTCGCTCAAAGGCAAATGGCCCAGGCCGCCGCGGACGCCGCCGCTCAGGCGGGCATCATGAGCATCTTCACCGGAACCAACATTACGTCGCCTTATCCGTTTGGAGCCCTGCCGTCTGCTTCGTCCGTCTGCACGGCGGCGGACGCCCGAACGCCCTGCATCTACGCTCGAAATAATGGCTTTGGCGGAACAGCCGCGGACACCGTTACCCTGAGTTTTCCGGCTGCTGTTTCCGGCGTCATGTTGTCGCCGCTGGTAACCGTTCCCGCCATTACCGTCACTGTCTCACGGACCCTGAATACGGGGCTGATTCAGTTCGTGGGGGCGGCTGCCACTTCCTCCATCACGGCAAAGGCTACGGCCGGAATAGTGCATTCGGTTTCACCCACGTGCGTGTACGTTCTTCAGACCACCGCACAAGACTCATTTGACGCAGGCGTCGCCTCTACGGTCGCGATCAACGGCTGCGGAATCGCGGTGAATTCCAGCGACCACGATGCTGTAAACATATCCGCCCGTTCGACTGTCACCTCATCGGCTTTTACTGTAGTGGGCCGAGCCGTGATCACCAGTGGCGCCACTGCAACGCCCGCTCCGGTAACCGTGCCGACGGCGGTTGCCGATCCGCTCCTTGCATTGCCGTCGCCGACTGTCGGTGGCTGCGACTTTACCAACTACGCCCCCGCCATGGGGAACTGGACCCTCAATCCCGGTACCTATTGCGGCACCGGAATCACAATTGGAGCAGGTTCTACCGCCACCTTCAATCCCGGCACTTACATCATTAACGGCGGTGCGGTCACACTGAACGGCGGAAGCACCAGCACCGGAAACGGAGTCATGTTTTATCTCACCGCCCCGCCACCGTACACTCCCGCCGTAAATATCTCCAGTGGCGCGTCTGCCACGTTCTCGGCACCCACCTCCGGACCGTATATGGGAGTTGCCTTTTATCAGGACAGATCGAGTCCCCAGTCCTCCGGTGGCGGAACTTTCTGGGGTGGTGCCCCCATGCAGATAACCGGTACCCTGTACTTCCCCACAGCAACTGTGCAGTTCTCGAACGGGGCGAGCGTAGCGAATTACAGTACTGCAATCGTGGCAATGAGGGTCAGGTTCAAGAACGGGTCGAGTATCAAATACGATCCCACCGGCTTATTGACCGGCCTCTTTGGAAAGGCCGTGGCACTTTTGCAGTAGGATCCGGATTTTTTCTAAACCGGCAAACTCGTTTGAATGTCCAGTTGATCGCCCTTCCGCGTGTTCGTGCGATCAATCGTTCCCTGCGGAACCTCAAGTATGGAATGTGCTGTCAGGCAGAGCGACAATCGCCACGGCCTCAGCGCCCGAACAGTTTTCTTGACTTTTCTCGCCTTGTCGAGATAAATCAGATCGATTGTGAACTTCATAAAAAACGTGTGAACACCTTCGCATGGGACAATCCACAGGCCTCCACCGTTTCCGAGTCTAGGTTTCTTCAAGAGACCAGTCCTCCGCTCGGCGCTGGTCTTGGCCTTGTCGACGAAGTCGCCGATCAACGTATTTCTGGTAAGGTTCTGAACTCGAAGTTTCGATCGGTTTTCTGGCATGAATGATGTACGCCGCCGGGGTGGCCCCTGTCGATGAAAGACATCGACCGACAAGACGACTTTAGCGCAAAGGCAGCGGGAGCTTTGACTTTTCCGAGTCACAACGATCTTCCTCCATCTTTTCAACACTTTCACTCCCCACCCCCGTTTCCCCAGGCATACTATTGTTCGTATGAGACTCTTCCGCCCCACCCGCCTCCCCGGAAGAAAACCGCATTCTGCCAGACGAACCGAAGTATCTTTAAGCAAACAAAGGCTCCACCCACTAACCGCGAACCCAATAACCGCCACTTTCACCCCCCAGAGCGGCTTCACCAGGCCCTTAAACCGGCTTCGCCTCCGCGTGCATCCGTGTGCATCGGTGGCCAAAGGTTCATGCTACTTTCAGACTGGAGGGTTCACCACCCATGGGTAAGTTCCTGCTCGGCTGCCTCACCGGCGCCATCCTCATCGTCCTCATCTGCGTCATCGGCTTCTTCGCCATCGCCTCCCTGCGCGCCAAACCCGCCACCGTTGCCGATGGCTCCACGCTCATCCTCCATCTCTCCGGCAGCGTCCCCGAAAAGCCGCCCGTCGAATTCTCCATCCCCGGCTTCGGCGAACACCCCTCCATCACCGTCGAAAACGTCTGGAGCATGCTGCGCCGCGCCGCCGCTGACCCACGCGTCAAGGCCGTCGTCTTTGAGCCAGAAGAGGTCAGCGCCGGCTGGGCCACCATGCAGGAAATCCACGCCGATCTCGATACATTCCGCAAGTCCGGCAAGCCCCTCATCGCGTGGCTCAAATCGCCCAGTCTGCGCGATTACTATATGGCCACCGCCGCCTCGAAGATCTACATGCCGCCCACCGACGTCCTCAACCTCAAGGGCATCGGCTTCCAGATGATGTACTTCAAGAACACCTTCGATAAGCTCGGCGTCCAGATGGACGTCGAACACGCTGGCAAGTACAAAGATTATGGCGACCAGTGGACCCGTTCCTCCTTGTCCCCCGAAACCAAAGAGGTCATGAACAGCCTGGCCGACGGCCTCTATGGCGACCTCGTCGATACGATTGCGAAGGGCCGAAATCAGGACGCTGCCGCCATCCGCGCCACCATCGACAAGGGCCCATTCCTCGCCAAACAGGCCAAGGCCGCCGGCCTCATTGACGACCTCCGTTATGAAGATGAAGTCTTCTCCGATCTCAAAACCACTCTCCACCAGACCGCGCTCAAGAAGGCTAATGAGAGAGACTATGCCCGCGTCAGTGACGCCTCGGCCGGCATCGGTGCGCAGGATTCCATCGCCTTCGTCGTAGGCGAAGGCGCCATCTCGCGCGGGGATGATGCCGATACCGATGGCCTCGAATCCGGCGCCTTCGATCATATGCTCGAAAAGGTCGGCGCCGATACAACGGTCAAGGCCGCCATCATCCGCATCAACTCACCCGGTGGCGAAGTCGTAGCCTCGGACGATATGTGGCGCGCCATGAACCAGCTCGTCGCGAAGAAGCCCGTCGTCATCTCGTTCGCCGATGAAGCCGCGTCCGGCGGTTACTACATGTCGATGACCGGCAGCCCCATCGTGGCGTATCCCATGACGATCACCGGCTCCATCGGCGTCGTCTTCGGCAAACCCAATCTGCATGGCCTCTACGACAAGCTCGGCATCACCAAAGACACCGTGAGCCGGGGCAAGTTCGCCCTCATCGATTCCGACTATTCCTCGCTCAACCCGGAAGAGCGCGCCAAGCTCAAGGAAGGCATCGACGCCACTTACGACGACTTCCTCGACAAGGTGGCCAAAGCCCGCAAGAAGCCAGTGAGCGAGATTGAACCGGTGGCTCAGGGCCGCGTCTGGCTCGGCAATCAGGCGAAGGACAAAGGCCTCGTCGACGAAATGGGCGGCATCGACGCCGCCATCCGCAAGGCCCGCGTGCTGGCTCACATCCCGACCTCCAGTCGCGTCGCACTAGTGGCCTATCCAGGCAGAAAGTCGCTGCTGGACGTCATCATGGAGGCCGCAGGCACAGGCGGCGATGACGATGAAGACGCGCTCGCGGTCATTCTCAGCCGAACCGGCTTTACCCCACTTCGCACCGCTCCGCGATAGCCGGATCCGGGTCTGGATGCACGGTGGCATGTTCCGCATGTCGCCCTTCACCCTGGAGTTCAACTAACCGCCTGTTTTCACGTAAGGATTTTATGAACTATAATCGAGCAATGCAAAAACTAGTCCTCGCCGCACTCGCGGCACTGGCCTTCACGCTGCCCGTCGCGGCGGCTGACATCTCCGGCACCTGGTCCGTCTCGGGCGAAATAGTTGGCAATCAGGTGAACATGAAGTGCACCTTCGCCCAGGCCGATGGCAAGCTGACCGGTACTTGCGCAGGCGAAGTCGGCTCCACGCAGACCACAGGCACCGTGACCGAGAACAAGGTCTCCTTCATGCACACCGTCGATCGCGGTCAGGTCTACGAACTGAACTACAACGGGACCCTCGACGCTGCCGGAACGTCGATGCAGGGCGAGATTCTCGTGATGGGCGTCGCTGGCACGTTCACCGCAAAGAAAGACGCAGCCGCTCCGGCCGCTGCGGCTTCGGCTTCATCGGCGGGCTTCGGGGGCAACTGGAGTATCAATGGCGACGTGGTCGGCAACGTCATCGATATGAAGTGCGCCTTCAAGACCGATGGCGATAAGTTCGCGGGAACCTGCACCTACGCAGGCCTCGGCACCAGCCCGACCACCGGCAGTGTATCGGGCAAGACCGTCACCTTCCAGAATCAGGTGCAGCGCGAAGAGCTTTATTCGCTCACCTTCACCGGCACGCTGGACGACGCAGGCTCGTCCGTCAAAGGCGACATCGCGGTGGCCGGAGTCACAGGTACCTTTGCTGGCACCAAAGACAAGTAGCGCCAAATAGCTACGGGGCGATGGCCTCAGCCATCGCCCCGTAACCCACAAGCAGATGCTCTCTCTTACGCAGGCTTAGAAACCGGCGACGGCGCCAGTTCGCGGCTCGAGATCACACGATCGATGATCCCGTACTCCACAGCCTGCTCGGAACTCATGATGTAGTCGCGATCGACGTCACGCGCCACACGCTCCAGAGTCTGGTTGCTGGCGTCCGCGAGGATCTTGTTCAGGATCTCGCGCATGCGCAGGATTTCCTTGGCGTAGATGTCGATATCGGCGGCCTGCCCGGCCAGACCCTGCATGGAGGGCTGGTGGATCATAATGCGCGAATTCGGCAGGCTGAACCGCTTGCCTTTCGTGCCAGCCGCCAGCAGCACTGCGCCCATTGACGCAGCCTGACCGACGCAGATGGTGACGATGTTTGGGCGCACGAAAGCCATCGTGTCCAGAATCGCCAGGCCCGCGGTGATGGAACCGCCGGGCGAGTTGATGTAGATCGAAATATCGCGCTCCGGATCCTCCGCTTCGAGGAACAGAAGCTGGGCGATGATCAGGTTGGCAACATTATCGTCGATCGGGGTGCCGAGGAAGATGATGTTTTCCTTCAACAAACGCGAGTAGATATCGTAGGCGCGCTCGCCTCTCGAAGTCTGCTCCACAACCATGGGGACAAGAACGGAGTTAGTCATGCACCTTCATAATACGACCCGGCCCTGCACCCCGGGGAACGCCGAACTTTTTCCGCAATCGGAAATCCAATTGTCCGGCTGCTTCGTAGATGTCTGCATGAACGCCCGCAGTGCCATATCCCTCAATTCGGCACGTAAAATGCTCAGGCATGGGGTGTGGCCGCTCCTGCTGTTGGCGGCGCAGGCTTTTGGGCATCCGATGGGCAATTTCAGTATCAGCCACTATTCGGGCATCCATATCTCCCCGAATTCGGTGGAGCTGGAATACCTGATCGACATGGCGGAGATTCCCACCTTCCAGGAGATGCAGCAGAGCGGCATGCCCGCCGATGCCACCGATCCCCGGGTAAGAACTTACCTGGAGGGGAAGGCCACCGAGTTTGCGCGAGGGTTGTCGCTAACACTTGGAAGACAGGCTGCGGAACTGCGGCCCATATCGCACACAGTCATCTTCCCGAAGGGTGCGGGTGACCTGTCCACCATGAAAATGGGATTTATTTACCGGGCCGCAATGCCGGAGAACTGCAGGACGAGCGTGTGCGACCTTGCTTATTCGGACACCAACTTCGCAGGACGCGCGGGATGGAAGGAGATTGTGCCATCAGTCGGGCAAGGCATACACCTGGCGGGCGGAGCAACATTACCGGTGGACCGTAGTTCCCGGCTGACGGATTATCCTACCGATCTCGTGAACAGCCCGCCGCAGGATGTGTCCGCAAGGATTGCCTTCACGATCGTCAGTTCCCCGCCCTCACTGACAACGAAGGCTGCACCGCCGATTCGGCAGGCCGCACCAGTCACTGCGCCCCCGCCGACGTTGGAAATACCACATGAACTGAAGGCAAACCGACAGTCGCCACCCCGCAATGCGTTCACCGAACTAATGGCCCATAAAGACATCAGCTTCAGCTTCGCGCTGATCGCAGCCCTCATCGCAGCCGGGTTGGGCGCACTACATGCGATGGAACCGGGTCACGGGAAGACCATTGTGGCGGCGTACCTGGTGGGATCAAAGGGCACCGCGCGACATGCGTTTTGGCTGGGCATGATCGTCACGATTTCACACACTGCGGGAGTTTACCTGCTGGGCGCGGTCACGCTCTACGCACAGAAATACATCATGCCGGACCGTCTCTATCCGTTTCTCAGCGTGATCTCCGGGATCCTGATTGCGGGAATGGGAATTTACATTCTGCTGAAGCGGTTCCTGGGTGACGATATGTCGCTCTCGCATTCGCATGGGCCGGGCGGACACAGCCATGTCGGCTTTTGGCGTTCGCAGACGGCGGCAGATCAGGCAACGAGTAAGCTTGGCAAGAAACAGCTAATGATCCTCGGCATCACCGGCGGCATGGTTCCCTGCCCTGCGGCGCTGGTGGTGCTGCTCAGCGCGGTGGCGCTGCATCGGGTCGGCTTTGGATTATTTCTTATCGTGGCATTCAGTATGGGGTTGGCGGCGGTGCTGATCGGAATGGGGATGGCGGCAGTCTACGCGGGTCGCTTGTTGACAAAGGTCCCGGTGGAAGGCAGGCTGATCCGGCTGTGGATGCCAGCGGCCTCGGCGGCGATGATTACGTTCCTGGGATTCGCTATCGCGGTGCGCGGCCTGATGGCGGCCGGAATTGTAGAAATACGAATCTGACAAACGTAGCAAGTAATAATAGAGGATTGAGACTGGCATGATCTCGTTTATCGGCATTCTTATACTTGGATTCTTTCTTGGCATGCGCCATGCCACGGACCCGGATCACGTGGTCGCCGTAATGACGATTGTCACGCGGCAGCGCGGAATCGCGAAGGCCGGTGTGATTGGCGCTTTGTGGGGGATGGGACACACGCTTACGATTTTCCTTGTAGGCGCGGCGATCATTCTGTTCAAAGTGGCTATTCCGCCGAGGCTGGGACTGTCGATGGAATTTGCGGTGGGACTGATGCTGATCCTGCTGGGTGTGTTGAATCTGACTGGTGTGCTGCGATGGCTCCAGCAGCGTTTCACGCCATCACTAGTTATGCCGCAGGTGCAGGAAATTGAGTCTGATGTGGCGGCTACAACTTCCGGCGGCAACTGGCTGGAGCGTAACCTTCGCGAACTGGGACTCTACAACGCACTGCGGCCACTGGTGGTTGGTACAGTTCATGGCCTGGCCGGTTCGGCCGCCGTCGCGATTCTGGTAATGACCACAATTTCCGATCCGTGGTGGGCGATTGCCTATTTGCTGCTGTTCGGCCTGGGGACCATTGCGGGGATGGCCGTGATGACAACCGCGATGGCGTTCCCGATCGTTTATACAGGGCGCAAGATGTTCCGCTGGAATCAGGCGATGACGATGGGGTCCGGGGTGCTCAGTGTAGCGTTCGGGATGTTTATCGCTTTCCAGATCGGCGTGGGCGGAGGGTTGTTCACCGGAAGTCCGCACTGGACACCGCGATAACCACTAGCGCTTCTGAAGAAAGTCGAAAATCTCCTTCAATAGTCGCGGACCCTGATCCGTATCGAAAGGTAACTGCGCGTGAGCGGAGCCTTCCAGAATCACCATCGACTTCGGTTGAGATGCTTTGGCGAAGTGGCTGGAGATTTCGGGGAGTCAAGGCACGCTGCCATTACGGTCGTCACGCGCGACGATGAAGAGTTTGCGTCCGTGCAGTTGCTCGGGGTGGTCACCGCCTGAAGAGGCGAGAATAACGGGCGCCATCGGGGTTGGGTCCGCCACCTCGAAAGCGAGCGGCGAGGACCAGGAAACCGACGTTCGCCATTACCTCTGCCTGCTTCTTCCAGAGGGAAGCTCACGGGGCGCTGCGCGAACACAGGGCTTACCGGGGACGCAATCAGAATCGCAAACAGATGAAGCGGTTTCATATACTTTTGCAGCGCGCCGCGAGAAGGCCCGTAGCCTCACTCAGATCCAGATCCGCCACAAGCAGACCTGACTGTCCATAGGGCTGGAAGGACAGCAGAGTGCCGTCTGGCCGGACGAAGGCCGATGTGGTCGGCGATCCAGCGCTCGCGTAATTCACCGTAGCGAAGAAACAAGTATTCTCCGCCGCGCGGCAAAGGGCTGCTTTCTCGTGGAAGGAGTTCCGCGGGTCCGCGAACGTCGCCGGCTGGTAACTGCCGGATTCGGCCTGATGAAAATGGGGATGAAATACAACCTGCGCGCCTTGTTTAGCAGTCCATCGGACAGTCTCCGGATAGCGCCAGCCTTCATGGCAGATAGCGATCCCGAAAGTAAGGCTTCCGGTTGTGAATATTCGTCTGGACATGCCCGGTGTGTAGGTGCCTTCTTCAGAGGGATCGAGCTGGACTTTGTCCTGGAAACCAAGCGAGGAGCCATCACGATCAATCACCAGCGCGGCGATGCGAAGTCGCTCTTCGACGATGCGTTCGGTACCAAGAATCACGGCAACGCCAACCGCGCCAGCCGTACGCGCAACAGCGGACCATGCGCGGGCGAGAAACTCAGCGTCGGGAGGAGGCGGCATTTTCCCCATGCCCCGATAGCCTGGAACAAAGCACTCTGGGAAGCAGATGAGTCCGGCATTTTGGCTTGCGGCCTGAAGGATGGCGCTTTCGGCGGACGAGATCGACTCTTCCGGACTGGACGGAAACGACAGGTTGGCCAGAGCGATTCGAAATGTGCCCATCCGCGTCTATTTTATGATGGCTGGATCGGAAGCAGGCGAATGCGAGGATTTGGCCGAAGCGCGGGGCTTTGCGGAAGAGTTGTGAGTTGAAAAGCCGCAACTCGAAACTGACCCGGGAACTCCGTGAACGCCTTCACCGCGCCAGTTTCGGGACGACCATCCAGCGTAGCGTGCCCCGAGGTGTGGGGCCCAGACTGGCGACATCGATCCTGAGCAGGGCGGATTTCTTCATATCCACGATCAGGCCTGGCGCATTGAGCAGATACGCGGCCAGATACGACATCAGAGGTTGATGTCCGGCAAGAACTACAGCGGATTCTGCGCGCAGATCGCGGATATCGCCCCAGACGGCCTCAGGCGTGCCATGCGGCACGAGCGAGGGCAGCCGGAGGATATCGGCTTTCCAGCCGAACTCCTTCGCGGCGATTTCGGCCGTCTGCATCGCGCGAAGGTAAGGGCTGGACGCGATGAGCGACGGCGATACACCGGCATCGCGCGCCATGCGCACAACGGCCGCAGTGCGATCACGGCCCTCCGGCGTGAGTGCGCGGGAAGAATCGGAATGCCCGGGAGGTGCGTCTTCGGCTATGCCGTGTCTGAAGAGATAAAGTTCCATGCGCGGGCTGTTACTGACCCAGTCGTATGATAACCATGTTATGGCTCGCTACGCTGCAGTGGATATCGGAAGCAATTCAGTGCGCATGGAGGTAGCCGAAGTCATAGGCGGAAGTGCGCCGCGGGTGCTGGCTTCGGACCGGCAGGTAACGCGTTTGGGAGCGAGCGTTTTCAGGGAGGGTCGGGTAAGCGCAGAAGCGCTCGATCTGCTGTGCGGCGTGCTGGCCGGCATGGCCGTAACATGGAAACGCTTTGACGTTCTCAGCATTCGAGCGGTGGCGACAGCGGCAGTGCGCGATGCGCGAAATCAGACGGAGTTTCTGGCGCGCACGTCGGCGGCGCTGGGCGCCGATATCGAAATCATCTCCGGGCAGGAAGAGGCGCGACTGATTCACCTTGGAGTGCAGAGCCGGTGGCCGCACCCGAAGGAACGTTTTTTGATTATCGACATCGGAGGCGGCAGCGCGGAGATTATTCTGAGCGAGACCGATCACGTCTGCGCGGCGTTTTCCAAACCACTGGGCGCGCTTCGCCTGCAGGAACTTTTCCTGCGAAACGATCCTCCGAGCGCGGCTGAGCTGCTGCGGATGGAGGAGTATATCGAAGAGCGAATCGGACCGGCGGTGCGGGATATTGGCAGAAAGAGAATCGACCGGGTGGTGGCGACTTCGTCGACGGCTGCAGCGGTGGTGAGTGCGATCAGCCGTATTCCGCGCGCGAGAAGAGACGAGGCGGACAAACGCCGGGCCTCGGCGGCACAAACACGACGGCTCTACAAGGAACTTTGCGAGCTGGAACTGAAGCGGCGCCAGAAGCTGGTGGGGATAGGACCGAGGCGTGCGGAGATTATTATTCCGGGCGCAGCTGTGCTGGTCCACGTTCTGGATGCGTTTCGCATGCCGGCTCTCTACTACTCCGCTGCGGGCGTGCGGGACGGGATTATCGCGGACCTGGCGGCACGGGGCGCCGGGCGCGAGTTGAGCAGACTCACACCTGAACAGCGCACGATGGTGGAAGCAATGGCAGAGCGATATGGCGTCGCGCTGCGGCATGCGCAGAAGGTGGCGAGGCTGGCGAACGATTTATTTCACGACCTGCAGAGCGTGCATCAGATGACTCCACCGCTCGGAAGGTTGCTTGAGGCGAGCGCGTACCTGCACGATGTGGGGCATTTTGTGAGCGATACGCGACATCACAAGCATTCGTTTTATCTGGTGGCGAATTCGGATATGCCGGGATTCAATCTCACGGAACGAGGAATCATCGCCAACCTGTGCCGGTATCACCGGAAGAACATGCCGACTCCCGAACATGAGAATCTGCAAACGCTGACTCCGGAGGACCGGCGCGCGGTGGGGATTCTTACGCCGATACTACGTTTGGCCGACAGCCTGGACCGGAGTAACGGGCAGAAGGTACGGTCGGTGGAATCGGTGGTGCATGAGAAGGAGATTGTAGTGAATCTGCATGCGCCGGGCTCTGCGGGACTGGAACTGGAGATGTGGGCGGCGGGTCGGCTGGATGCGCTTTTCCGGCAGATGTACGGCAGAAAGCTCACGATTCAGCGAGTGAATTGAGCGTTATTGCGCCACACCCGGCAGGACGAATACGATGGCGGCGAGCGTAGGGTGGGAGCCAAGGCCCGTGCTGTTTCCGCACAGATTCACTCCATCCCTGGGACAGTTTCCGCCGGAGATTTTCGCCGATAGACAAGCCAAATGGCAAGGACCCCGAGGCTGGTTAGCCCGCTGATTCCGGCCCCGGCATAGAACGTAAACGGAACGTATGCGAGTTCGACGTGACTCTTGCCCGCGGGGACCAGGATGCCGCGAAACGCGCCATCAACGCGACGAATTTCCGCAGACTTCCCATTGACGGTGGCGCGCCAGCCGGGGTACCAGATCTCGCTGAGCACGAGCAGGCCGGTGGCGCCGGCGTTCACGTCGAGCGACAAATCGTCGGCGTTATACGAAGTGAATCGAACGGTGTCGGCCGTGGTGGAGGTATAGAGTGCACTGGGCAGGGGCGCTTCGACAATCGTTACATTGTGAAGATCAACACCTGGCGTATCCAGGCGCCGGAAGGCCGCATCGTGCGAGGGTTCCAGAATTGTACGGTGGGTCATCCAGGCGCGGGGATACGCGGTCTTATCTTCGTAAACTTTCCAGAGCGAATCCTGATAGATGGCACCGGGTTCGGGAGTGGATACGGGCTTGATGCGGTAGCGGACGTTCAGCAGATCCTCATGCGGGCTCATGCGCGAGTAGTCGGTGAGGGCAGTGGCTGCGCCGCCAAACATGCTTGGGGTTTCGTAGAAATCGCCAATGTTCGGCTCCGAAGGGATGGACACGCGCGCCCGGTGGAGACCCGGTTGCATTTTGACAAACTCCGCCGCATTGCGCAGTGTAACCATCTGTACATATTCGTCGCCGGACTTGACCAGTTCGTTTTTGTTGGCGGAGAGCCAATTGAAACAGCCGAGATCGAAGATCACAAACGCGGCGAGCAGCACGCGAGCCGAGGATGGAAGAGGCCGCAAGGTGAGGCGAAAGATCCAAGCGCATGAGCCGAGGATCAGGACGAGCGAAAGGTTGGTCCAGATGCCAACGGTGACCTGAGTGAAAACACCGGGCAAAATCAAAGCGGCAGCGCAAAGGATGGCACTCCATTTCAGGAATGGACGGACGGGAGCCCATGACTGGATTTGGCCAGCGCCTTCCAATAAGCTATCGAGACCAAATGCAGAGAGCACGGCAAAAGCGAATGAAATGAGGTAGACGAAGCGAGCGGCTCCGCGAGCCATCCAGAGAAAAGGGACGACGGCATACAACACTCCGAACAGCACTGAGAATTCCCCCAGAGAGTAAGCGAAAGTAATCAGGGCAAGGACGACAAGGAAGCGTACCCAAAGGTTGCCCCAACATTTCCAAATTCCGATAACCGCAAGAAACAAGGGAAGCGCGCCGATGTAGTGAGGCCAGGGTTCTTCTCCGCCCATGACTTCGCCCACCGGGAAGATGCTGGAAATGATGCTTTGCGGCCACATACCGTGGACGAGGCGGTCATAAGGAATTTTTTGGTCCGTCGGAAGCCAGCCTCCGCTGATGGAGCGGATGCTGAGATGACCATATTCAAACGACGGCAGTAGCTGGACCGCCCCGATTCCAAGCCCGGCGAGAACAATGACGCACAGAATTGAGAACTCGCGGGGCCAGTAAGCCGTGAGACGCGAAGGTAAGCCGCCGGTCAGCGCTGCGCCAGACGACTTACGATGAACGGCCGCGTAATACGCGACAGCGGCGGCGAGGAAGATGCCCTGGATCATCGCGAACTGCACGCCACCGGTGAGAACCGACATCCCCATGCAGAGACCGCCAATAGAGGCCTGCGCGAGGGCGCGTCCCCGCTGTTCCGACCGTAATGCCCGCAGCAGAAAAAGAAAGATGGCGGGGAGCCAGACGCAACTCTCCATGTATTGCGGCCAGGGAAGACGGCCCAGCACGCCGCCCATAGAAAAGGCGCAGGCGCCGATGAACGAAGCGAAACGACTGCGTTGAAATTCCCTGAGCAGCGCGAACATGAAACACGCGGCGAGAAAGCGAGTAAACGCGAGGTACTCGTGATAGAAGTGAGGGGAAATGAGGTCGTTCCGGTTCAACGGAACTAACGCGAACAGAAGGCGGACCGGGTAATAACCGGCCATTTCTTCAGTGAACGGACGTCCGCCGAAGACGTAGGGATCCCAAAGCGGCATGTGGCCGCTCCAGACGGATCTGACCCAAAAATGGAGCCACGCGTAGGTCTGGTTGACGCCTTCAAAGCCCACGATACTGGTGAACTGATCTGTCAGCACCGTCTTCCAGTGAAAGACAATCATCGTGAGGGCAAGCAGGGCGATATATTTCGCGGTAGCTCGGGACATTGGAGGCTTGGCTGACATGGAGGGCGCTGGAAGTAATTATGACTTATGTCCGCCGGATTTAATGGCCGTCGGCCGCCTGCAGGCTGAAGGCTACGAACAGATAAGTCGGTCCAATGTAAACGTCTGAGGTGTTCATGCCCTGGTCGTCGGCGAGCTCGGTGATAGTATCGCGCAATTGATCCGGCGTGAGGTCGAATTTTTTCTCCGACGGGTTGAAATAGAAAAGGCCGAGTTCTTTCACCCCTGACTTTCGCAGACAGGCGGCCAGGCTTCGGTATACGGTTGGTTCCAGGGGGTCGGCTAGAATGCGGGACTTGTCGTAAAAGATCTCCATGCCATTGGCAGTGCCGCCGGAAATATGGAACTCATCGATGACGGCTTTATCGCGGATGCGGCGAACGAAACTTCGCTGCCCTTCTGAGGTATGCATGAAGTAGCCGATCACACTCCAGTGGTCGAGGTAGACGGCTTTGAGATTGGGGAAGGCAGACTTCCATTCTGTGAATTCCCGATTCAGAATAACGAAGCCCGGCAGCAGAATCAGGCTGGGCCATGTGTAGATCAGATTGCCGACGCTCACCAGCATCAGAAGAGCAGGCATGGCGACGCGACGGATCGGGCTGAGTTGTGAGATCAGCGCATCAAGCACGACGAAAGCCGCGATGAGGAGAAATGGACCGGCGATGTACTGGTGCCGAAGCATGCCTCCGAACGGGTACTCGCCAATGAGAGACGAGACGAACATCTCCGCGACGATCACGATTGGAACGAGGATAACGGCGCGCGACTTTAAGCCTGTGTCCGGGCGGGTGCGCAGGCGACTGAAGGATATAAAGGTTGCGGCTGCACCCAGCGGCAGCACCAGCAGGAACAGCGCCAGCTCGCTGTGGAGACCGAACGGGGAGAAGAGATTAAAGAAATTCAGTGAGTTTTTAGCGGCGAAGGCAACAGACGATTCGTTTGGCGTCCGACCGAGGTAATAGGGATAAAGATAGCCCTGAATGATTTGGACGCTGGCGTGGACGAAGTATTCGACGGCAAAGATTCCCAGGGGGACGGCAAACGCGGCGGAGATCGCGAGGATGGATGCCCGCGGTATCGAGCGGTCGCGCAGAGTAAACAGCAAAACAGTCAGCGCGGCCCCGAGGAAGAAGACTGCCGAATAGTGGCTAGTCACGGCCAATGAGCAGCAAAGCGCGAAGGCAATAGCTGGCCGGACGACGGAGCGGCCTGGAGCAGGCTCTAACATGGCGAGCCAGGCGAGGAATGCCAGCAGGACAAGGAAGACAGTCAGCTGGTAAGAACGTATTTCGACGGAGGTCGTAATAGCGTCGAAAGAGAGTGCGAAGGCGGCAGCGCAGAGCAATTGCATCCAGATGGATTCGAGGAGCCGGCGCGCGATGAGGCCGACCACGACGATGGAGCCGACACCGGATGCGATGGAGATGAAACGGTAGAACGCCGGTATGCCGAGCTTCAGCATGGCGCCCAGCAGGAGAAAGAACAGAGGCGGGTGGGCATTGGTGCGGAGTTCGAAGGAGAGATCGGCCCAGCGAGGGCTGCTGGCCATGAATAAGTGCTGCCACTCATCGAAACTGAGGAAGTTTTTGGCGCCAACGTAGATACGGATGGCCGCGCCGAGGAGAGTGATGACGAGCAGCAGCAGACGGAAGGTACGGGGAGACAGATCGCGAGAGGAGGATTGCGGCGAGGTCGAAATGGCGTCGGGCGCAATTTGCATGCGGGAACTTCAATGGTAGCTGCTACGGGGCGCGAGTGCAGCGGCTAAGGCTGGGTGGGCGAGCAACCGCCGGCGCGGAATTCAGCGTAGACGTCGTAGTTATCGAGTTCGAGAGTTTGGCGGCAAAGACCTTCGGCGGCGCTTAGTTCATCGATGCGGGCGAAGTAGGCCGCGAGTTGCGCCTGCGTCCTCGTTTTGCCTGGTGGCTGGGCGAGACTGAAAACCGTGGCGGACGAAAGGTGCTGTGCGCGCATGCCGCTGGCCATGCGGCGATAGAACAAGGGATCGCGCAGATCGACGTTCCAGTGGTCTTTGTCGCGAAACATGGTGATGGTTCGACCGTTGCGGGAGAGCTGGTAGATATCGACGGCGGAGTTGCCGGGAACGGGAGAGATGAATTCCCACTTCCAGTCATGGTGGTGCATGAAGTAAGTCGTCAGATTGTATTGATCGAGATAGACGGCCTGTGCGGAGGGAAACAGGCGGTTGTAACGGGCGATCTGGTCGGTATAGAGCAGCCGATTGGTCATCGGCAGGGCTTCGAAAGCCTGAAGACTGACGGCTGCTACGGCAATCGCCAATACGCCGGCGATGGCGGGTGAGACCCAACGGGGCCAGATCCTGATTCCCTGCGCGGCAGCCAAAAGACGATCCACCAGGATAAACGGGCACGTCACGAGGAAAGGAAACAGGACGTATTGCTGGCGCAGATACCCGCCAAAGGGATATGCGCGCAAGAGAGCGCCGACCATAATGGCGCACACCATGGTCATCGGAAGCTTGACGATCACGATTGCTTCCAGGTTCGGGCTCGCGCGCCATTTCAGAAGCAGGAAAAGGGTGAGGGCGACTGCGAGGGCGAGGGCCGCTAACGAGACGTAGAAGGTGGTGCCGTCTGGTATCTGCCAGGGGAGGAACCAGTTCAGTTCGTTCCGAAAATTGCGGAGGAGAAAGTCGAAGACGGATTCAGCAGAATCGGGCTTGTAGTAGTAGATGGGGAGGTGGTCATAGGCGACACTTTGCGCACCGAAGTGGACGAGGTACTCCCAAACCGGGAGGGCGAGGATAAGGACGAAGGTGACCAGTTCGCGGAGAAGGGCGCGGACGATCCCTGCGGCACGGCGGGAGGTGTTTTGACCGTAAAAGAAGGGAAGCGCGAAAGCGACCAACAGTACTGCGCCGGTGTAGATGAGCGCATAGTACTCAGTGAGACATGCGAGTGTCGTTGTGACGACGAAGATGACGCGCGGCCGCCACGAGGATGGCTGTTTTTCGGCAATGAGGTCGAGGAAGCAGTAAAACGATATCTGCACGAAGAGAGCAGAGAGCATGTAGGTGCGGACTTCGTTCGACATCTGAATTGCGGGCAGGGAGAAGCCGTAAGCGAGCGCGGCCAGGAGCGCGAAGACAGGCGAACGCATGGCCTTGAGAGCGGTACGACCCAACAGCCAAATGGAAAGCGTTCCAGCGATCAGAGAGACTGTCCGATAGGCCAACTGGGTGTGGCCCAGCAGGAACGACAAGCGCAAGAGCGGAAAATAGAGCGGCGGGTGAGCGTTTGCCTGATATTCGCGGATGAAGTTGGCCCAATTGTCCTGGCCAGCGATCCAGAC
>CAIKAS010000158.1 GCA_903825445.1 uncultured Acidobacteriia bacterium
CGGGTACTCCTCGGTCTTCATATTCTTCGTCCAGTCGCCGGTGGCAGCGGACATGATCATGGGGCGCGGCGCCATCATGGCTGCGATTTCGACATTGTTGGTATCGAGGCGCAAGCCAGGCGCGTTCTCACAGAGGCCGCCACCCTGCATCATGAATGACACCATGTTGGCGGGTGCGGAATATTTGACGCGGTCGTCTACCGCAGTCAGCGTGTAGGTTTGAGTGCCGCCGCCGGAAGCACCGGTGGCTCCTATCTTTTCCGGATTTACGTTTGGCAGTTTTTCGAGGAAGTCGACCACCCGGATGGAGTTCCATAACTGCAGGCCAAACGGCCCGAAATTCCAGAGTTCTTCGACCGGCGTGTCGCCAAAATCGTGCGGAGTTTGAATCGTGTCGTCATAGCCGACCATATCGTAGGCGAAGACGACGAACCCCTGGCGAGCGAGGTTGATGGCGCGGGCGGGAACAGAGGCGATGTCGGTGTTTTCGAGGCGTCCGTTGGTCCAGTGGCCGTGCGGGCTGGCAATAGCGGGGTAGCCACCGGCGGGCGCGGGTTTCAGAGGCGTATAGAGGTTTCCCGCCAGGTAATAGCCGGGCAGTGTTTCGATGAGGACCTTTTCAATGATGCAGTCGCGATTCTGGAGGCGGCCAAAGATCTGCGGATGGAGATCGTTTTTGGGGAGCATGGGCGACAATCCCGCAGCGGTGAGGATCTGGGTTCGCAGCGCCTGACGACGGGCTTGCCATTCGGGCAGAGTCTTATAGGTTCGGGCTACGAAGTGGGTGTCGGTGTTGGGGATGTCGGTATTGCGGGAATCGGTGGCGGGTATTTGGGCGTACGCGGCCAGGCAGGCTGCCAGCGCGGTAACGATTAGTCGCGACATGAGATTAGGGTTATCACATGAACGTGTGTATTGTCCATGTGCGAGCGCGGTTTATGCTCATGATGTTATGCGTTACTTTGCGTTGTTCGTTTTGGTTGCGCTCTCCCTCGCTCAGGCGCAGTCGAACCTTGAGCGAAAAATTCAGGCGGAGCTTTCCGGTGCGTATCCGCCGGAAGACGGGAAGGTCAATCCCAATGTTCCGCATGGCGAGTTCCTTCAGGGAACGATCAATGATTCCAGGATCTTTCCGGGGACGGAGAACGGCTTTCAGATTTACGTGCCTGCCCAGTACGATCCATCCAAACCTGCCTGCCTGCTGGTGAAGCTGGATGGTCTGGGTGCATTTGAAGCCACGGTGCTGGATAATCTGATCGCGAAGAAGGAAGTGCCGGTGATCATCGGGGTCGGTATTACTCCTGGCACTGTCTGGAAGGATCCGGCAGGTACGGCAAATCGCGCTGCGTCGAGGTTCAATCGCTCTTACGAATTTGACAGCACCAACGATCACTTTCCGGATTACGTGCTGAATGAATTGCTCCCCGCGGTTCAAAAGCTCAAGACGAAAGATGGCCGCCCGATCCGTATTTCGCCGGATGGCAACGACCACGCGGCGACGGGCGGGAGTACGGGCGGGATCGGCTCATTTACGCTGGCGTGGCGACGGCCGGATCAGTTCAGGCGGGTCTATTCCGTCATCGGTACTTTTGTTTCCATGCGCGGCGGCAGCGACTATCCGGTGCTCATTCGGAAGACGGACCCGAAGCCGATTCGCATTTTTCTGGAGGACGGGGCCATCGACGCGTGGAATCCGCTGTTCGGGACCTGGTACGACGCGAATCTGAATATGGAATCCGCGCTGACGTTCGCGGGATACGATGTGGCGCACGCCTGGGGAACGCACGGCCATGACGGTCGACCGGGCCAGGTGATCTTCCCGGACGTGATGCGATGGCTCTGGCGGGATTATCCCTCGCCGATCAAGAGTGGCGTATCGAAAAACAGCACGCTGCAGGAAATCGAACAACCGGGCGAAGGTTGGCAGGCGGTTACGCAAACGTTTCAATCAGCCACGGGTCTGGCTGCGGATTCGAAGGGTGACGTTTATGTCAGCGACGCCGCTGTCGGAAATGTTTATCGGATTGGCGCGAATGGTGCGGCATCGGTATTCTTAGCCCGGCATCCGGGCATTGCGGGGCAGGCCTTTGGCTTAGACGGAACTCTATACGCAGCCGTACCGGCTGAGAAGAGAATCATCGCTGTCAATCCGCAGGGGAATGTGCGCGTAGTGGCCGAGGGAATCGCGGGCCGGGGCATCGTGGTCACGCACGATGGAGTGATCTACGTCAGCGAGCCCGGTGCGCACAGTGACATGCCCAGCCGGATTTGGAAAATCAAGGGCGCTGAAAAGAAGCTGGTCGATGAAGGTCTGCTTTCGGCTACCGGAGTTGCGGTCTCGCCGGATGGCGGGCTGTTCTACGCAGCGGAAAAGAGCACCAAATGGATCTACACCTGGGTTGCGCATCCAGATGGCAGTCTTAGCGAGAAACAGCCTTTCTTTTGGCTCCACATGACAGATATTCCAAATGACAGCGGCGCTGAAGACCTCGCCCTCGATACGCACGGGAACCTCTACGTCGCCACGCGGATGGGGATTCAGGTTTGCGACCAGAACGGGCGGGTGCGGGCGATCCTGTCGCTGCCGACACCGAGTGGTGCAGTGCGCGGGATCAGTTTCGGCGGCGCCGGCTTCGATGAGTTGTATGTGACCGATGGGAAGCGGGTGTTCAAGAGGAAGCTGAAGCTCAAGGGTTATGCGCCCTGGTCGGCGCCTGTGGCGGTGCCGAGCCAAGGCCAGGGATGATGGTCGAGCCATTTACTTTTCGGGCCCGATACGGTGATATATTAGACCCCAGCATGAAAGCACCTAAACTCTTTTCCCCACGTAATCTCGGCGCGTTCTCGATCACCGCGCTGTTCCTGGCAGGCACACTGGTTTGGTCGCAGGCCCCGGCGGGCGCCGGACGTGGAGGCAGTGGCGGACGCGGCGGAAGCGGTCGCGGCGGTCGGGGCGGTGGTGGACTTACAGCCGACGCCGATCATCCGGTGATGAAGATTGGCACGCACATCCCGGATTTCACACTGCCCGGCGCCGATGGCAAGACACACAGCGTGAAGGAATGGGCCAGCGCGAAATTCCTGATGATTGCGTTCGAGTGCGATCACTGCCCGGAATCCCAAAACTACGAGAGCCGCATCAAGGGTCTGTACGACGATTACAAAGCCAAGGGCGTGCAATTGGTGGCGATTAATCCCAATAACCCGGCTTCTGTTCGGCTGAACGAACTCGGATATACGGACCTGGAAGATTCGTTGCCGGAAATGAAGATCCGTCTGGCCGACCGTCACATCACGTGGCCGTATCTGTACGACGGCGAGACACAGAACATCGCGAATAAGTTTGGCGTGATCGCGACACCGCACATTTTTATCTTCGATCAGGAGCGCAATCTGCGTTTCGAAGGGCAGATCGATGACAATCAGCGCCCGGAACTGGCCAAGACTCACGATACCCGGGCGGCGCTCGATGAATTGCTGGCCGGAAAGCCCGTTGCCGTTACCGACACGCGCGTGCATGGGTGTTCGACTAAGTGGCTCTCTAAGGCTGTAGGTTCGCAATCGCGCGAGGCCGAACTATCAAACATTATGAAGGAACCGGTGAAGCTGGATACCGCCGACGCCGATGCGATCAAGAAGCTGAAGGCGAATGCTTCAGGCAAAGTGGAGGTGGTGACTTTCTGGTCGTCGAAATGCACGGCTTGCGGCGACTCTATTCATGCGCTTGAAACTACATACCGCATGTACCGGTTGCGGGCGTTTGATTTCGTCACAGTCAACGTGGATCCGGTTGCGAGCAAAGATGCCGTGATGGACGCGCTCAACAAGCAGCACGCTTCGGGCAAGAATCTTCAGGCTACGGTGGATATTGCGGCTGTGCAGGCGGCGTTCGGCGAGAAGTGGAAGCCGGCGTCGATGTTCACGATAGTGATTGGCAGCGATGGCAAGGTGCTCTATAAGAAGGAAGGGCTTCTTGTGAAGGATGGTGGCTTCCCCATCGGACTTTTGGACGCGACACCATCACCCGATCTGCTCAACTTCCGCCGCAGTATCCTCGCGAACATGCCGGATACGACGGGCTATCCGGGTAACAAGGCTTACTGGATGGAAGACTACGTGAAGATCGCGATGAAGTAGCCCGGGTTCAGAATTTGGTTTGTTTTAACGGCTCGAAAGCGCGTTGATATCCGCGCTTTCGAGCACTTTCTTTTGTGCCCCGTGTTTTGCCGCATTCAGCATGGCGCGACCGATGCGTTCCGTGGTGGTCACAGAACCGGGAGCTACTCGCATCCACAACGGAATGACCCAGCCCATCAGCGCGAACGCCACGCGCGTTGCTCTGGCTTTCGGCTTCTCACCATGCATCGGCTGGATCATGCCTGGCCGGAACATATACGCGGCTTTGAACGGCATTCGGAGGAGGGCATTCTCCGTCGCGCCCTTGATGCGCGCCCAAATCACCTTGCCCTTCTCTGCGCTGTCCGTCCCCAGACCGGAAACATAGATGAACGTCATGCCGGGATTCAGGCGGACCAGCGTTTGCGCGACGCTGGTGGTCAGATCGAAAGTGATCTTTTTGTAATCCTTTTCGCTCATGCCGACCGAGGAGACACCCAGGCAGAAGAAGCAGGCGTCGTAGCCGGTTAGCTCGGGTTCGATTGCGGTGAGATCGCTGATGTTCTTGTGGACTATTTCGGTGATCCTGGCGTTGGTCTGTCCGGAGGCGGAGCGTCCGATGAGCAGGATGCGTTCGACTTCAGGATCGAGCAGGCACTCTCGTAAGACCCCTTGCCCGACCATGCCGGATGCGCCGAACAGGATGGTTTTCACGTTTGAATGATACCGCGAAATGAGAAAAACGTGGACGGCAAAAAGTGAGTCACACGAAAGTTGCGTAATGGAATCAAGTATTTAAATGCGCAGCTCAAAATCCACATGGAATAGTTGAATCAGGAGAAGGTGTTCACCCCAGTGTTGCTTTGGGGGCAATGCTGGTGCGGAGAACCTTTCTCAATTGCTGGCGGACCACTGGGTGGTTTTCCGCCAGGCGGCCGCTGGAGCGATTCGCTCCGCGGCGATACAGGTGGGGCAGCTTTGGCGGGCGGCCCCGCTTGTGTATTACGGAGCCGCGCATCAGGATAATGCCGTTTCATGCAGATGACGCAGAGTTGGACGCCGAGAACGTAAGAGTCTGGACACGAGACGAGTTTCTGCTTTGCCGCGCGGCAGGACCAATCACAAATAGGTCGGTAGAATCTGCATCTCGGGAACTACGGCGCGTTCCGGCAGTTTCGCCACCGCGAGAATGGCCTCGGCAATATCTTCCGCCTGCAACGCGCGGCTCATTACTTCAGCTGAAGGCTTCACCGGGCGGTTTTCGAGAATCTCTGTATCCACCAGGCCCGGACAAATCACGCAGGTCCGAATGCCGTTTTCCTTCTCTTCGACGCGCACGGCATGCGCCAGTCCCAACACGCCGCGCTTGGCGGCCTGGTAGGCGGCCCCGGATATATCAGGCACCAGACCGGAGATCGACGACACATAAATCAGATATCCGCCCCGCGCCTCGCGCATCGAAGGCAGCACGGCCTGCGTCGCATAGTACGCGCCGTTCAGGTTCACGTTTACAACCTTCTCCCAGGTCTGGAGATCCAGCCGTGTGAGCGCGCGGTTCGGGACATTCGTTCCGCTGACGTAGATCAGGAAATCGATGGTGCCCAAAGTTGCCTGGGTGTGCGCCACGAGTTTGTCGATGTCGGAGGCGTTGGCGGCATCGGCTACGGAAATCGAAATGGAATGGCCGGCGCGCTGCATTTCATCGCGCAGGTCGGTGAGCCTGTTTTCGCGCCGTGCGGCTGCCATGACGCGCGCGCCCTCGGCGGCAAACAGGCTGGCGCAGGCACGGCCTATGCCGCTGGAGGCTCCTATTACTAAGACCACTTTGTCACGCAACGATACCGGCATTGTTATCTCGCCCTCTCTGGCTTTTCTGTAAGCGGCGCCACCTGAAAGGCGGCTGCGGCCACGATTGGCCGCCCTCCACAATATACACTGGTTTGCCATGAGTATTTCACGTCGAGACCTTGGTCTCTTAATTCCCGCGCTGGCTACGGTTGCCCGCGCACAAGAGGCGACGAAACCTGCAGCCGCGCCGAAGCCGGCCGTGCTTCCGTCGAAGTTGTATCACACAGAGGAAATACCTTACAGCGGTGACGACAAGAAGCGCGGACGCCGCATTCTGCTGGGGACCACCCATACAGGCTTCAATGTGGAGGTGCATGAGACGGTGCTCGGACCTGGCGAGATCTCGCATCCGCCGCACCAGCATGTGAACGAGGAAATCATTGTGATTGTGGAGGGTACTATTGAAGCCTTCGTGAACGGCAAGACAGACCGCGCAGCCGCGGGGTCCGTATCGTTCTTTGCCTCCAACGATCTGCATAATTTCAAGAATATTGGCCCCGGCCATTGCCGCTACTATGTGATTGAATTGCGCGGCGACGCGGCGTAGGCGCAAATTGTATGAGCGATTTCCGACACAGCAAATGGGAAGACGTGCCGCTTGAAACGATGAGCGACATTATTTCGCGGCGGGTTTTCACCGGCGAGAAGGCGATGGTGGCGCAGGTTTATCTTGCGAAGGACGCGGTAGTGCCGCTGCACCATCACGAAAGCGAGCAGATTACGTACATCCTGAAGGGCGCGCTGAAGTTTGAGCTGCAGGGCCGGGAGGTGACTGTGCACGCCGGGGAGGTACTGTTCATTCCGTCGAATGTGCCGCACCGTGCGATTGCGCTGGAAGATACGCTGGATCTCGATGTCTTCGCGCCGATCCGGACGGATTGGCTGACGAAGGACGATGGTTATCTTCGGCGCGGTGAACGCGAAGGAGCGGAGCAGGGTTAGGGGCGATGCCCGCGCGCGAGCCTGGGGTATCGCGACGGCATCGGGAATTCTGTCCTACGGCACAACGTAACCGCCCGGCGCCCGGTAGTCGATTCTGTACCTGACACGAAGACCCTGCAGGAGTTCGGACAGCGGCACATTCTTCGGATCCATAAAGCGGATTTCGCCGCCGCTGGCCTGTATGAAGGGTCGGACGTCCGCCTCTCCTGGCGAGTCGTTGGTCTTCACCAGGATCGCAGGGGCGGCATCCGGACGCGCGTGATCCCGCAGGTAATGCGCGGTGAGTGCGATAGCGCCATTCAGATCTTTGGGGCCGCTCCTGAGCTGAATCTTGCCAATCGCGGCGACCACCATGTCGCGGTTGAGAGCGAGGCTCCTTGTCATCGTCAACTTTTCCCCGATCAGGACGATGGCGACGCGATCGTGCGGGTCCAGCCGTGACAACGTCCGCTGTGCGGTGGCATTCACCTGCCTGATATACGGGGCCATTGCGGGGCTGGCATCAAACAGCAAAATCACGTCGAGAGGTTGCTCCGCAAAACCATCGGATTCTCGCGGCGGAGCACGTCGCGCAGGGAGGTGCGTCCTGCATCCGGATTGACGGGGACGGTAAGGACGTCCGGGTTTCCGTACTTCCAGTCGGCGGGATTCTCCGGCGGCTTGAATTCACCGGTGTTGAACGTCCGAAAGTACTTATCTTTCGGGCCGACGACACCCAGCATCAAGCTCAGGTGGTAGCGCGGTCCTTGAAAATAAGACAGACGGATGTTGTGAATCCCGCCGCTCAATCGGATCGAATTCGTTTCACACAGAGTGCTGTGAGCACCGTCGTTGTCGATCGCCACCTTGCCATCGAAGTAGAGTATCGATCCGTCGTCGGAGCAAAGCCTGAAGAAGTATTTGCCGGGGTTGGCAACGTAGAATCGGCCTGTGAAATCAATGGCAAACCACTCGATGCGATCGGTAATTCCGGGAAAACCTTCGGTAAACTCTCGCGGGGGAATGTTCAGGCCCCTGGTGTAAATCGTTCCGAGCGGCTCGAGCTTGTCAAAATTCGGGAGTTTCGCACTGTTGGCCGGGATATGGTAGATCTTGCCGGCTAATCCTCCCGGTATGACTACAGTTGTCCCGAAAGTTGCGACCGGGCTTTCCTGCCCGCGGCAAACCGCGAGTGACAGACAAACGGTTGCGAATACCCATCGCTGCACAGCGATTACACTACCATATCGCGATTTGAGCCATGGAGAAACGCTTACTCCAATTATCTGATCCGGAACATCATTGTCGCGGCGCGGCTCCGGTTAGCATTGCACCCCACCGCGATCAGCCACGAAGTGAGCAGAACCGGTGTGCTTCGAGCAATTCCGTCAGTACGGTCTCAATCTCTCCGGGCTCATAGAGGAAGTAATGTCCGCGACCGGGCAATTCCCTGAGGCTGCTGGCGGGTATCCTGCCTTGTAAGTCGCGCGCGACGTCAATGGGCACTACGCGATCGTCAACCCCATGCGTAAGCAAAACATTGCAGGCGGCCAGTTTCGTGAGATCCACTTCAGGATCGGAATAGAGCGCCTGGACGTCCTGAAGAATCGATCCGGGGCTTTGGGCGTAACCTTCGCGCCGGTTTTCTCGGAATAACTCTTCAATGTCGGGCACGGCCAGGAGCCGCTGATCGTCCGCCGAAAGTTCCCGCGTGACGTCTTTGAAGTAACGCCCCCAATCGTCATAGATGCGCTGGCGCTGTTTCTTCTCGATGCGCAGAAACGTAGCAGACCGAAGGTTGGCGAGCTTGGCCGAAAGCAGAATATGCCAGGCCTCCGCGGAATATTTGCGCCAGCTCGCAATCATATGCGGCAGGCCCATGCAGCTGATGAGCGATATCGCCTGCAACCCAGGAAGCTGGCCGCAGGCGAGCGCGTAAGTACCACCCGCGGAGAAACCCAATATGGAGAACGGCTGGTCCGCGCCGAGCAGTTGTGCAGTCAGTTCTTTAACATCCCTGGCCCAGCCCGAAATGGTGCGGCCGTGCAGCGGCGTCGAGAGTCCGACGCCAGGGCGGTCCGGAGAGATCAGGCGGATGTTGAGTTTCGTCAGCACCTCCGCCAGATTGGGCACGCGTTCCAGCCGTGAGCCCTGGAAGCCATGGAAATACAGAATCGGCGTGCCTGTGCGCGGACCTCGATCCATATAGGCGAGCGTGCGGCCGTCGTGCAGCATCATCTTGCCGAATGCGGGATCGGATTCGCCGGGCGCGGGGCGCAATCCGGGGATCTGGGCCATCAGGTTCGCCACAGCGCCGCGAAGGATTTCGAGATCCTGATGGGGATCGCCTGTGGGGAGAATTGGTTTGCCGATGCGAACATAGAACCCGAACGGCGGCTCCGCACCCTCGGTTTCTACCGCGGCAAGAATGACAGTTTCCGGGCTCCAGTCCAGTCGCAAGCCACCCACTGCCACGGGGACGATGGCACAACCGCTCTTTTCCGCGGCGACCACCGCGCCGGTGCTCCAGTGCTCCAGTTGCAATGCGGGATCTGCGATGGCGCGGCCTGCTGGAAAGATCAGAACGGCGTGCTTTGGACTTTCCTTTAAGTACTGTGCGACGGCATCGGAGAGGCCCATTTTGCGGCGCGGTCCTATGGTTTCGTCGGGGACGAGAAGGGCGATTCCGTAGTGATGCAGCACCCAGCGCTCAGCGCGGACCATCCAGTTGCGGCTTTCCGACGTCATCAGGATGCGCGGCACGCGGCCGGCCTTTGTTGCGAGCAAATGGCCAAGGATAAAGCCATCGACGCCGGATTTGTAAGCGTGATTGCCGGCGACTATGTAGGAGCCCTGCTGCGGAAGGTTCTCCAGTCCCTGGACGTCGAGCCATTGGAGTATGAGCTTTGCGAACAAAATCTGCATCAGCTGGATCGGCCAGCCTTGCGCGCGAATGTCTTCGGCGGAGTCGCGCAATTCGCGCTTCAGAAACAGATGGAGCGGAATTGCCGTGGCGGCGAAACCGAGTGCTGCCATACCTGCGGTACGGGCAAGCTTGCTTGCGATGTTTCGCTCCGTTGGCTTCCGATTGTCGCTATCCAAAGTGTTTCGCCCTCCCTATAAAGAATAGATACAATGAACGCATGGACCTGGAAATCAACGGCGTCCGGCATTCCGTTCAGAGCGATCCCGAACGGCCACTCCTCTACGTTCTTCGCGACGAACTCGATCTAACCGGCACAAAATACGGCTGCGGTGAAGGGCAGTGTGGAGCCTGTACGGTATTGCTGGACGGCACTCCGACGCGTTCCTGCCGCACTCCCCTCAAATCCGCCGCGGGCAAGAAAATCACGACCATTGAGGGTTTGGAACAGAACGGCAAACTGCATCCGGTGCAGGAGGCGTTCATCGAAGTTGACGTGATGCAGTGCGGCTACTGCAATTCTGGGATGATCATGAGCGCGGCGGCGCTTCTGAAGCGCAAGCCAGCGCCGACGGACGCCGATATTCAGTCCGCCCTGCAGGGTAACATCTGCCGCTGCGGGACACATCCGCGTATTGTGGAAGCCGTTCGCATGGCGGCCCGGATGGCAAATGGAGGGCAGAATGGCTGAGTTTGGACCGCTTGAATTTGAATTCGAGCCAGAGCGCTACGAACTGCACGCTGCCCCGACCTACAGCTTTGTGCCGGATCGTCGCGATTTTCTGAAGCTGCTGGGCGGTGGACTTGTTGTATTGGTCGCTCTGCCCGGCGGCGCGCGTGCGCAGGAATCCGGCGGAGGGCGTGGTGGGCGCGGTGGCGCGGCGACGCCTCAGGATATCGGAGCCTGGCTGCACATCGCCGAATCGGGCGCGATCACAGTCTACACCGGCAAGGTGGAGATGGGGCAGAATATCCGCACGTCGCTGACGCAGGCTGTGGCGGAGGAACTGCGCACCAGTCCCGCGAAGATATCGATGGTGATGGGCGATACGATGCTGACGCCGTACGATATCGGGACAGTGGGCAGCATGACCACGCCGCAGATGGCGCCGCAACTGCATCGCGCCGCCGCCGCAGCCCGCGAAATGCTGCTGGATCTGGCGGCCGAGAAGTGGCAGCAGCCGAAAGCCGCCCTGACGCTGGCAGATGGGACGGTAGGAAATGCAGCGGGCGCGAAGCTAACCTTTGGCGAACTCACGAAGGGACAGAAGCTCACGAAGACGATCACCGCGGACGCCCGCGTGACACCTGCCAGCGAGTGGAAAATCGCCGGGCATGAACTCAAAAAGATCAACGCCCGCGCGATTGTGACCGGTCAGGAGAAGTTTATTTCCGATATCCGGCTGCCGGGCATGATGTATGGACGTGTGGTTCGGCCATCGGCATTTCAGGCGTCGCTGGTTACGGCGGATGTGCAGGCGGCGCGCGAGATTCCGGGTGTGATCGCGGTGCGAGACGGCGATTTCGTTGGAGTGGCCTGCGATGACAGTTCCAGGCTGGATCGCGCGGCGGCGGCTGTCAAGACGGAGTGGAAGGCTCCGGAGCAGACGAATTCGCGTGATTTGTATGACTATCTGAAGTCGCATCCAGCGCGCGGTGCGGGTGCTGTTCAGTGGCAGCCGATTGAGAACGCTACTCGCATCGAAGCGAGTTACAACGTGGCGTACATCGCGCACACGCCGCTGGAACCGCGCGCGGCCGTTGCGCAGTGGGAGGACGATCGACTGACGGTCTGGACCGGAACGCAGCGGCCGTTCGGCGTTCGCAGCGAACTGGCGCAGGCGTTTGGGATTCCCGAAGATCACATTCGGGTGATCGCTTCATCCACCGGTTCCGGTTACGGAGGCAAGCACACGGGCGAATGCGCCGTGGAAGCGGCGCGTCTGGCGAAGGCGGCGGGCAAGCCGGTGAAGCTGACATGGACGCGCGAAGAGGAGTTCACCTGGGCGTACTTCCGCCCGTCCGGCGTGATCGATGTCAGAAGCGGAGCGAGCGCCGATGGCACGATCGCGAGCTGGCAGTTCCATAACTACAATTCGGGCAACGCCGCGGTACGCAGTCCGTACAATATTCCGAATCAGATTTCCGAGTTCCACGCGACCGAGATGCCGCTGCGGCAGGGATCGTATCGTGGGCTGGCGGCCAGCGCCAATCACTTTGCGCGCGAATCGCACATGGACGAACTGGCGCACGCCATTGGCATGGAGCCCGCGGCGTTTCGCCTCAAGAATGCGAGCGACCCACGTTTGCGGGCCGTGATTGAGGCGTCGACCGAGCGCTTCCGCTGGGGGGCGGCCAAGAGTCGTCCGAATCAGGGTTTCGGTCTGATGGCAGGCTTTGATAAAGGTGGTTACATTTCCTGCTGTGTCGAGATCACGGTCACCAATGATCGCGTCAAAGTGGATCGCGTGGTGCAGGCGTTTGAGTGCGGAGCCATCGTGAATCCGGGGCAGCTTCGTAATCTGATTACCGGCTCAATCATTCAGGGACTGGGCGGCGCGCTGACTGAGGCCATTGAATTCGAGAACGGCCGTATTATGAATCCGCACCTGGCGCAGTACCGTGTTCCGCGCTTCAGTGACGTGCCGCCGATTGACGTGGTGATGCTGGACAGGAAAGATCTGCCGTCAGCCGGAGCCGGGGAGACGCCGATTGTCGGAGTGGCGCCCGCGATTGCCAACGCGATTTTCGACGCGACGGGAAAGCGCGTTCGTTCGATGCCGCTGGTGTAGGCAGGCGATTTGGGGCATGGCATGAGCCTCATTGGTTCAACGCCGATCAAGTCGGCGCGGTGCCGCAGTCACGCCCGTGGCCTACGAAGACCCCAGTGAATCCGACTAATCCGATGCCAGCCCCTCTCGCCTCTGCGTTCTCCGCGGGGTCTCTGCGATCGCTGCGTGAAACCCTGGAACATCCATTGACCGTACACCCCATCCACGCCCGAACTCGCCCCTCAACATTCTCTTACCCCACCCCTTGACCTCACCGCCCGCATCTGCCAAAATTCAGTAACAGGCGAACAAAAGGCGAATATGGGAACGGCTGCACAGCTCCGCGAAATCGCGCCGGGCTTTCTAAAACGCGAAGACAGAGGCCGACTCTCCACCGGCATTCCGGCCATCGACGGCCTCACCGGTGGCGGCATCGCGCGCGGCACGCTGACGGAAATCTGTGGCCCCGTATCGAGCGGGCGCACCTCCTTATTACTGGCTCTCATCGGCCACGCAACGCGCCAGGGAGAGTGTTGCGCCTGGATCGATGCGGCTGGCACGTTCGATCCCGCTTCCGCCGCCGAGGCTGGCGCCGATCTGCATCGCATTCTCTGGGTGAACTGCCGGAAGAACACGGAACATGCCCTGAAGGCCGTGGACCTTTTGACGCAGGGCGGGGGATTCGGCGTTGTGGTGCTCGATCTCGCGGACACGCCCGAGCGCGAGGCGCGTCGGATCTCGCTTGCCTCCTGGTTCCGTCTGCGCCATGCGGCGGAGCGAACGGGCTCAGCGTTGCTGGTGGCGGAGACGAATATTCATGCCCGCTCGTGCTCCGCCGTGCAGATTGAAATGAAGCGGAAACGGCCGGTTTGGGTGGGTAAGCTGCTGCGCGGTATTCAGGCGGAGGCGGAAAGCCGGAAGCATTACCGCGTGCAGGCGGCGGAATTCACGGCTGTGTGCCCGGAGTGTGCCTGATGTACGCCTGTATTCATGCGCCGGGGAATCTGCCGCTGCTGCTCGAATGCGCGCGCTTCTTCTCGCCGCATATCGAAGAGATTTCGCCCGATACGGTTGTGTTCGACGTGCGTGGTTTATCGTCGCTCTACGGACCTCCGGCGCAACTCGCGCATGCGATCGATCGGCGAGTCGGAATCACTGCCAATATCGCCATTGCATCGAATCCCGATGCGGCCATTCACGCGGCCTGCGGGCTTCGCGGCATTACAACGATCGAACCGGGGTGTGAGGCGGCAGCGCTGGCACGCCTGCCGCTGAATCTTCTTGTCAACTCGCTTCGTGGCGGCTGGGGGGAAACTGCCGAGTTGCTCGATCTCTGGGGTATCCGCACCTTCGGGGAATTCGCGAAGCTGCCGCCGCTCGGCGTGGCGGCGCGTCTTGGCGATGAGGGCATCAATCTGCAGCGTCTGGCCCAGGGCCAGGGTTGCCGTCAGCTTCGGCCCATCGAAGATCCCCTCCAGTTTGAAGAAGCCATGGAACTGGAATATCCGGTGGAGCTTCTGGAACCGCTCTCGTTCATTTTGGCGCGATTGCTGAATGAGGTGTGCCGTCGTCTGGGCGCGCGGTCGCTGGCGACCAATGAAATCCGCTTGCGCCTGACGCTGGAAAATGCGCCGGAGCATGTCTGTGTTTTGCGGCTGCCTGTGCCAATGCTCGATGCGGCGGCGTTTCTCAAAATGCTGCAGCTGGATTTAAGTGGACGTCCCCCGGCATCTCCGGTGTTGAAGGCGGCACTGATGGCCGAGCCGGTGAAGCCGCAACGCACGCAGCAGGGCTTGTTTGCTGCACTCGCGCCAGAGCCGGAAAAACTGGAAATGACAATTGCGCGAATCCGCCATCTGACCGGTCCGGACAACGTAGGGGTAGCCGCATTGGTAGACACGCATCGCCCTGATAGCTTCGTGATGCGTGCATTTTCGCCGCGAACTCTGACAACACAGACGATAGTAGAGCAGCCGCCGCGCCTGTCCTTGCGGCGTTTCCGTCCTCCTCAATATGCGCAGGTAACTCTTGATCGCGAACGCCCGGCGCGAATTAGTTCACCCGCGGTGAACGGGAGCGTCGTGATGGCGAAAGGCCCGTGGCGAACATCAGGCGACTGGTGGCGCGACTCAGTATGGAATCGCGACGAGTGGGATGTAGAGACATCATCGGGCGGCCTGTTCCGACTATACCGGGAGCTCGATTCCCTGCGGTGGTTTGTGGAAGGAAGTTATGACTGACTTCTATAAAGCAGGTTGTTATGACTGACCGATACGTGGAACTCCATGCCCGCTCGGCCTTCAGTTTCCTGCGCGGCGCTTGCGTGCCGGAGGATTACATTGACGCCTGCGTCGCCACCGGTGCGGAGGCCATGGCACTGACCGATATCGATGGCGTCTATGGCGCGCCCCGCCTGCACCGAGCCGCGAAAAAGCACGGCATTCGTGCGCATGTTGGCTGTGAACTGACGGTTACCGATGGCAGCCGCTACACATTACTCGCGGAATCACGCGCGGGATATCAAAATCTCTGCCGTTTGATCACACGGATGAAGCTGCGGGCCGGAACGAAGAATCCGAAACCGGGACACGAGCCTGCTGCTCTGCACGAAGAATTATCGGAGTTTTCCGAAGGCCTGATTTGCCTCACCGGCGGCGATGAAGGCGCACTGGCGCGCAGCCTGAAAAGCGGCACTGTGCAGGAAACTCTGGAGGGCATGGTTCGCACGTTTGGTCGGGGCAATGTTTACGTAGAACTACAGCGGCATTTCGATCGCGAAGAGGAAGCCCGCAATCAGGCATCGATGGAGTTGGCCCGTCGGCTGCAGTTACCTCTGGTCGCCACCAACGGCACTTGCCATGCCACTAAATCGCAGCGGCAGATTCTGGATGTTTTCACTTGTCTCGATCACAAGACCACGCTCAACCAGGCAGGTCGTTTATTGGCGCGAAATTCCGAGCGGCAATTCAAAAGTGCAGCTGTGATGGCCCGGCTCTTTGCGGATATTCCCGAAGCCATCGTCAACACGCAGGTCATCTCCTCGCGCCTTCGCTTTACGCTGGAAGATCTGGGCTACCAGTTCCCGGAGTATCCGCTGCCGCCCGGCGAAACAGTGGCCTCGCTGCTCTGGAAGCTGACCGATGAAGGCGCGCGCCGTCGTTACGTTCCCTACTACGACCGCGCTCGCCAGCAAATCGAACGCGAACTCGCGCTCATCAACAAATTGAAACTGGGCGGCTATTTTCTGATCGTTTGGGACATCGTGCGCTTCTGTCGCGAGCGCGGCATTCTGTGCCAGGGGCGAGGCTCCGCGGCCAACAGTGCGGTTTGTTATTCGCTTGGGATCACGGCGGTGGATCCCGTCGGCATGGATCTGCTGTTTGAGCGCTTCCTCACTGAAGAACGCGGCGAATGGCCGGATATCGATATCGATCTGCCCAGCGGCGAAAAGCGGGAAGCCGCTATCCAGTATGTTTACGAGCGCTACGGCAAACTGGGCGCCGCCATGACGGCCAACGTCATCACCTATCGCGGCAAACTCGCCGCCCGCGAGGCGGGCAAAGTACTGGGCTTCGATGTTTCCACGCTCGGCCAGCTCAGTCTCATCCGGCGCGACAGCGACGAAGCGAAGACAGCGGCGGAAAATCCCCGCGTTCGGAAGTTCTTTGAAATCGTGGAGGCGTTGCAGGACCTGCCGCGCCATCTCGGCCAGCATTCCGGCGGCATGGTGATTTGCCAGGGACAGCTGGATTCCGTAGTTCCCCTCGAGCCGGCGTCCATGCCAGGCCGCGTGGTGGTCCAGTGGGATAAAGACGATTGCGCCGATATGGGCATCGTCAAGGTCGATCTGCTCGGTCTCGGCATGATGGCGCTGCTCGAAGATTGCCTGCTGCTGATCAAAGATCACTGGCGCGAAGAGATCGATCTTGGTCGCCTGCCGGAAAACGATCCGAAGGTTTACCAGACGCTCCAGCAGGGCGACACCATTGGCATGTTTCAAGTGGAAAGTCGCGCGCAGCAGGCAACATTACCCAGATTGAAGCCGAAGAATTTTTACGACCTTGTAGTGGAAGTCGCGCTGATCCGCCCCGGTCCCATCGTGGGCCAGATGGTGCATCCTTATCTGGCGCGGCGCGCGGGCAGGGAAGCGGTGGATCCTCTGCATCCTCTGCTGGAGCCTGTGTTGCGTCGCACGCTCGGCGTGCCGCTTTTCCAGGAACAATTGCTGAAGATGGCGATGATCGCGGCGAGCTTCACGGGCGGCGAAGCGGAAGAACTCCGTCGCGCGATGGGCTTCAAGCGCTCCGAACTGCGCATGAAAGAAATCGAAGTCAAGCTGCGGCTCGGCATGACGAAGAACGGGATTTCGAGCGAGCAGCAGGATCGCATCGTGCAATCGATTACCTCCTTCGCTTTATATGGATTTCCCGAATCGCACGCGGCGAGCTTCGCTCTGATTGCGTATGCGAGCGCGTATTTCAAGTGTCACTACCTCGCCGCGTTCACCTGCGCCTTGCTGAATAACCAGCCGATGGGCTTCTATTCGCCCGCCGTGATTGTGAAAGATGCCCAGCGGCATGGCTTGCGAGTGTTGCCTGTGGATGTGAATATCTCGGAATGGGCGTGTACGATCGAAAACTCAGAACGCGCGTTGCGTCTCGGCCTGCGCTACGTCCGTGGCCTGCGCTCCGTGGCTGGGCAGGCGGTCGCAGCCGCGAAGCCCTTCCGTGATGTTGACGATCTCGCGCATCGCGTCCCGGAACTGAATAAAGCAGAACTGGAAATGCTGGCAGGCGTGGGCGCGCTGGCGAAACTCCAGACCGAGCATCGTCGCGACGCCTTGTGGAAAGCCGCCCGGGCAGGTCGCGCCACCGGTCCGCTGCTCGAAGAAGTACCGGAGAGCGATGTGACCGCGCCTCTACTCCAGATGACCACTCACGAACGCCTCGCCGCCGACTACAAAGGCACCAGCCTCACCATCGGACGCCACCCAATGCACTACCACCGGGAGGCGCTGAATGAATTGGGCGTGACCACGGCGCGCGATCTGGTGAAGGTCACTAACGGAGGGCTGGTGCGTGTGGCAGGCTGCGTGATTGTCCGTCAGCGCCCCGGCACAGCGAAGGGCGTGATGTTTATCAGCATGGAGGACGAAACCGGCATCGCCAACATAGTCGTCATGCCGGACCGCTTTGAAGAAGACCGCCTGACCATCGTGACTTCGCCCTATCTTCTGATCGAAGGCAAAGTGCAGAATGTGGACAACGTGATCCACGTACAGGCCCGCCGAATAGAACGCCTTGACCGCCTCGATCGGCTCGATACCGCCCTGCCCGCCATGCGCTCGCATGATTTCCACTAAGCGGAAACGCACTCAGGCCCCACCCCGTCAATCAGTTTGATCTTTAGCTGTTCTCGCGTCCATCTGCGAGAACTCTGCGGTATCTGCGTGAAACGCGACAATAGAGTTACCAACAGTGCCATGCGCCTCCTGAAACTCAGCCTGATTCTTCTCCCCTGCCTGGCAAGCGCCGCCGCGCCCGTGGTCCAGGCCGTCACCGATTCCGCCAGCTACGGCCCCCGCGTTGCCCCAGGCTCGCTCGCATCCATCTTCGGCACCGGTCTTGCCAGTTCCACCGTTCCCGCCAGCGGCTTTCCCCTTCTCACCACGCTCGGCGGTACCAGCGTTTCGGTCGGCGGCACCCTCGCACCATTGCTTTACGTCAGCGCCACGCAGATCAATTTTCAGGTTCCCTCCACAGCAAAAGCCGGCTCCGTCAGTGTGGTTGTGAACGGCCCCGGCGGCGCCAGCGCGGCGTTCAATTTCACCGTGACCGCGCAGGCGCCTTCCATCTACCAATACGGAACCAATCACGCTGTCGCCCAAAACGCCGATGGCTCGCTGAACGGCGATTCCGCTCCCGCCGCCGCGGGCACCGTCATCACCGTTTATCTGACAGGCCAGGGCGCACTGAATAATGCGGTGACCGATGGCACCGCGACGCCCCTCTCGCCTCTCTCCTCCGCCACTGCCACCGCAACCGCTACTATCGGCCCACTCAACGCGCCCGTTCAATTCCTCGGACTCACCCCGGACTTTGCCGGCCTGGCCCAGGCCAACATTCAGGTGCCCACCCTTCCCACCGGCGATTACCCGCTCGTCATCACGGCCGGCGGCTACATCGGCGCGTCCGTCGTCATCTCGGTCTCTGGCTCCGGCACCGCCTATACGAATCCGCTCACCCTGGTCAGTTCCGCCGCGTTTGTCAATGTGAATTCCAACAGCATCGCGCTCTACAACAATCTCGCTTACGTTTGCGGCTCGAATCGCATCACGATGGTCGACGTGAGCAACGTCAATTCCCCCAACGTGGTGGGCGAATTCGGCGACAGCGTCCTGAACGGCTTCGGTGACCGCTGCGCCATCAACACCACGGGTACGGTGCCTTTTCTGGTCGATATTGTAGGGCAGGATTCCGGCAGCGAGGAGTCCTTCGCCGTCTTCAGTCTGGCCAACCCGGAATCCCCGGTGCTGCTCACCGTAGCTTCCACCACTTACAGCCACATGGAGGATCTCAGTTTTTCCGGTACCTACGCCTTCGTCACCACCAGTTACTTCACCTACTACACAAACACTGCTGAGATCGCGTCGCAGGAAGGCGATTTCCTGGTCTTCAGTTTTGCCAACCCCTCCAACCCACTCTTTGTGACTGCCATGCAGCCTTCTTCTGTACCCGGATCCGGCAATCTGAACCAGAAGCCGTTCGCCGAAATAGTGGGTCAGAATTATTCCTATGTGGCCAGCAGCACGGCCACTGGCGCCAGCACCACCGGCACGGCCGTACTCGACGTAGTGAATCTTGCCATTCCCTCGCTGCCCAGTGCTCTCAGCCAGCTCAGCATTCCGCAAGCGGCCATCCTCTTGAGTTTCGATGTCTCTGGCACTGTGCTGCTCGCGGCCGGGAACACCGCCGGTGAACGCGACCCCGGCATTCCGGATTTTGATTACACCGGCTACCTCACCCTAACCACCGTCGATCTGACGAATCTACAGTTGCCGGCCGCCATCTCCACCATCACCACCCAACTCCAGGTAAATGGCACGTTCTACACCAGCGCCTTTACCAACGGTGTGTTCGCGATCGTCAGCAAGCCACCGGATACGGACAACGCGGGTCCGTCGTCGCTGATGATTGTCGATGCGCGCACTCCCTCTGCCATCGCGCTCTATCCATACCAGACGGAGTTCGGCTTCAGCGGAATGCTCACGGCGAATAATACGACGTCGAACTCGCAATACCTGCTCGCGCCTACCGCACTCGGACTCAATATCTATCAGCTACAGCTTCAGTGAATCTTCCCCGCCGCATTCTCCAGCAGGACGTTCGAAAGCACTGCCGTATCCACCTTGTCCGGCAGATGAGCGCAAAATCCGATGCCAACATAAAACGGCCCGTCGATATGCACCGTCACCGGCGGACCGAACTGGTGCATCGGCTCCCCCTCCAGGCTCACAAACAGCGCGAACGAATCGCCGTGCTTTTCGATGCCGATCCGTTGCGCGTTCACGGTGACCAGGCTATCCGGATTCGCGCCGCCCGGAATGCCGCGCCCGCCGATTCGGTACTCCATATCCTTCACGCGAATATCTTTTTCCGCGCGATATGCCAGGTGAATCATCCCCAGTCCGTGCAATGCCACAATCGCTTCTTTTGAGTCATCCTCCAGATCCTGGCGTATGACAAGCACGGCCTTTCGATCGCCGTAGCCAGCAGCGTCGGGAAACTTTATATCCGCGGCCAGCGAGACATCACCCGACATCTTCTTCCACAAGTAACGGAACTCATCGCGCGTGTACCAAATGTTATAGCCCGCTGAATTGATCGTGTACTGCTTGGTCGCAGCATCGAAGCTCGCACTGCCCGGCAGCACTGCGCCGCCAATATCGGACTGCCCGGTGAAGATTCCGATCAGCGTATCGAAATTCCTGCTTGCGCGATGAAACTCCGGCGGTGGCGCCACCTGCACATGCGTATCGGAACCCGGTTGTGCCCAGGACGGAACGGCTGCGGCAGGCGTCGCGGGCGTTTGCGCGCGTAGGGTCAACGCCAAAACCAGCGCGGCAACAGTGAATCCGTACCTCAATGGAATTCCCCCTTCAATTCGAGTTCCCTGGATGGTATCAAAGAGCGCGCTCTTGCGTGTTTCTTCGTATCTATGCCGCCGAAACGCGCGAGACAGGCTACAGTTGAGGTGAGGTCGTGCACTTGTCAAAACCAAAGGAAGTTGCAGTTAGTACAGAAAGCCCGGCCGCCAGCCCAGTCGTTGCCACTGCGCCGAAGTCGGTGAAGAAGCTAAAATTGCCGCCAAAGAACAAGGCGCGTCTGCCCCGGCGTGAAAAGAAGGCCGCCCAAAAAGCAGCCGCCCGCCTGTAATTTAAATCGATGGCGCGGCCCGGATGAGTCTGAGTCTCACCCTAAGCCGCGCTTTCCCAGCTGGCTCCCGATCCTGCGTGTCGTGTCGTGTCCTCGGCGTCCATCTGCGAGAACTCTGCGGCATCTGCGTGAAAC
>CAIKAS010000159.1 GCA_903825445.1 uncultured Acidobacteriia bacterium
ATCTCTGATTCGTCGAGTTCGGTCTCCCCGTCGCGCAGGCCGTGATGTTTGCGCGCGAGATTGCGGACCGCGCCGTAGAGATACGTACGCAGCGGGCCTTTGGCTGGATCGAAACGTCGGGGCGCGTTGAGAAGGCCGAGAAAACACTCCTGCGTGATGTCCTCCGCGGCGGCGGTGGAGTTGGTCAGGCGGTAGGCGACGCGGAAGATGACCTCACGATGTCGCTCAAACAGCGTCATGAACGCGGTTTCGTCCCGGCTGGCCAAGTCGAGTAAGGCTTCGTCCGTCTTTTCCGGCATACCTCATTACCCTATTACGGGTTGGGTCGGAAAAGATACGGGTATGTTTGCTTCAGTTCAGTTGGGAGGAATCTGCACGTTGGGCTGAATCAATGAGATAGATGCAGCCTATGCCTACTGCGTACGTGAGAAGGTCCAGGAAGCTGAAATCGGTACCCATCAGGCGGGCACACATCCGCGTGATCCAGTGCTCACTCGTAAGCAGATGAGCCGGGATCATGGTGAGTTGAAATAGCTCGATAGTGGTCATGATGGCCATCGCATACGCGGCGGACTTTGGAGCGGCCCAGAACAGGCGCAGAATTCCATAGATCATCATTGCGTATAGTGCGTCACCCAGGTACTTGTCAAAGATGACTACGCCTGTGTGAACGACTCTTGAGAGGATACCCACGGCGATGATGCCAGCGATGCAGAACACCCAGGAGCGGCGCGAACTCAAATGGACGAGCATCTCTATATCGTAGGGGTAGGACCAACCGCCGATGTATTATCCGCCAAGTCGATGTCGCCACTTATCCAGGTCGCGGGCCGTGTGGAATATGGCGTAGATTGTCACCGTCGATTCCACTCCTCGTAGAACACCGCACAGGGAAAACGCCGTATGAGTGATCGGCGGAAGTCCTCATGTACGACGGCATACATGCGGGGCCAGCGGCGGATTCCTTCCAGGCACGCGTCCAACGAACTCAGGAATTCCTCACCGAGGCCAAGTCTGCGAGCGTCATACCAGGCGTAGGCTTCTGCGATATCCCACTCTGCTTCGAATGCGAGCAGCAGTTCAACGGGCGCTGGCGGCGCGAATTCTGCGTTTCACGTCTTCCCATTGGACACCCGACGCTGGATTCTGCATCAGGTTCGTCTTCCTGCGAGTCAATTCCTGCCTTTGCCAATCGTGGACGGGTATTGTGTCGGGGGCAGCGGCAAGGTCATCCCACAGATCTTCCACAAGCTGGAGTTTCTCGGAAGGGCTCAGTTCAAAGACCGACGTTGAGTTCATACGGATGCTCCGGTAATCGGGGGGATTCCCATTGTCTCAAATCGATTGACCTTCTGCGGGATGAATCTTCCTTCTCAATCTCAATCAAGACACGGATTCACGATAGCCAGTCCACGCATGCGCGAGAAATCGCGATCGGCCGACCACAGTTCGCTCACGGCGTTGGCTCGGCAGATGGCGTGGATGCGGGCGTCGTGCACCTGAGGGCCCGTCAGTTTGCCGCTGAGACAGGTGGCCCTCAGTTCTTTCCAATACCCGGCCGGTTCATGGAGCAACCGCAGCGAGGGAGATTCCATCCAGAACTCAACCTGTTGGATTGCGATAGCCAGCGGACTTGGGGGTTTGAAGATCCTGAGATTGGTGGAAACCGAGAGGAATTCGTGAACACACGGCCAGGGTATGCCCCAGGGCGCGCTGCCTTCGGCCAGTCGCTTGATGGCCGCGGCGGCGGCTCGATGCGAGGGTGAATCGGGCCGGTGGGCGTAAACCAGAATGTTGGTGTCGACTGCGATCATTGTGCGCGCACCAGGGGGTTCAACTTCTGAACGCCGAGCCTTCGTTCTCATAAGCCAGCGTCGTGAGGTCCTTCCACTTCACGCCTGGCCGGAGTCCGCGTCCGCCCTTGAAACTGCCGTCGCGCAGGCGGAAGGGCTGAGCGGCGGCGGACTTTCTGGATTCGACCACGGCGCGCAGGCCTTCCTCGACGAGGACGCGGAAGGTGAGTCCTTCTTTGGCTGCGAGAGCTTTGGCCTGGTTGAAGAGGGGGTCGGGAATCTCCAGGGTCGTCTTCATGAGCCCATATTACCAGATATGTGATATGGGAGTATGGGCGTAATGCTATCGAAATTGCGCACACACTACGAATCCTGCGGCCGCCGATGCCAATAACAGAGCAAGGGCCTTGTAGCTCGGAGCGAAGTGCCTGTCCGCCCAGCCGAGGCCAAACGCAAAGCACATCACGATCAAACTGTGTCCGGACAACCAGCAGGCCAGCATCAGAGGCCAGCAGTTGAAGACGCAACCACGTCCAGAGATTGTGCCATAGCGCAGGCAATCGAGATCCGCCTTCCATCCATGTGGCGCCAGCGGCAAGGTTCGGTGGCACATGCGCGCGGCCACGGATTTCCAGGGAGATACGAGCCAGGTGGCGGCGATTAATAGGCCGGCGGCCGATCCCCCCATCCAATCGATCCTGTGGGTTAGTCCAAACTCCGCACTCGCCCAGGCGAGAGGTAATACGGCGAGAATCCAGACGCCCGCATAACCCAGCAGGTAGCAGGCAATGGCGCGGTGACGCCGCGACCAAAGACTGCGCTCCGCCGTTCGGCGCACGTTGCCAATCTGGATGGGGAGCATCATCGCGACGATCATCACGAGCCAGTTCCAGGTACCGGCCAAAATGCTTTGCTGGTGGACATGCGCACCGTGCCGGGCGAGCAGCAGAAGCCAGGCGGCGGCGCTCAGGCCGAGCATCCAGTATTCCGGAAAACGCCAGCGAAGATAATTGAGACGACTGGTGAACAAGGGCTGATACCGTTTGCGCTACGTTCTGTAGACGCGCACGCGCCCAATGTGAATGGGATCGTGAACGGCCAGGTTCGCAAGCCCCGCGCCGCGCGCACTCCTCGGCACAAGAGTGACGCGAATATTGCCGTCATCCCAGGCACTGCGGGCTTTGAGCCTGCTGACGAGCTTCGTGATGTCGAGAGAAAAACTCAGTCCGTTAGCAGCGTGGCGATCCGATTGGGTACTGGCCTGTGTGACGCCGAACAGGTGCAGCACGCCCGCGTAGTGCTCCTTATAGGCGGCTTCATCCGGGTTAGCGGGCAGGTTGACGAAGGCCTCGTAGGTAGCGTTCGATTTCGTCGACACTACGTTTTCGATACTGAGGTGAGTTGTGGCTGGCGCGGCCGGTAATGCCGCACTGGTCAGCGAAGGTCCGGCGGGTGCCTGAAGGGCGAAGGTCGTGGACTGCGCCGCACCCGTCAGCGTCATGGGAGTGTCGTTGGCGCCGATCATTTCGGAAGGTCCTGGTTTCATCGTGATCCTCCTGCTGGCCGTGAGGCTGGTCAACAGCGACCCGCCCGGCGCAGCGGCCATTGGATTCGTCGTGTCTTCGTAATCGTATAAGAATGGAGTCGTGGTTGTGTCGAGGACCTGGCTCGGCGTCATGGTGACGACAGTGCCGGTGGAATCGTAAAAAGAGAACGGAACGGAAGTGAGCCAAACGACGGGTTGACCGGCGACGTTGACCGGAGCAATGGGGTCGGTGTTGCTCGCGGAAACTCCATTCCAGACGGACCACAGCCGGTCGATGTTGGCATGGTGTAGCCAGAAGATCGGATCAAGCGCCGCTGTGTCTGGATTGATCATCCAGCCATTCACGGTGTCGCCGCCGACATCGACGTGAATGGCGTTGTGGGGCAGGCTCTCGACGGAGTTCTGTCCGAAAACCTGCGCGTCATGATTCGGACCGGTGGCTGGACCGCCGAAGCCCAGATCACCGGAGGTTGTGTCGGTGTCGGGCGCAAAAAACGTTTCATTGAGGCAACCGGATAGGTCGACGTCGGAATCGGGAATTGCCGAAGGGTCGCCCGCCTCCACTCCGGCCGCCCGCGGAATATTGATCCCCTGAATCACGTACAGGGGGTTTGGCGAACCGTCCGGAAGTGTGGGCTGCAGAAAGCACGGTGGCAGCGCTCTGGCATTTGGATTCGACGCATCGCTGTAGTTCCAATAGGGCAGCGTCCAATCGGAGGGGCCGCCTAGCTGGACAACGGCGGCGCGCACGATTTGCTCGAAGAAGCCAAGGTACATCCGGTGCCATGGCAGGAAAAACCAGGTGCCGTGCTGGCAATTTTGCCAGAATTGGGTTTGTATATTCCTGGGCGGCGTGGGACCTGTGTTCACGAAGGGGTCGGTGCTCGCGGAGTAGCCGTGAACGCCAGCCTGAAATCGCCAGCTTGTGGGGTCTGTAGCCGGGCGGTTGCTCATTTCGCCGACTGCCTTCGCGTACAAGAGCAGGGTAGGCTCCCAGGTGGCAATCGCGGACAGCTTCCAGGCGTCTTTGCGGATGAGCGGGGTTGCCATATTGTTACCTCAATGTAATGGAGTGCGCGGGTGAAATCAAACTATTCCAGGATTCTACCCTAATTCTCGGGGGATTGGGCGGCGAAATTCGGCGCTGGCGCACGAAGGTTTTCGGTTTTTGCGATAATCTTTCTCTAACGCGCGGGATTTACCGAAGGAGAACGAGATTATGTCAGTCATACAAGTGGGCCTGGCGGATAAGACCGGGCAGATTCATCCCGACCTGATGCAAACCGCTGTCGCCGCGCTGAATATTCAGGTGATGCGGGACCTTTCACAGTTCTGGCCCGTGCAGGCCACTATATCTGTGTTGCCGGATCCAACGAAGATTCCGGCGGGCGTGTGGCCGGTGTTTCTGGTGACGAGCCTGCCGCCAGGCGAAGGCGGATTCCACATGGATAAGCACAACCAACCTTATTCCACGGTGATTGCGAGCGGAGCGAGTGATGAGTGGACCATCGATGCGAGCCACGAAGTACTGGAAATGCTGGTGGATCCTTACGGCAACCGATTGCAGAATTCCACCGCTATCCAAATCTCCGGCGGAGCGATCCAGGATGGCACTGGGCAGTTCGGATATTTGGTTGAGGCGTGCGATCCGTGCGAGGCCGATAAGTGCGGTTACGCCATCAATGGGATCGCGGTGTCGGATTTCATCACGCCACGCTTCTACGATCCGGTTGTTACTGCGGGAACCAGGTATAGTTTCACCGGTGCGATTCAGTCGCCGCGTCAGATACTGCCGGGTGGTTATATCTCCTGGGTGAACCATCTGTCGGATGAGATTCAACAGTTACTTTATGTGGATCCGAGCGCGCCGCCGAAGATCGTAAACCTTGGAACTGCGCCGGCGGGCAGCAGCCTCCGCGCGTTTGTGGATGGCGAGATGAGTAAGTCGGGGAGAGCGGATGTGCGGACGCCGAAAGGTCCGGCAAATACTGCGCTGTTGCAGCGGTGCAGGGAAAAACGGGCGGCGATGGATCAGGCGGCAATCGTGAGAGGAAGGTTGTACTGAGAGAGTCCACGCGCGTTTTGTGGCATCTTAAAAGTAATGCGAGTTTCGATATTGATAGCCCTGCTGCTGGCCTGTTCGGGCATGTCGATGGCGCAGTCTTCGGCTGTCGCGTTCGAAGTGGCATCCATCAAGCTGCAACCCTGGACGAACGAAGGCGGCGCAGGCGTCAGAGTGCAGGGCAACACGCTTTATGGCGAACACGCGGATCTGTACGCGCTGGTGAATTTCGCGTATGGGCTGAGGGAGGATAACCTGCAGCTTTCGGGTGGGCCGGATTGGGCGCGGCACGGAATCCTTTCGAACATCTCAGGTTTTGATTCCACGCTGTATGAAGTGACCGCAAAGGCCGCGGAGGGCACGACACCATCGGTCGATGAGTTCCGGTCGATGCTGCGTTCGTTGCTGGCGGAGCGATTCCGGTTGCAGGTGCATCATGCGTCGAAGGAGCTACCGGTGTTCAACCTTGTAGTGGTGAAGGATGGAGTACGGTTCCGCGAGAATTCGACGGACGCGAAGAAGTCGGTGTCGTATCACGACGGGCGGGCGTTCCGGATCACTGCGGTGCATGCTCCATTAGCGGACCTGGTAGCGGAGCTCGCGTATGCAACGGGCCGGCCGGTGGTGGATAAGACTGGGCTGGGGGGATTCTACGATTTCGATGTGGCGTGGTCACCGAGATTTTCGCGGAATGATTTGGCCTCCGATGACCAGGCGGAGGATCGGTATGCGGGAGCGGACGTGGCAAGCCCGGGAGTTTTCACCGCAATTCAGCAGCAGCTAGGACTGAAGATGTCCACAGGAACTGCGCCGTTTGACACGGTGGTGATTGACCACGCGGAGAAGCCGACGGCGAATTAGTCTAAGGCAACAGCGCCAGCAGCTCGTCGGTTGTGCAGGTCTCGCCCAAACGGGGAAAGATTTTCTCTACGGAGTGGCGGTGCGAGTCGGCGTCGCGATCCGTCATCGCGTCCACTACTAAAGCCACGCTGTAGCCATGGTCATAGGCGCTGCGCGCGGTCGATTCGACACCAATGCTGGTGGCGACGCCGGTGAGCACAATCTGAGTGACGCCGCGCTGGCGGAGTTCGCGATCCAAGTCAGTACCGATGAAAGCACCCCAGCGATGCTTGGTGATGATGCAATCCGAGGGCTGATGGTCCAGTTGCGGCACTAATTCAGTCCAATCGAGAGGGAACGCGAAGTTCGGGCGCGGGGTTTCGCTGCGTCCAGGCGCCATGCCGGCAACGTTGACCAGGACCACTGGCAAGCCGCGCTCACGAAACGCGCGCGCGATGCGGGCAGTGCGATCGATGATGTCGGACATGGGATGCACAGCGGGAATGGCCGCGATGCCCTTCTGCAGATCGATCACGACCAGCGCGGCGATCTCATCGAGTTTGGTGATTGGCATTTTGGATTACCCTCTTATATCTTCCATCGGGAGCAGGCCCATTTCCTGATAGATCGGCCGCATCACGGCGCGCACTTTCGGCAACTCAGCGGTGAACCAGACGGCCCCGGCGAGGCAGACCGACCCTGTCATCATCACAGTGCGCGGTGCGCCGAACCGGTGCGCCAGCGTGCCTGCCAGCAGGCTCCCAAACGGCGCCATCCCGACAAACGCCATTGTGTAATAGCCCATCACGCGCGTACGCATGTCTTCCGGCACCAAGGTTTGAATCACGGTATTGCTCGCGGAGAGGCCCTGCATCATACCGAAACCGACGAACAGCAGCAGCACCAGTGAGAGCCAGAACGTGTGCGAGAGGCCGAACAGAATTAAGCCTCCGCCGAGCATACCCGCAGCGAGCGGAATCATACGCGTGAGGCCGACCACGGTTTTCCGCAGCGCGAGCGAAATTCCGGAGACCAGCGCGCCAATCCCGGAAGCGCCGGTCAGCCAGCCCAGTGTGTGCGGGCCGCCATGGAACACTTGCCCCGCGAACAAGGGCAGCAGAACCGCGTAGGGCCAGCCCATCAGACTGACCACGGCGAACAACAGCAGGATCGTGCGGATGGGGCGGAAGGCGTTGACGTAGGCCCAGCCTTCCTGCATTTGCCCGAGCATGGTGGACGCGGTGCGCCGAGCATCGGACGGCCGGATCCGCATGAGCAGCAGCGAGGCGATGACGGCGAGATAGCTGATGCCATCGATGAGGAAGCACCAGCCCTCGCCAACTGCGCCGATGACGACACCGGCGATGGCGGGACCGATGAGACGCGCGCCGTTCACCATGGAGGAGTTGATCGCAATGGCGTTGGCGAGGTCCTTTCGATCTTCCACCATCTGGACAAGAAACGACTGGCGGCCGGGCATGTCGAACGCGTTGATGACGCCCTGGAACACGCCGAGCGCGATCACTTCGCCGATGGTGATGACGTGGGCCAGGGTGAGCGCGGCCAGAGCCAGAGACTGCAGGGCGGCGGCGGCTTGTGTCCAGACGAGCAGATTGCGACGGCTCATCCGTTCCATCCAGACACCCGCGAAAGGCGCAAGGAGGAAGGTGGGGATCTGGCCCGCGAAACCGGTGATTCCGAGCAGCAGGGCGGAGTGCGTGAGGCGGTAGACCAGCCAGCTGGTGGCCAGCCGCGTCATCCAGGTGCCGATGACGGAGATGCTTTGGCCGAAGAAAAACAGTTTGAAGTTGCGATGGCGCAGCGCGCGCCACGCATGCGAATAATCCGAGAGAGGAGGGAGGCGAATCACAGGTCAGGGCCGCTTTCCCAAGGTAGCTTATGGGAATGCGGCGGCCTGTGTCTTCGCCTCGGTCCATCTATGGTAGCGAGTAAGCCACAATCAGGTTGGTCTTTTGTCCTGCCGCCGACGTCTTGAAGTCGCCCAGTCCGCCGCCAGCCCAGACTGCCACATACTGCTTGCCGCTGCCTGCGGAATAAGTAATCGGCGTATTAACCGCGCTGTTCTCCAGCTGCGTGGACCACAGTTCCTTACCAGTCTTCGGATCAAACGCACGGAACATCAGGTCAGCGGTTGCGCCGATAAACAAGACACCGCCGGCCGTGATGATCGGACCGCCAGCGTTTGGAGTGCCGGTCTTCGGAATTCCCTTCGCCGTCAGTTCCTTGTACTCGCCCAGCGGAACGCGCCAGACGATATCTCCCGTCGTCGCGCTCACGGCCATCAGTTCACCCCATGGCGGCGCGCTGCACGGATATCCGTTCTGGTCTTCAAACGGAATCTTCTGTTTCGCGTAAGACGGCAAAAGCCCGGAGGAAGTCGTGGGATTCAACTTTGCCATAGTGCCTACACTGCGGGTATTTACAAAGATGTAGCCCAGACCCGGATCGAAAGACGCACCTGACCAACTGCCGCCGCCTTCCGAGCTTGGAAAAACCAGGCTCGGCATCATTCCATAAGGAGTATACGGTCCCATCTGGACCGCCTTATCGTACTGCGCCTTGCAGGTCTTCTCGGTCTCCGGTGAGATCTTGCTCACTTCCTCGCGCGTCATGCTGATGCGCGCGATAGGTTCGGGTTTTAGAGGAAATGGCTGTGTCGGCCAGGCATGATCGCCAGGCGCATCGGTATCGGGAATGGGCCGCTCCTCATCGCCAAAGATCGCCTTCCCCGTCAGTCGATCGAGAATGAACAGCAGACCCAGCTTGGTGGATTGCGCGAGGGCGGGAATCTTCTTCCCGTCCTTCGTAACTTCGATCAACGTGGGCGGCGCGTTGACGTCCCAGTCGTAGATGTCATGGTGAGTGGTCTGGTAAAACCACTTCAATTTCCCCGTGTTTGCGTCCAGTGCTATCAGGCTGGTGGCATAGAGATTCTTTCCCGGACGGCTGCCTCCATAATTCTGGTCGGTGGCATTACCGAGCGGGACAAACACCAATCCGTTTACCGTGTCCACCGTCATTGGCACCCAGGCCCCGGGCCCGCGCCGATCCTGCCATCCATCGACGCCCCACGATGGAAACTCCGGCTCACCTGGCTGCGGCACGGTGTGAAATCTCCAGACCTCTTTGCCTGTCTGCAGATCGAAAGCGCGCGGATCACCGGCAATCCCGTAACGACCCTGCTCGCCGGTGGTCGGGGAGATGATCGCCAGATTTTTGTAGATGGCCGGCGTAGAGCCGGGCGTGTATCCGCCACCGTACTTCTCCACCATGCCAACTTTCAAATCGACGATGCCGTTGTCGCCAACTTCCTTGAAGAGCTTGCCGGTTTTCGCGTCCAACTGGATCAATAGTCCGTCGGTTGTAGCGACGATAACGCGGGGTGCGGCCTTCCCGTCTCCGGGCCAATACGATACACCGTACTTGGCTCCTCTACCCGTGGCCGTGACTTCTTTCAGATCGTACTTCCACACTTCTTTCCCGGTTGCAGCGTCGAGTGCAACTTCTTTACCCCCAGGCGTCGAAAAGTACATGATGCCGTTCACAACGATGGGCGTCGCTTCCGTGCCTCGGAAGCCTCCGCCCGGTTCGCCGATGTCGTACGTCCAGGCGCGAACGATCTTACTCACGTTGGCCGGAGTAATCTGCGTAAGCTTCGAATATCGCATGCCGCCGGGGTCATTGCCGACGTTGGGCCAGTCTCCTGTTTGGGCCACCAAAGGAAGCGCTATCGCAACCGAAAGCAGTGAAAACCGCAGTATTTTCATCGTTTTGAATCCTCAACCCTCACCGGGAACTGAAACTCGCTGACCTGATCCCAGCCAATCTTAAATGTTGAGCCTATCACCAAACAGCGAGCCCGAACAAGCTAAGGTAACCGTATCGATACTAGAAAGTCAGCTTCAGCGCTACCTGGAGAATCCGCTGCGTATTGGACGCGGTCGAAATGAATCCGGGCAGCCCCGTATTCAGAGCGGCTGCCGGATTGCCCCAGTTTGCATGGTTCAGGACATTGAAGCCTTCGCCGCGGAAATCGAGTTTATACTTCTCACGGAACGGGAACGACCGCCAAATCGCGGCATCCAGATTCCATGAACCAGGACCAAAAAGATTATTCCGCTGTTCATTGCCGAAAGTTCCTGTGGGCTGCACCATGAACGCGCAATTGTTGTACCAGTGCGCCAGCGTACCTATCTCCGTGGGCGCTACGCAGCTTGGATTCGCGGCCACCTGACCGGGAGTCCACGGGTCGCCGACCATGTTCGGCCGAACGCTGGTAACGCCATCCAGGGAGACATCGGTCCCGTCGCTCATTTGGAAGGGTGAGCCAGATGCGGCCGTGAAGATCGCCGAACTGCTCCAATGGCCGAGGATGCGTTCCGCCCATTCATTGGGGATTTTCGGGCTCTGCGCTACCACGGAAATATTGAGCAGGCGGCGGCGGTCCTGGCCGCAATTGCCCTTGTCGAAACCCGGATTGCTCGGGATCGTGAAGGTGCTGCCAATATCCTGGCCGCCTTCACCCAGATCGATGCAGTGGGACCACGTGAAGTTCGAGAGCACTGAAAAGCCCTTGCTCAAACGGTGCTGAGCCGAGACCAGCAATCCGTTATAGGTTGACCAGCCAATCGATTCCGCCACGGTAACGCCACCACTGACTTGCGGCCCCCAGGCCGGATTGGCAAGGTTCAGAGCGCTGCGGGCTTTCTGATTCCCCACACCGCTGACAATAGTCGTGGACGATGAGTTACACGTCGGGAACGTCACCTGCTGAGTTCCATACAACAGCGTGCAGGGACCCGTGATGCCTGTCATTCCCGCAGTGCTGACAATTCCCGGCGCCGTCATCCCGGCTGAGATGACGGTTGGCAGATTGTCGTTCACGCCGAGCCAGATATCGCTCGTATGGTTTCCGATATAGGTAGCGGATAACAGCCAGTTCCGGGTGAGCTGTTTCTGGACCGAGACGTTCCAGGATTGTGTATGCTCCGGACTCACACTGGGGTCCTGAAACACATAGGCCCCGTTTAAAGGGAATGTGTAATTGTGAGGAGGCTGCGCGGGCGACGGGAACGGATCACCGCCCGGGTAGTTATAGAACGGGTTCGCGATGCCACCGCCTGACAGCGGACTCGTAGAGGAGACATTCACCGGCGAAGGAGTGAAACTGATGGTCGATCCCCATGGTGGATTCAACACGATGTGCATCGCATTCCACAAAACCGAACTGTTGTAGGCAAAGCCATAGCCGGCCCGAACCGTCATGGTGCCTTTACCCGTGGGGTCCCAGACCATGCCAACCCGCGGAGCGAAGTTTGCCAGGCGGTTCGGGGTATCGGACTTCCCGTTGAAACCCGGATCCCCGGGGAAAGTCATTCCAGGAGGTGCGTTCACGTAAATCGAGCTTTGCTTTCCGGCTGCGAAGTTGGCGGGATTGAAGTCGGATGCATAACCATATCCGGTATGCTGCGGGAAGAACGGATCCCAGCGCAATCCTAAATTGATTTGAAAACGCGCCGCCACTTTCCAGTTGTCCTGGGCATAGAGCGACGGAATGTTGATGGCATCGCGACTGATCTGACCGTTCCCTTGTCCGTAGCCATCAGGCTGGCCGGTAACGAAGTCGGCGAGAGCCTGGCCCGTATAGGAAGTACTTCCGGTGGCAAAAGTCGGACCCGGATTTTCCTGAAATACACCGTTGCCGTTCATCTGAACGTGCTGGTAGGTGCCGCCCACCTGGATCTGGTGAGAGTGGAATTGCAAGCCCAGGTTCTCGCTGCCCCCATAATCGTTTTCGTAGTCCCATCCCTGAAATCCGGGCTCCGAGAAATCAAACGCCAGGTTATTCGTCAACGGACAAACCGCAAGAGCCCCCAATGCACAGATGTTCGTAATGTTCGGATTGGATGTTCGCTGCGTTGCGGTGCGGCTCCAGTTCAGACGGAAGGTATTTATCATGGAGCTGCTAAAAGTGTGCGTGTCACCGAGAACGACGTTCTGTACGCGGTCAGCCAGACCAACCCCGCTGGTGTTTTCCAGATTGCCGGGAACGTAAAACATCGGATTCGAATAGTCGGCGATGAAGTAACGGAAGAACAGTGCATCCTTGTCGGTTCGCTGCCAGTCCACCCTGGCAACGTGCTGATATTCGCGGTCAATGAGATGGGTTTGAGTGAAGATATCTCCGCAGGCATCCACGGGAGTCGGCAGAAGCGCGGCTACCTTGGCGGCAATCACTGCCGAAGGAGTAGCCAGCCACTGCGGAAGGATGATGTTGCTGTTGGGCGCTGTTGTCAGCTGCTGAGGCGCGCCTCCGGATATCGGTGAGACGACAGTAGCATTCAGATACGCCTGTTTGCTCTGGCAGGGTGGCGCAAGATAGGCCGTGAAATTACCCTGCAACATCGCCGGCGTTGGAATCCCTGATTTCGTTCCGTTCGTCGTCGAGCGCTCCTCGGTGTCCTGATTTCCGTAAAAGAAGAACATCTTGTTCTTCTTGATAGGTCCACCGACAGTGCCGCCGAACTGGTTGCGCTTCAGCGTATCCTGTATCCCTTTGTTGACGACGCCCGCCGTAGTGCCGAACTGGTAGGAATCGGCATTCATGATTCCATTGCGCAGAAATTCAAACAAATCGCCGTGGATCGAATTGGTGCCGCCTTTTGTGACTGCACCCACCGACCCGCCGGGACGGCTGCCGGAGTTGGCAGGCAGTGAATTGGATTCCACCTTGAACTCCTGCAATGCGTCCGGGAACGGCATAATCTCGCCGACGTTCGTACGGTAGTCCATGTTAGGGCTGCCGTCCAGTTGGTAGTTTGTATCGTTGCCGGAACTGCCCGCCACCGAATAGGAAGGCGCGTTCGGGTACTCCAGATTGTTCACAATGCCGCCCGCTCCGCTGGAAATAGCAGCGCCGGAGAGCGCAATCAACTGAGTGGCTTGCCTGCCATTCAACGGCAGATCAACCACCTGCTCCGGTTGGATGACCTGGCCAACACCCGTGCTCTGGGTCTCGACCATCGCGGCGTCGGCCTGAACCTCAACCGATTGCGAAACGTTGCCCAACTGTAGTGGCACATTGATCGTCGGGTTAGTATCGATCTGCAGGACGATGCCGGATTGCACATACGTCTGAAACCCGTCTTTCTTCACTTCCAGCTTGTACGGGCCAACTGCGAGCGCCGGGAACGTGTACGCGCCATCGTCACCGGTTCGCGCCGTTTTCACGGAGTTCGTGTCCGTGTTGGTGACTTGCACCTGTGCGCCGGGAACGACCGCGCCGCCGGGGTCTGACACTCTCCCGGAGATCTCGGATGTAGTCTGAGCGCTGGCGGTCAGAGCAAACACACCAGCTAAGACAGAGACTGCTAAGATGCACTTCGTTTTCATTGAGAACCTCTCCACCGTTCAGCGAACAGTCTATTTCAGCGGAGAGGCGATCACAAGGAAGTTACGGTAACACCGCTGGGGAAGGAATCACATCAAATGACATCACCTGACGCGGACGTAGTTACCCTGGAGATAGGGAAGAAATTATTAACAGGAATGATCTGAAAGAGCGCTCCGGCGTCCCGAATCAGCCGACTGGTGTTTCGATTTCTCGCCCGGCTTCTATAGCTGGCGATCCATCCGCCACCGGATCGTTACCGCCAACGAGGAAATCGGCAATATCCCAATAGCCGGTCCGCGGCATTGGGACATCTGCTCGGGTCCGCACTTCCAGCAAATAGGGCACGTTTGCATTCAATGCCTTTTCGAGAGCGGGGCTCAGGTCGGACGGCTCGACCACCAGCGCCGATTCCACTCCGAATGACTTTGCCAGCAGCATGAAGTCAGGGTTATACGGCGTGCCGTCAGGCGTTGTGAACTCCGTGCCGTATGTGTTCTTGAAGTATCTGGAACCAACGGAACGAA